>DATNOG010000242.1:0-4528 GCA_035601415.1 Pyrinomonadaceae bacterium | reverse complement strand
ATGGCCATCGGTGAATCGAAAATGTAGTCGTTAACAATTTTGTTGAAGTTCGGGAAAATGAGGAAAATGAAAGCGCAGAGTACGCACCAGGCGGACGCGATCACACCGAAGATAGCCAGTCCTTTCGGAATGTAGTTCGACTTTAGCCACAGCCACGCGCAAACAGTGGCAGCCAGGCCAAAGAACGGCAGACCGACATAGTAATCATCGAAACTCCCGGCGAGCTGCACTCGCGCCAGCGCTTGCAAGCGGTCCGGTTCGAAAACTTTCAGGTAAGTCGCGTCGCCGAGAAGACGAAGCGCGGCCAAACTATTGAGCGGCGCGATGAGCCACAAAATGGCGAAGACAAGTCGAAACAACGCGCCGGTAAAGGCAAGGCTACGATTGACCGGCGCAAGGATCGTATAAAGTGCGCTAAGCAAAACGACGCTGCCGATTCCGTAGGCAATGAAGCATGTTAACGCGACGCGAAATTGCGTTTGGTGCGCCAGGATATTTCGGGCAGTATCGGCTGCGTTGCGCGGGACGATGAGCGGATCGAGCAATACGTAGTTGCCGAACACGACGAGGCCGAATGCGACCAGCCCGGCGACTCCCGCGATTTTCGCGGCGGTGCGTTGTGCATTGTCGACCGTGCACGTTGTCATTTATTTCTCCAAACTGATGACGACTTTGCCTCGCGCGTGACCTGTTTCCAGGTATCGAAGAGCCTCAGCGGTCTCATTCAATTTGTAAGTCTTGTCGATGACTGGCGTCATCTTTCCGGTCTGCAAGAGATCGGCCAGGACCGACATGTCAGCTTTGTTGAACTGTGCGATGTAGGCGACGAACTTCTGGCTAACGAACCGTGACCGCAGATAGCCGTTGAGTTCGCCAAGCAAACGCGTTGCAAAACCTTCGTGCCATCCTGCTCCTCCGATTCCAGCCATGACGCAGATTCCATTCGGATCTAAAATGCGCCGGCGCTCGGAGAACGAATGGTTCCCAACGAGATCGTAGATGAGATCGTAACGTTGATCGGTTTTGGTGAAATCCTCTTTGGTGTAGTCGATCACGTGGTCTGCGCCGATTGATTGGACAAGATCGACATTCCGCGTGCTGCATACGCCGGTTACCTCCGTCCCAAACGACTTGGCGATTTGCACCGCAAAGGTGCCCACGCCTCCAGAAGCGCCGTTGATCAAGACCTTCTGTCCCGATTGAATGCGTCCTTTGTCACGAAGGCCTTGCAACGCGGTGATTGCCGCCACCGGGACCGAAGCCGCTTGCTCAAATGTCATATTTGCCGGCTTCAAAACAACTGCTCTGTCCGCCAGGACGCACACGTACTCGGCGATGGCCCCGTTCTTTCCGCCGAACACTTCGTCGCCGGGTTTGAAATTGGTGACGTTTTTGCCAACTGCTTCGACGGTCCCAGAGTAGTCGACACCTAGTCGAGTGTCCTTTGGTTTGCGCAGACCAAAGAGCGGGCGAAGGAGAAGCGGGCCTCGAATAGTGAGATCGAGTGGATTGAGCGAAGCCGCGCGAACTTTTACCAGGACTTGGTTGTCATTCGGAACCGGTTTTTCGATTTCTTCAACCTTTAAGACCTCGGGACCCCCATACTCGCAATGGGTAATGGCCTTCATCGGATTACTCGGAGCAGGTCTATGATCGCAATCATTGGTCGACATCCAGTAAGCGATGAATGTCACCAATACCAAGGCGACGAAAATGACGGCTGCACTCCACTTGAAAAAACGCTTTATCTTCATAGGCCTAACGACCCCTGCTCGCCGTGTTCCACAGTGATTACTACTTTTCCACGCGCGTGGCCTTCTTCGAAATACCGCATCGCCTCTGCGGTCTCCCTCAACTTGTAAGTCCGGTCGATGACGGGTGTCACCTTCCCCGTTTGCATGAGGTCGCTCAACAACTTCAGATCCTCTTTGTCCGTTTTTGTACCATACCTCACAAACTTCTGACGGACGAACCGCGACAACAGATCCGCTCTGAGAATCCCAACCACACGCCCCAACATTCCCGGGTGTAGTCCTGCTCCTCCGATTCCGGCAAGGACGCAGATGCCATTAGGAGTTAAGACGCGCCGGCGATCGGAGAAGGAGTGGTTGTTAACGTTATCAAAAATCAGGTCGTAACGCTGGTCACCTTTGGTGAAATCCTCTTTGGTGTAGTCAATGACGTGATCTGCGCCGATTGATCGGACGAGCTCCACTTTTCCCGTACTACATACGCCCGTTACCTCAGCGCCGAATGACTTCGCTATCTGGACAGCGAAAGTGCCCACGCCTCCCGTTGCGCCATTGATCAGGACCTTTTGCCCCGGCTGAATCTTTCCCTTGCGCAGACCCTGCAAAGCGGTGAATCCCGCCCAACCTACACAGCCCGCTTGTTCAAACGTCACATTAACTGGCCTAATAACCAATGCTCGCTCGCGAGCACACGCATACTCCGCAATAGAAGAACGAGTCACGCCAAAAACTTCGTCGCCCGCTTTGAACAGCGTTACGTTTTTGCCAACCGCTTCAACCTGGCCGGCCACATCGGTGCCTAGCCGTGTCCTCTCAGGTTTGCGCAACCCGGTCATCAGGCGAAGCGGCCACGGCCCTCGCATCAAGCCCGGATCAATAAAATTGAGGGAAGCCGCGCGAACTCTGATCAAGACTTGATCGTCGTTCGGAACAGGCTTTTCAACATCTTCAAACTTGAGAACGTCAGTTGAACCATACTCGCAGAAACGAATAGCTTTCATCGGATGAATCGCAGGAGCGCTTCTGACATCACACTCATTCGTCGACCGGAAGTAGGCGATGAATCCCACTAAGATCGACAATACCAAGGCGAACAACATCGTGGCGACACTCCACTTTAAAACACGCTTTAGCTTCATAGGCCTACCGAGTCTTGCTAGGCTGCCGCGGCCGTCGTTGTCACCACCGGTACCTTGGCGCCTTTAATCAGGAGCCATAGCATGATCGCGAGCTCGCCAAACAGGATCGGTTGCAGCCAGTTAAAGGCCGGTCCGTAGTATTCATGAAAAAATAATGCGATGACGCTGAGAACGACATACCCGAAACAGTTGATCATTAACCAGACACCGATGATTCGCGGCAGAAATCCGGAGCGAAAAACGAGCAACCCGAAAGGAAAAAGCCACAATCCCCAGAACATCTCATCGATCAAGATTCCCTGACTGTGCAGACGAACAAACAACATTCCGAGTGCGTCGCGTTGTGGTTTGTCGAAGACCGCAAGGAAATCCGCGCCATGGAAGAGAGTCAGTGCGCCAATATTATTGAGCGTGTTGAGAAATCCGACCGCCGCCGAAACCAAAACGAGTGCGACCATCAGCGCAGCCCAGATCTTATTGACGCTGCTAAGCAAGCGATAGAGGGCAATTGCGAGGCAGATGAAAATCACTTGCCCGACGAGGTCGGCCAGAATCGAAAGACGAAACATAGTCTCGTGGGCAAGGATATTATCAGCCGTCGCGGCAGCGTCCCCGCGCACGATAAGTTTGTTCGGAACATAAATCAGACTGAACGGACCTGTGACGATCATCGATGCGTAGATGGCGCCCGCGATGCGCGCGGCTTTGACAGTTGGATGCATGGATTTTCTCCTGTTTTTTGGTGCTACTTGTTGGCTGGGAGCAGCCCGAGTTGTTGCATCATTGAAAGCTGATCAAACGCAGACCATTCCTCTTTGATTTTGTTATCGACGATGCGCCAGATGGTAATTCCAGCTAATTCCGCTTTTTTTCCTGTTGCCGGGAGCCCGTTACCTGTGCCGGTATTAGTCCCACGAGCAATCCAGTAGATCGTGACCAAGTCGCCTTCCGCAATGAGCTTCTCAGGAACGATGACAACATCTGGAAACGCCTGGTGCCAGCCTTTCAGCGCTGCCTGATCTTCTTCCAAGGTGGCTTCCCGACGGATGCCGTGGTTCACGAAATCTTTGGCGTAAAGCTCCTCTGCGAGTTCGAAACGGCCATGACTGAGGATTTCTTCGAACGCGCGCTTCGCGATTGCCTTATTTTGCTCCTGCAAGGACGCAAAGAGCGGACCTGCAAACAATAATGAACAAGCGCTAATACTGATAATTATTTTCATGGTTTTCTTTTGTGTGATTGAACCGAAGCGTGCGAATCAAAGTGGTCCGCGGTAGCGGCGCAGCCGGATTGCTGCGATGACAAATGCCGCGGCGAAGATCAATCCGATCCAGAGACCTGGCGTGCTCAAATATCGGCCGGGCGTGAATTGAATAAACGAATCGACCGCCATGCCGCGGTGTCCGCCAAAGTCGAACGCATTCGGCGCAAAACCGAATACGCGTTCTTTTAACAGGTCGCTAACGTACGAAGTGTTGAAGGTGATCTTTTCAAATATGGCAATCGCCAGCGGCGGCAATGCGGCCCAGAGAAATGTGGCGCGCCGGACCCAGCCCGAAACGAGCAGCGCCCAGCCGTAAATCGGCGCGTGCCAGAGCGCCATGGCGACCAGCCCGTAAAGGAGCACCACCCAGTTTT
>DATNOG010000241.1:0-5341 GCA_035601415.1 Pyrinomonadaceae bacterium | reverse complement strand
ATCGGTAATGCTAGGGTGAGTGCGGCGCAGCCTTAGATGAGCAGGCCGCGAAAAGTCTCTCTTTCAAAAACAATACCGATTTCGTTCTGTTAGTTTGCGGCCAGACCCAAGGCAGACAGAATCGCAGAAATAGCGGCGTCTGATATTGACCGCGCCCCACCGTCCGAAGGTATTTCACTCGGACTTGTTGTTACTGTAGTCGTTGACTGCGAATGAGGTTGCGGCGATCCGTCAGTAGGTATTTCGCCGGCGACCACTGAAATCGAAAACACGCAGGCTAATGCCGAGGCCATGAGACAGCGTTTCATTGATATTCTCCTTATTTGAGGGATGCAAGACTTCTTACATAAAACAGAATAGAGCAATTTCAGGAAGTTGTTGCAAGGCGCTTGACAGGGGGACTAATATCCGCATCGTCACGTTAGCAAGCTCTCTTACACTCACACAGAAGGGTCTAACTCTCATGAGGATAACCTCACGAAAACTCAACATCGCTCACCTCAGCGCCAACGAGGAAGCCCTCGTCAGATGTCAGGCAGCTCTGGAGTTGAAGGACAGAGGCGATTACAAAGGCGCAAAGGAAATTATGGGTCGCCTTTGGAAGCGCGTAGGCGATAGGGCCGAAACCAAAACACTTCATTCATCCGTGGCTGCGGAAGTTCTCTTATGTACGGGAGTTTTGACACGGTGGATCGGAAGTAAGGAAGGAATCAAAGAGGCACAGGAAGCAGCAAAGAACCTCATCAGTGAGAGTATCCAGTTTTTTGAAGCCATGGGAGATCGAAAAAAGGTGGCGGCTGCGCGAATTGAGCTTGCCTGCTGCTACTGGCGCGAAGGCGCTTTGGATGAGGCTCGTATCATTTTAGTTGAATCACTCGAAAAGCTCACGTCAGCTGGAAATACTAGAGCGAGAGCTCTATTGCGATTGTCGATCGTTGAGTGGTCCGCCGAGCGTTTCAATAAAGCACTGGGTATCCTAGTTCAAAATACCGCTCTGTTCGACAAGATCCCTAATAATGCGGTCAAGGGCGCATACCATAATCAATTGGCCATGGTGCTTCGAAAGCTTAATAGTTCAGGCGACGGCAATGCGGAGTTTGAGCGAATAATTCGACATTACGAAAAGGCTGATCATTTCTTCAAATTGGCTCGCAATAATCCTTACCGAGCAGACGTAAAAAATAACTTGGGGTTCTTACTCTATAAACTTTCCCGCTTCAAGGAATCGCATGAATATCTTGAACAGGCCCGCCGCCTAAGAGTCCGCGTCAAAGACAAAGTTGGCGTTGCGCAAATCGATGACACGCGCGCGCAGGTTCTGAGTGCAGAGAAGAAATTCAAGGAAGCGGAAGTGGTGGCGCGGGGCGCGGTGCGGGTGCTGGAAAAGAGCGGGCACCAATGTCTGCTGGCTGATGCGCTCATCACTCACGGCATTGCTATCGCGCGGCTCAAGCAAACCGAACGCGCGCAGTTTACTTTTCAAAAAGCCATCGAGATTGGCCATCAGGTCGGGGCGCTCAACAAGGCCGGCATCGCCGCGCTTACTTTGATTGAAGAACTGGATGGCCTTCCCGCCGATACTTTGTATGCCGCTTACGATCGCGCCAGTGAATGGCTTGCCAAATCGCAGAGCCAGGACATTTTGTTGCGACTGAATGCCGCCGCACGCAAGGTGTTTGCCAACATTCGCGGTGAATTGAAACCGGAAGTCGCGACAGAAACCGTTTTCAACACGCCCTGCAACTTCCCCCTTGAAGTCTTGAAATTCGAAGCCGGTTTGATTCGCCAGGCGCTGGCGCAGTCAAACGGCAGCGTCACACACGCGGCCCAATTGTTGGGGATGACTTATCAGGGACTCGCTTACGTGATCGGTTCAAGGCACCACGATCTGCTTACGGCGCGTTCGCCGATTCATCGGCGGGGAGCGCCTAAGAATAAAGGCGTGGAGGTTGAGGGAAGATCACCAAGTAATTAAGGAGCCGGGGTGCACTATTAGCGGCGTGCACCCCTGGCGGGCACTTTAGTTTCATGGAACTAAAGTGTCCCGAATCCGCCACGTCAAAAGGGTGAGCGTGGCGGGACAAGACCGGCACAGGCTCCCAAAGCGTGCCGGTCTTTGTTTTCTTGGTTGTCAAAGCAGTGCCGACTTGAACAAGCGTGCGTCAAGAGCAACCGGTCTCCGTGTTGGCACGGAATCCTAATCGCGATCCACGCGTTTCACATCGACGATCTCACCGCGAAAAGTGCGCAGCATTTGTTGCACCAGCGGATCCTTTTCCGCTCGTTCGCGCATCTCCTGCTGCTCGCGCCGCTCGGCCTCTTCATTTGAAATAGGCGCGTCCGCAGCCTGCCCAGCGGCAATTACAAAGCGCACGCCCAGATCGTTGCCGGTGATTTCTTTGCAAACTTCGCGCAGCATTTTTATGTTGTCGCTTTTGGCCAGCGTGTCGCGCAGGTGCCTGTTGGCGGGCGCAAACTCGATGAACAATTCGTTGCCCGTGATCGAAGCCTGGCTCGCGCCTTCGAGTGCGGTCACCAAAAACATCTTTCGCTTCTTCTCGAGTGAAGCTTTGATCTGATCGATTGCCGAACCGCTAACCGCGGGCTTCACATTCAACTTCGTTTCGGGATCGAGTTGTTCCGGGAAAACAGCAGCACGTGGCGCGTCAGAAATTCCCGCAGCGACTCCCATTTCAGCTTTTGCTTCGAAAGCCGTGCTGGTCGCTGCCCCGGTAGAAGCACCGCCCCCATAACGCGGGGACGAGACAACTGCGGTTGTCGATTTGCCCGACGGAGCAGAAGCGGCTGACGATGGTCCGCTTGCAGCTGATCTGGATGACTCAGGTGAAGCTGTCTTATTTGAAACCTCTGGCTTGCCGGTGCGCAACGCATTTTCCAGAGCATTGAGCCGGTCCATAAGCTCACTCAGCGGCTCAAGCCGCCGCATCTCCATCAACTTTACCAGCCCAATCTCGACCTGATAACGCGGGTGCGAAGCAGTGCGCAGAAGATTTTCTGTTTCGGCCAACGAATTGAAGAAGCGAACCAGATCGGCTTCGGAGAACAGCGCTGCCTGGCGCCTGAGTTCGGCACTGTCGCAAATCGCCGCCTCCATCAACTCTTCGCTGCCCGATACTTTGGCCACCAGCAGATCTCTGAAGTGCGCCAGCAGATCGCGGCAGAAGTTGCGCAAGTCGTGTCCGCGCATCACCACATCATCAACAACGGCGAGCGCTTCGGCCGCTTGATTATTCGCGATGCCGTTGACGATGCGGATCAAAATGTCGGCGCCGGCGACCCCCAGTGCCAGCTCGATGTCTTCCTTCTTAATCGTGGTGCCGGCAAAACTGATGACCTGATCGAAAGCCGATTGCGCATCGCGCATCGAGCCTTCGCCGGAACGGGCAATCTCGCGCAGCGCATCATCCTCGACCTCGATTTCTTCAGCCTTCGCAATCAAACGCAGCCGGTCGAGAATTTTTGCCGTAGCGATGGTACGAAATTCAAACTGCTGGCAGCGCGAAAGAATCGTTTCCGGGACCTTCTGCTTTTCCGTAGTTGCCATGATGAACACCACCCGCTCAGGCGGCTCTTCAATCGTCTTCAACAGCGCGTTAAAGGCCGGCTTCGAGAGCATGTGCACTTCGTCGATGATGAAGACCTTGTAGCGATCGCGCGCCGGTGCAAAGCCAACGGTCTCGATAATTGAGTCGCGCACGTTGTCCACGCCGGTGTGCGATGCCGCGTCGATCTCCAGCACGTCAATGGATCGGCTTTCGGAAATCTCCCTACACGAGGGGCAGGCGGTTGGGTCGTCGGTACGACAGGGAGTTGGTGTTGGACCTTTCGACTTGTGGCAGTTCAACGCCTTGGCGAACAGACGCGCGGTAGTTGTTTTTCCGACGCCACGCGCGCCCGAGAAAAGATAAGCGTGATGAAGACGCTGGTGTTCGATCGCGTTGCGCAACGTGCGCGTGATCGGTTCCTGCCCGGTGACTTCGTCGAAAGTCTGCGGGCGCCACTTGCGTGCAATTACCTGGTACGTCATAAGGGAAGTGACAAGTGACGAGTGACAGGTGACAAGCAGTTCAAGTTTTCACTTGTTACTCGTCACTTGTCACTTGTCACTGTTCGAATTGGCCAGACTCCGGACTTACCCGCAACACACGCGCGCTTGGCTACCGTTGCTCCGTTCCCGGCCTGGCGGGGTTCACCGGCGCTGCGTTGTGCGGAGCCCGAAGTCTGATAACTTGTCAAAACATTTTCAATAGTAGGACAGGCATTCCTGCCTGTCCATTTTCGCGTAGCGGTTAAATTAAGAATAAGGACAGACAGGAATGTCTGTCCTACTTAAATCGCCGTCTTGCGGTGCGCGATCATCCGCAGCAATCCATTGATGGCCAGATGCAAAATGACATAAGCGATTATCGCAATAACGATGGGCAACAACAACGTGTGTCCCTCGTTGGTGCTGGGACTGTTAACGATGCCTCTAAACGGAGCGTAGAAAGGATTGGTCACCGCCACGATAAACTGAACAAAGCCCGCGTTGCTGTGAGCTGCGAGCAGCGCCAAAAGGAAACGCATTGCCAGCAGCGCGTAGAGCAGATAGAAGATGTAATCTATAACCTGCGAGACTCGAGCTGCGCCGCGGCCGCGTTCGACTTCGCGCTCCGTGTCTACAACTTCATTGACAGCCTTTGCACGAAAATGGCCGGCAACCTCGTCAATCTTTCCGGCTTCGCTTGCAGCCGGAGCCTGACTCGCGCGATCTGCAATTTCGGCTTGCACTTCGCCTTCAACCTGCGACTTCACGGCTTCATGCTGAACCGATCGCCTTGCTTCGTCTGCTGCTAGTTTGTCGTCCATGTTTGCATAGTAGGACAGGCATTCCTGCCTGTCCAACTTCATTTGAGACTCTCTTGGCAAAAATGGACAGACAGGAATGTCTGTCCTACTTAAGTGCCGTTAAAGCCGGTGCGTATCCGGCGCAGATTGGCGCCGGGAAACTTTCCGGTTGCATTGACCGCGGCGAGAACGCGTTTCGCCTCCGCAAGCGTGGCGCCGGCATAGACGGCCATCATTCTCTGGTTCTGATTCACGTTTGTATAGAACAACTCGCCCGGCTCGGCGCAGCGCGAAGTGAAAACTTTGTGATCGGGAAACAAGCCCTGCGCCGCCAGCCGCTCGGTTTCCGGAATGAACACATCGCAACTGTCATTGTTCGAGGGCACGCTCTTGAGTATCACGACATAGAACAGTTCGGTATCAAGAATGACTGCGTTTGCGGGCACGCGAAATGGCAGATCATGCGGCTGAAACGTCACGCTCGTTTTGCAAG
>DATNOG010000240.1:0-6127 GCA_035601415.1 Pyrinomonadaceae bacterium | reverse complement strand
GAAGAAAAGCGTCCCGTCCGATCGATAGACAAGATCGTTCGGACTATTCAAACGCTTGTTCTGATAACTGTCTGCCAGAATCATCTGCGTTCCGTCTCTCTCATCGCGCACCACGCGATGGTTGCCGTGCTGATTGATGGTTAGACGGCCTTGGGGATCAAGCGTCAATCCATTGGAGCCCGGCTGGCCATATTCGGCGATGTCGGCGCCTGAATAACCACTCGGCGTGCGAAATACTTCGAGCTTGCTTTCTTCATTTCCGTTCGGTGTGTACTTGTAGATCGTGTTGGCATTCGGATCGCTGAAGAGCAAATAACCACCATCCTTGTTTACCCAGATCGGACCTTCGGTAAACTTGAAACCTTCCGCGAGTTTGAAAACCTTGGGATTTGGCCCGACAACTTCATCCATCGCCGGATCGTTGCGCACAACTTCGACATTAACTTCGCTCGGTGTCAGGGCGACTGGGCCGGTTGTGCCCTTGTAGAATTCGAGCTTTGCGTAACGAAGGTATATGAAGTTAGTCGGCGGATTTGAGAGCGGCCCGTTGATCCCGAAGATCGCCAGTTGAATTTGCTGGCCCGGCTTTACGTTGCGGCCAACAACCAAATGATTCTCGGCATTCCAGCCGGCAATAACCGAACCGCCGGATTGGCCAAGCGACCGCGACAGTTCACCGTCAACCCAGATTTCGGCGTAGTCGTCGAGCGAAGTATCAAACACCGCGGTCGATCCGGTCGGATCGAAATCGCCGATGCGCTCCGGTACTGTCAACTTGATGCGATACCAATTGAAGCCCAGCCGGCCGTTTCCACGTCGCTGATCTAGAGTTGTTGCATTAATAATTTCCCACTTCGAATCATCGAAGTCGGCGCCGCCCGCATGCGGTGTGTAGTCGTAAGTCTTGACTGCGGGCCCGGTCGGTTGTCTGTCGGCTCCCGGACCGCGAAAGTCAGCTTCGACTATTTTCGTATCGCTGTAGCGCCATTCGGCCTTTACCAGACTCGCGCCACCAGTCGTCGCCAGATCGATGGTGGCGTCAGGCTTGCCACTCGGAACATCCGCGGATGTTTTTGCCGGCGGCAGGGCGGCGCGGCTGGAAACACTTGCGAATCCCTGATGTAGAGAAACAGCGATAATGGCAAGGAAAACCAGTCTCATTAGGCGAATCAAGTTAGTGACTCTCATAGCAGTTACTCCTCAGTTATACGGCCCATATTGCCCGCGTTAACGAACTTTGATCGTGTAGTAAAGAAACGTCCCGCCTACTTCTTTGAACCAATGCGGCGTGCCGTTGGGTACGATGATCACGTCACCCTTAGTCAACTGGCGCGTTTCGCCACCATCAATACGCGAACCGCGAATCTCGTTCGCGGCAATTTCCTTCATCTCTGCAGCGGTGCCGCCGGTGACGAAAGTCGCCGTGCCTTCGACCACGTAAATGATGTCGGTGTCGAGAGTGTGAATCTCAGCCAGACCGGGCGTGTCGCGGCGGCTCGTATTGACCATGTAATTCCGGTTGGTGCCATCGAGCAGCACGGCGCCTTTCGAGAAAGACGCAGAGACCTGGTTATTATCAAAGAACAGGACCTGCGGTTTGCTCATTTGCATTGCGTCGCCCATTTTCGCGTCGCCGCCAAACACATTCGCGCCGGCGATTGCTAACTCTTCGTCCTGCTGTGCGCTCATCGCGCCGCTAACCCCGACACCACCCACGATCTGGCCATCGACAATGATCGGAATGCCGCCTTGCAACGGCGTAAATAAACTATCCGGCAGCGCGACCATCGCAGTGCGACCATTCTTGATGATGTCTTCAAAGACTTTGGTCGGACGTTTGAAGAGCACTGCGGTGCGTGCTTTGCCGATCGAGATGGTTGCGCCGGCGGCAAAGGTGCCGTCAAGACGTTCGAGCGCCATCAGGTTTCCGCCGTCATCGACAACCGCGATGACACCGCCAGGCGCGTTGTTTTTCTTTGCATAGGCGACTGATGCGGCAATGACCTTCTTAGCGCCATCGATAGTGAGCGTTTTCTTTTCTGTCACCTGCGCGCTAGAGCTGGAGCTTATGGCCGCCAGAACCAGGCTGAGTGTCGTCAATTTAAGAATCAATTTCATGATGTTCTCCTTGCGAGTCAGATTGCTTTTCACTCGCAATGTTTAAGTTCCTAAGGTGCGCGGCTGCCCTGCACGGCATTGCTCCACTTCAAACCTGAATCCAGCGAAAGCAGAGCGGGCGAGACGCCCGCGGTCCCAGTAATTTACATTCCTGGTTCTGGTGTGATCGTGACGCGAAAGAGTTGACCGTTCTTTGAGTAGATCGCTTCGCTCTTCGCGCGCGTGACGACGCCATGCTGGTCCGGGCCGGTATTAATCCCTTTTTGTCGCGGTCCCTGATTAGGCCCGATACCCAGCTCCTCGTTAACCTCTGTGCCCGCGTCCCAAAGGATTAGCTGTTCCGTGATGTCTCCGCTAACCGGCATGCCCTTAGAATCAAACAGCGCAATGCCCTCCTCATCCGGTGCGTAAAACTCGTCGTTCGACTGCCCATTCATAAGCGTCATGGAAAGCTTCATTCCGGGATTGGCGGTAAAGCTGAATTCGTATTTGTCACCCGGTCGAATCGGACCGGGACTCATCATGCCGAAAGGCGTATTGAAAACGCCGTGCATAGAGGAGGCGTGGTGGCTCATCACGAGCATACCCACGAGTCCCGACGGATCGCCGTCTTCAGCCTGCGATTCGATGCCTTTGCTAGCTGCCCTTCCTTCAGTAAAGAGCCCGGACTTCTTATCGTTCAAGGTCCATAACCCGGGTGAAAGCGCGAAGGACCACTTGGTGCCATCCGACGCCGTTTGGCCATTAGGTGTCGAAATGTTTTCGACGCGTACTGTGAACTTGGTTTGTTTGGTAGTGCGATTCCGTGTTGCAGTGGCAACGGCAACCTGTCCCAGCATAGCGACAGCGAGCAGTACCAGATTGATTAAGAGCCTACGATGTTTCATGACTTGATTTCTCCTTTAAGAAATTTTCTGATGTTTAGCCACAGGGGAACGGAGACACAGAGAAGAATGCAAGATGCAACCAACAGCTTGTTTCAGTTTTCCTGTATTTGATTTCTGTGTGGTCTCTTTCATTTCTTTGTGTCTCAGTGCCTCTGTGGCTATAGTTTCGTTACGCTTGAAAGTTGCATCGGAAGATGCAGCGCTTGTTGTTGAAGTGATGCAGCTTGGCGCACGCCACAGCTGAACTGCTCTTAACCCGCTTGTAGACTTCGGCCGCCAGCAGCATCCCCATAAGCGGAGCCGTGAAATAGATCCAGAGCGACGTCCAGAGGTGCGCCCCAAACGCGGAGCCGAATGTGCGCGCCGGGTTCATGCTCATGCCGGAAAGTGGTGACTCCAGGCTGATGTAAATTGCGACGAGCGCCCCGGCGAACAGGCCCGTCCAGCGAGCCAACTGTTTGGTGTTTGAGATAGTCAGGACGACAATCATCAAGATGAATGCGATGGTTAGTTCCGCGACAAATGCCGGCGTCGGGCCTTTCGGACCAGGCACTGTGGCCGCGTAATTGACTGTGGCATGGGCGACCGAGCTGCCGAGAAAGATTGAGGCGATCAAAACTCCGGCAACGCCTCCGATGAACTGAAACAGAATGTAGAAGGCTGCGTCCCATGGGGCGATCTTTCCCAACCGCAAGTATGTCAACGTTACTGCCGGGTTAAAGTGCGCACCGGATCGTTTGCCCAGTGGAGAAAAAATTAGCGCAATGGCTGTCGCGCCCATGACGAAACCCATCAAGATTCTTCGTATAACTGCACTTTGAATGCTTTGAGCAATCGGTGAAGCAGGGTGATAGAGAAACACCGTAAAGGCGCAGGCCGAGATCATGAACAGGCCCAGTTCGGCTGCTTCCATCAAATACTCGGGCCAATGTGCTTTGAATACTTCGATCATTTGATCGCTCCAGCGATTCGAGTCTTTGAGTGGTTCGCTGAAAATCCATGGTTCCGGCAGCATCATTCGCCGGCGCAGACTATCGAACACACTTATTCTGTCAGAACTTGATAGTTCCATTTTCCTCATCGCGCGACTGGCGCGAACCTCCGGTCATTGTTGATGTGATGCGGCGCTGTTCCGACCCTAAAACAGGCCGGCACGGCTTGCGCTCATTTGCTCGAAGTTGTTTCCACGGAACTCGCTTGCGCCTGGCCGTTGTCTCGGGTTCGTCCGCAGCGCTTGCAATCGCGTGCGCTGGAGCCTCTTCTTAATCATTAACCTTCGTCGCATTGTTTTTGTTCCCGCTAGAACTAATTTCTTCGTTCACCTTATTAGTCGCGGCGAACTGCGGTTCCTTACAGGGAGATACGAAGTGATTCGGAGATGCGTTGACGAGCTTCATCAGTCAGTTTGAGGGGCCCCGCGTTATCGCCTGGGCCAGTGAACTCCCGTTGGCTAACAAGTCGTCTAAGCAACCTGATCTGTTTGAGATAACGAACGCACCACGCGCATACGAGCAGGTGCAAACGGAGTTTTATTTGTTCAATCAAGCCGAGACGCCGTTCGAGTGACTCGGACATTAGAGGAACCATTGCCTGGCAGGGCTGGAGCGCGCGCAAGAGCCAACGTCTCGTCGCTTTTCTCGTGTTGGTATAGATTTTCAAATGTGCCTCTTCAATCTATCGCAAGGACTGAGTTCAATCCCCCATAGTTGTCGGGCACTTTCATCCCGTTACTCGGATCTTCAAGCCACCGTTTACCGTCCACGATAAATTTGTACTGATAACTTCCAGATTTCAGCGCTTCAATTTCGGCAAACCATAGTCCGGAGTCGTTCTTCGTAAGCGGTGTTAGCGCCCTATTCCAACTGTTGAAGTCGCCAACCAGCGAAACGCTGTTCGCCTCGTCGTCATGATAAAGAAACACAAGTCGGCCACTCTCAACTCGCGGCGCATTGCAACCGACAGTCTTAAGCCCGTGCTCTTCGCGTAGCGCCAACTCAACCGCGCGGCGGGCGTTAACTACTCCAAATCCCTGACGGATAGCCGGCGCTGTCGTTATGCGGTCAGCCGTCGAAATCAAAATGTTCTTAACAGCGCCGGGCGTTAATTTGGGGTTCGCTTCAAGCATCTGGGCCACTATCGAACTGACAATCGGCGCCGCGAAAGATGTTCCGTCGACATGTTGATAGTGCGTCGCGACGATCTTCTCGCTCTCCAAACTTGATTCCACAAAACTGCGTATCTTCGCGGCATCTCCCACAGCTATCCCTTCCGGCAGTTGGGCCTTTTCTTCAAGTTCCCGAGCAAGACTTCGCAGTTGGTAATCCGGCGCGGCCGCCAACTTCGATAAAGCTTCAGCCCGTTCGTAAACGCCGGTGTTGGGCAGAATTGGGGCCGCTACCCACATAGCCGGCGCGATCAATTCAGGTTTCACCGTGCCGCCTGCCGTAACGCCAAAGCTCGAGTGATAGAGACTGAGATCCTTTTGTCCAGTCTGATTGCGGTCGTCATAGCCACCAACCGTGATCACCGATGGTGAGTTTGCCGGTGGAATAGGTGCGTGGTCAGTCGTGTTTCCGGCCGCTACAACGATGACGATGCCTTGTCGAATGGCCTCTTCCGCCAGTTGGTCGATTGTGCTGAGTGAACAGGGAACGTCTTCGTCACCGCCAAGCGAAATGTTTAGCACCCGAATGTTGAAGCGCTCGCGGTTTTTGATAACCCAGCGAAGTCCTTGCGCGATGTTCGTTTCGCTGATCCGTCCCTTCTTACTGACTTTCACCAAAACGAGTCGCGCATCCGAAGCAACGCTGCGATATTTCCCCTCACAAAGGTGGCCATTACCTACCGCAGCCACTGTGGTTTGCGTTCCATGCCAATGCCACGATTCAACTGGTCGCTGGGCATCAGTCGCAATTTCATCCCCGCTGATGTCGTGAAATGCTGCAATGCGGCTGCTCGGCTCGACAAGATCGGGGTGTTGGTAAAACCCCGAATCAAGAAAGGCGATGGTTACGCCCCGGCCGGTAAAGCGAGGATCCACATTGAGCCGATCGGCAGTTGGAATAACCGCGAAACGATTCAGGCCGTGTGAATGATCGTGTCCTTCGATGTTAGTAAGACTC
>DATNOG010000239.1:0-10599 GCA_035601415.1 Pyrinomonadaceae bacterium | reverse complement strand
ATCGTAAATCGTAAATCGTAAATAGAAAAGCGCGGGCGTTAGAGTTTGTGATGGTGCTGGAATTTTTGGACGAATTTGCAAACTATTTACGATTTACGATTTACGATTCACTTCCTAGATGCGGTGCATGGCATTGAAGAGATCTTCGCGCTGCGCGTAAATGCGCACGCCGAGTTGTTCGCCTTCGCGGCGCAAGCGCTCCTTAAGTTCCGCGGCGCTCTCGCGCGCGCGCGCGGTGTTGGCGATTATCACCATCGCAAACTTGCTCTGCACCACTGTCTGATTGATGTCCACAATACTACAGTCAGCGGCGGCGAGTATCTGGGAAACGCCGGCAACGATGCCGGGGTGGTCCACGCCAAACACGGATATGATCATGCGGTCGGACGAGCCCTCGCGCGTTTCGGCAGCCGTGGTGCCGCTGGTGGAAAAAGATTGTGAGGCTGAATAAGAGGAGCCATTCGAACCAAGAAAGGGTTCGACAGTGCGGTACAGTTCCGTCACCAGTTGTTCGACAGTTTGCTCGTCAGTCCTGCCGCCCAGACGGTTGTAGACGGCGGTAGTTAGTCGATAAATCAAGTCTTCATTCGCCATAAGAAAGTGACAAGTGACAGGTGACAGGTGACAAGCCGAAACAAGTTCTTTGACTTGTCACTTGTCACTTGTCACCTGTCACTTAACCCTGGCCGTTATCGCGCGCCAATTTTACCGCGGCCTCGCGCATCTCTTCGGAAGCGGTGTCAGTAATATCCACACGATCCACGATGCCGACCACCGCGGCCTCGATCGACATGTCCTGATTACCAATTGCCGAGCGCGCCGCCTTGCCATAAGCGCAGATCACCGTCTCGCCGGTGCCCGCGCCCAGCCGGTCGGCAACGACTACAATGTTTCGCGTCGGTTCCTTATCGAGATCGTACGGGTGCACCACCAGAAACCGGATGCCTTCAAGATCCGGCGTCTTCTTAGTGGACCAAACTGTGCCGACGACTTTTCCTAAAAACATGTCAGTGGTCAGTTGTCAGTTGTTAGTTGGTAGTTGTTAGTTGTCATCGCAGCGGAAAACCGTTTTGCCACTGACTACGGACCACTGACAACTGACTGGTTTCAAGTTTTAGCAAAAATCTCCGCCGGCTCGCCGATGTCGCGAGCTGCCGGCGTAATAATGGTCTTGGCGGTGATATAAATCTTCTCGCCTTTTTGGATTGCGCGGCGGACGTCATCTTCACTGACGAAGTCAACCGTCTTATGCCCGTTCGCCGACGGCTGTGCGGCACTGGCTGCGCGGCCTTGAGTTGCTCCACCACCATTTCCTGCGCCTGCACGTTCAGCCGGTCGAGCTGCTTGCGACGGGGCACTGTACATACTGCCGACTTCAGCCTCCTCTGCCGGTCGCTGTGGTGCTTGCGTTGGTTGTTGCGCTGGCTGCGGCTCTCGTCCCGCGAGGAAGTGATCGACGATCGCGGCAATCTCTTCGCGATTGATCTTGCCGGGACCAGCGGCGACAGGTTGCGTCGCAGTTCCGGGCGTCGTTGCCCGCTGTGGCACTGACTGTTGGGCAGGTCGAGCAGGAGCAGCCGACGTTGAGCTGGAAACAGCCGGGCGCGCACTCTTCACCGGCCGCGTCTCAAACGCCACTCGCTTGATGTCCATCAAATGTAGCGGCGAGACATTATCCGATGTCACATTGCCGCCCCATGAACCACAGCCCAACGTCATCGATGGCGGCAGCGCAGTTGAAAACCCGATCGCGCCATGTGTGGTGGGCGTGTTGACAGTTATTCGCGATGCCGGCATCTCGCTGCCAAAACGAACGGCTGCTTCGCGCGAACGCGTGTGCACTCCAGCCGTGTGGCCCATGCCGCCATAGCGCAAGACTTCGTAGCTGCGTTCGGCCCCGCGCGCGATGCCGTCGGCGACATAAAAAGCGAGAATAGGCGAAAGTTTTTCCATCGATAGCGGAAACTCCCGCCCTACGCCGGCAACGTCTGCAATTAGACAACGAGTACCCGGAGGCACGTTGAGCCCCGCCAACTTGGCAATCACTTCCACAGACCTGCCAACTATGCTCGGATTCAGCGAACGTTGCGGCGTCGCCACCACCTTGCCTAATTGACCGGCTTCGGCGGCAGACAGAAAATACGCGCCCTGAGCTTTGAATTGTTCGCGCACCACGCTTTCAACTGGAGCGTCGCAAACGACAGCCTGCTCGGAGGCGCAAATCGTTCCGTTATCAAAACACTTGCTGGTCAGAATATCCTGCACCGCTTTTGGCACATCAGCCGACCGTTCAATAAAAACTGGAACATTGCCTGGTCCAACTCCAAATGCTGGTTTGCCTGATGAATAGGCTGCGCGCACCAAACCAATGCCGCCGGTCGCCAGGATCACAGCCGTCTGCTTGTGCTTCATCAACGCTTCGGTGCCTTCAATTGTCGCCGTTGTCATGCAACCGATCGCGTCGGCGGGCAAGCCTTCTTTGATACCCGCTTCACGCATAACGCGAACACTCTCGTTAATACAACGAGCTGCGGAAGGATGCGGCGACAAGACAATTGCATTGCAGGATTTGATAGCGATCAGGACTTTGAAGATCGCAGTGGAGGTTGGATTTGTAGAAGGTATGATGCCGGCAACTACGCCGCGCGGACTGGCAATCTCGACTACATCTTTCGACTCGGAAACAATGCCGACCGTGCGCAAAACGCGAAAGTAGTTCCACACGTCTTCTGCTGCAAACCGATTCTTCTCGCGCTTGTCATCGGGAACGCCGTAACCGGTTTCTTCCACGGCCATGGCGCCCAGGCGCGCTGCTTCGCGCAAAGCCGCCCTTGCCATGGTTTCACAGATGCGATCAATCTTTGCCTGATCGAAGCGCACAATTTCTAACTGCGCTTTGTGCGCTGCGTCAACCAGATCTCGCGCCTGTTGCACTGACAAAAGATCTTTATCTGTGGACATAACAGCCTCCAACAGCGTCAGTGGTCCGTTGTTAGTGGTCAGTCGCAGTCGAATACAACGAACAACTGACTACGGACAACTGACAAACGTCTATCGGGCGCGTTCCTTACTTCCCTCGCGCGCGCCCGCCTGCAACGAGCGTCCTTCACCCTGTCCCAGTTGACCACGAGCGCCGCCCTGCAACGATCGCTCATCGGGACTCAAGCCAGTGCGACCGTCAACCGGCAAAACCCGCTCAACTTCGGCGTGCGGGCGAGGAATAACGTGAACACTAATCAACTCGCCAACCCGACGCGCGGCTGCCGCGCCTGCATCCGTGGCTGCCTTGACAGCGCCCACGTCGCCGCGCACAAAAATCGTTACGTAACCGGCTCCGATATATTCTTTTCCCAGCAATTGAACATTCGCAGCTTTGACCATTGCGTCAGCGGCTTCGACAGCGCCGACGAAACCTTTGGTCTCGACCATTCCGAGTGCTTCTAGGGGCATCTCTTGTGTCCTCACTTT
Source organism: Pyrinomonadaceae bacterium (assembly GCA_035601415.1). Classification (GTDB taxonomy): domain Bacteria; phylum Acidobacteriota; class Blastocatellia; order Pyrinomonadales; family Pyrinomonadaceae; genus PSRF01. The sequence continues at coordinate 7,131 of DATNOG010000239.1, read as the reverse complement.
TTCTATTGTAAAAATTAAAGTCGAGTTGTTAGTCTCTGGCGTCAACCTATCACCGCGCGCCGCAAGAATCAAGACATCAGGGGTCAGTGCAGAGGTCAGAAGTCAGAGATCAGAGGTCAGAGATCGGACGCCTCGATCCGGATAACGAATGTTCTGAGATTAAGTTAAGGGGTGCCGCTGCTTAACTGATCTCTGATCTTCTGACCTCTGACTTCTGATCTCTGACTTCTGACCTCCGAACTCTGACCTCTGGCGCCCAAGTTTGACAGCGTTTAGCCGCGCAAGATATATTCGGCCAAATAGTTAAGGCTGGTCTTACGAGATCGATCACAGCCGCCTTTTGCTCCAGGAAACCAAGTGCAAGTTACTTCAAATGAATTGACAACCGGCACACTTACCAAAGCGCTAAGGACGCCCGCGAACTGGTGATGGCAGAAACGATCGGCGAACGATTGCGACTCGCACGCGAGGAGCGCGGGATTCCCCTCCGCGAGATCTCAGATCAAACGCGAATAACGGTGCGTTATCTTGAAGCCATAGAAACCAATGACTACAAACGACTGCCGGGTGGAATCTTTAACCGCAGTTTCATAAGGGCCTATGCGCGTTGTGTTGGATACGACGAGAAAGAGGCGGTTGAGGCATACACGCGCTATATGCGTGACCAGGGCGACACGGGAGAAGAGGTTGGTTCCACGCCGTATCATTCAAAAGTTTACACCGACATGCCTGCCACCAGGTCTCCGTTTTTGACTCTGGTGCTGGCGATTGTGATCCTTGCGATACTTACGGCCGTAGCGCTGGCCGTGATGAAATGGGGACAACGGCGCGCGGCCGCAGAACATCAACCAGTCTTATTTGAAATTGCGAGTAATAACGTGGGAGCGGAGTTTGACAGATTTAGCCCTGCCGGCAGAACGGATAGTTGGAAAGCTGATTACGAAAACGTCTGGCAATAATAATTATTGGATTACGAGCTTTTGCGTTACTGCGCGTTGCACCTTCGCTCGTTCGCGAGTCAGCAAAATAAGAATAAACATAATGCCCGTCCTGAACCGGCGGGCGTTTTTGTTTTTGCGATCAGCTTTCTGCGTTGCAATCAATCTATTTAGAGGAGAACTAATTTATCCATGATCTCAGCCACCATCAGTGAAGGTCTAACCTTTGATGACGTCTTGTTATTGCCGGCGCGTTCCGACGTGCTGCCTTCAGAAACGGACACGTCCACACAATTCACTCGCAACATTCGGCTGCAAATTCCGCTGACGTCGGCCGCGATGGACACGGTAACCGAAGCCGCGCTCGCCATCGCGCTGGCCCAGCAGGGCGGCATTGGCGTGGTGCACAAGAATATGAGCATCGAGCGCCAAGCGGAAGAAGTTGACAAGGTAAAGCGTTCCGAATCAGGCATGATTGTCGATCCAGTCACAATTCTGCCGAACAAGCCGGTGCGTGAAGCGCTGCAGGTGATGGAGCGATTTCACATCAGCGGCGTGCCTGTCGTCGACGAAGACGGGCATCTCGTCGGCATCATCACCAATCGCGATCTGCGATTTGAAACTCGTTTTGATATTCCGGTGTCGGAAGTGATGACGCGCCAGCCGCTGGTTTCGGTGGCGGTCGGCACAACGCTTGAGCAGGCCAAGGCAGTGCTGCAAAAACATCGCATCGAAAAACTCCTGGTCGTTGACGATGACAAAAGAATTAAAGGTCTGATTACCGTTAAAGACATTCAGAAGGCGATTAAGTACCCGACTGCAGCAAAAGACGATCTGGGGCGACTGCGGGTGGCGGCGGCGATTGGCGCCACCGGAGATTATCGCGAACGCGCCGATGAATTAGTTAAAGCTCGCGTTGATTGCCTGGTGATTGATACGGCGCATGGCCACTCGCTGCGTGTAATCGAAGCGGTCGCGGAAATCAAACAACGTCATCCAAACACAGACTTGATCGCCGGTAACGTCGGTACCACGGAAGGAGCGGCGGAATTGATCGCCGCTGGCGTCGATGCCGTTAAGGTGGGCATTGGCCCTGGTTCAATCTGCACCACGCGCGTCGTAACCGGCGCCGGCGTGCCGCAGATAACGGCAATTCAATCTTGCGTCAAAGCCGCCCGGGCGAAAGGCATTCCGATAATCGCCGACGGTGGCGTTAAGTTTTCTGGTGACGTGGCGAAGGCGTTAGCCGCTGGCGCTGACGTGGTCATGATTGGTTCTCTTTTCGCCGGAACTGAAGAAGCGCCCGGCGAAGTAATTCTATTTCAGGGTCGTTCGTTCAAAACCTATCGCGGCATGGGCTCGCTTGGCGCCATGCGCGAGGGCTCGCGCGATCGTTACGCGCAGGAAATGGCAGAGAGCGAGTCGAAGCTCGTGCCGGAAGGTATCGAAGGCCGCGTTGCTTACAAAGGAACGATTGCAGAAATGACTACGCAGTTAGTTGGTGGTTTACGTTCAGGCATGGGCTACACCGGTTGCCGCTCGATCAAGGAGTTTCAGGAAAAGAGCCAGTTTATTCGCATCACTTCCGCGGGCTTGCGCGAGTCGCACGTTCACGACGTGATCATCACCAAAGAAGCTCCAAACTATCGACTGGAATAATCGCGCCCGGTGTGGCGAGCTCTTAAGAATTTGGTTGGAGCGACGGACGCTTGCCTGAGATCAACGCAGCCACTGAAAGGTTCAGCAGTGGACCGCTAATGTTGAAAACGGCGCGTCCGAAATTCCCTCCTGAATCGATATAAACGCCTAACGTCAACGCCAGGATTGACGTGACAGCGGCGGCTACTACCCACGATTTCGGAAAAGTCTTTAACCGAATCATACCTAACGGCAGAAGCCATCCAAAAACATACCAGAAACTGCTTTGAGTAAAGCACCGTCGGAGGGCAGCGAAGAAACCAACTTCAGTCTTTACTTGTTCGGCGAATTGCCACGGCCAGCGAAACTGTCCCACCACGGCTGCACGAATTCCCAATGCTCCTCCGAGGCCGACGAAGGCCAGCGCTATCACCCAGATGAAAGCCCCCGATCGCACCTTATTTCGACGATATTCAATGAACCACCAGGCTAGCGCAAACATGCCGGCGAACGGCACAAACGTTTCTTTTGCAGCAGCGCCAACCAGACCCCATAAAGGCAGCAACCGCCATTTGTCGTTAATCAGACTCCAAGTCACCGCCGCCATAAAACAGGCTTCGCCTGCATCAACCATACCGGCCAGGAGAAAGTTTGAAACAGCAAAATTCAAGAGATAAAGCAGCGCGCCAAGCAGGCCAAGGCTCAGGTCGCCGAACACCTTTACGCCCAGGCTTACGATGAAACACGCTGTCGTGGCGCAAAAAATGGAGGCCGAAACCAGCAAACCGAAAAACACCGGATTCCAGGCGGGAAGGTGAGACTGTGCGAACCAATAAAACGGTCGCGCAATATAAGGGACCAGCACGCGGCACCGCATTATTTCCCTGAAACCAGACTGATCCTCGCCGGTGGTTATCGCGTAATATTTTATGGTGTCGCTCAGTCCTCCAGTGACGCGCGGGTCAAAGCGGCGCAAGGATGGATAACCCAAACCTCCGCAGATGAGAAAAAAGAGCGGCCACAGAAGTAAAAACTTTCTGATGCCGACTGGCTTGGGAGTTGAAAGCGTGGCGGTCAAGAAAAGACTCCTCGTTTCGCTTAGCCTTTCAGCCAGGCCTGGCGCAACGCTTTCTGTTTCGCCGTTGCGTCCTTCCGTTCTTCCATTTTGTATTCGAAACGTTCCGGTTCGCGCAGAACGATTGCCGTTTGAATAGTCCGCCGATCGCGTTTCACCGCAACGGGCACGCGATCGCCCTGCTTGTAGCGGGCCAGCGCCACCAGCCAGTTTTCGCGCGAGACCCCCTTGCGGCCCAGTGAAACAATTTCATCGCCCTCCTGTAAGCCGGCATCTTCCGCCGGTGAATCATTGCGAACCGAACCAATGGTCAGTGTGGGCTTCTCCCAGTCAACCCCGATCCCCGCATTGAATGGCTCGCGCGCCTGCTCGCGCACGAGATGCATGCCTACATGAGAAAGCGCTTCGTCATAAGGCAGCACCTCAACGCCGCGCACGTAACGTTGGAAAAAATCGGTTAGATCAAAACCGCCGGTCTCCGACGCAACTCGCTGAAAATCTTCGTTAGTGTAACCACGCCCGCGCAGGTAATAAGTCGCATTCGGACTTTTCAAATAAAACTCGTTATACATGCGACGCATAACATCGTCGAGCGAGGAATTTCCATTGGTCTTGCCGCGAATCAGCAAATCCAACACGAGTCCGATTAACTCACCTTTCGGGTAATAACTGATCGAAGTATTCGCAAGATTGGTTTGTTGCGCATGGGGCGCGTCGTCGAGAAACGGCGCCAGCTGTGACGACTCTTCGGCGCTCATCAAGTGGCTGCCGGGCGCATTTTCGATTCCGGTAACGGTCTGATTTTCAGTGCGAAAAAAGCGTGTGTCGTCCCAGATGCCGGCACGGCGCATCATCAAATGTCCGTAGTAATTTGTTATTCCTTCGGCAATCCAAAGCCCTCGCGTATTCGCAGGGCGAGTGAAATCCCACGGTCCGAGTTCAACCGGACGGAGTCGTTTCACATTCCAAACGTGAAAGAACTCATGCGCGACAGTGTCCAGCGCCTCGCCATACACGCTGGTTTCACCAAGCACGCCGGGCTCGATGATCTGAGTAGAAGTCAGATGTTCCATGCCGTCGCCGGAATGATCGTCAGCGGCGAAGTGAATGAGAAAAGTGTATGAGTCAAATTCGGGCGGTCCCCACATAGCAGTTTCCGCGCGCACAATTTTTTCGATGTCACGGACCAGGGCGGCGCGTTTGCCGCCTTCGTCACCAAACGAATGGACCATTACGCGATAAAGCTTGCCGTCAACCTGAAACTCATCGAGCGTGCTGTCGGGTGCAATCTCAGTGGGCGTATCTGTAAGAATGTCCCAGTTGGGAAACTGCCACTCGCGCTGGTCCAGGCTCGTCATGCGGCCGTTAACAATGCGCCAGCCGGCGGGCGGATTAATCTCCAACTTCACCGGATCCGGCTTGTGATTGACCACATACATGAAAACCGAGCCGCCATTGTAGTTTGCATGCCGGCTGTCTAATTGTGAGAAAGTGCCGGACAAATCGTCGCCGAAGACCTTGTAGCGAATCGTCAGGCGCTGCGTGTTCATGGTCGAAACGCGCCACGTCTGATCATCCACGCGATTGACCGGAAACGTTGGCAGCTTGCATTGGGCGCCGCGCGGACAAATACCGCCCAACGCCTCAAACTGTTGCACGTTCTTGGCAAAATCAAAAACCGCGTAGCGTCCTGGCGACCATTTAGCCATCTGGAAGTCGAGAGAGTTTGGCACCTGGCCCTCGGGTAGTTCCACTTCCATAGTCACTTCGAACAGATGTGCAACCGGACGTGACATTGACAGGCGATACGTGATGGAACGCAACGGCGGTTCTGATTGAGCGAATGTGAGCGCAGCAGACGAAAGGAAGAATGAAAGCAGTAATAGGCTGCGGATAAGTTTATTTCGCAAAATGCACTCCATGAAGTTTCCCTGTGAGCTAAGTTGGAACCAAAAAGTTAGGCGAGCAGTCGCGGATTATCTTTGTTTTCGCGAAACACTGTCAAAGAATACCGGTATTTGGTCACTCAACTAAGTAACTCAACTCGACGAAAGTAACCTCATGGTCGGGAAGGGTGGTTTACCCCCGCTCATTTGCGGTGCACACCTCATTCGGTAAGTCTAAGAGCGGGCGTAAACCACCCTTCCCGCCCTTGAGACTACTTTTGCTGAGTGGTTCGCTTGCACCCTTTCATTAAGTGAACTATTAATTCCTTTATGCCGGCAACCGAACGTCTTTACTACAACGATTCTCATCTGATCGAATTCGAAGCTCGTGTTGTGGAAACTTCGGAGCGCGTCAGCGGCTGGACTGCGGTTACATTGGACCGTACGGCGTTTTATCCAACCGGCGGCGGACAACCGAGCGACACCGGAACGCTGAATGGCTTGCGCGTTGTTGAGTGCATCGACGACGAAAACGATGGTGTGCTGCATGTGATTCAGGGACGGCCACCCGAAATTGGCGCAAACGTAAAAGGACGGGTTGATTGGTTGCGGCGTTTGGACCACATTCAGCAACACACCGGCCAGCATATTCTTTCGCAGGCTTTTGTCACTCTCTTTAACGGACCAACAAGAGGCTTTCGCGTACTGGGTGACTGCTGCGAGATCGACGTTGAGTTGGCAAATCCGAGCAACGAAGTGATCGAGCGCGGAGTGGAATTGGCCAACAATATCATCTGGGAAGATCGACTTATCACGATTCAAACCGTTACCTCGCAAGCAGCGGCCGATCTGCCTTTGCGAAAGGAACCAGCGCGCGACGGTGATTTGCGAGTGATTGAAATCGAAGGTTTCGACTTGACGCCTTGCGGCGGCACGCATGCTTATCGCACGGGAGAGGTCGGATTGATCGCGGTGCGATCCTGGGAACGCGCGAAGGGCTTAACCCGCATTGAGTTTGTTGCCGGCATGCGCGCGCTCGCCGATTATCGACTCGCTAACAAGACGGCGCGTGAAGTGGCTTCTCTTTTCAGTTGCGCGCGAGATGATGCGGCGAGTCTCGCTTCAAGAATGCTCGATGAGAACAAGGAGCTTCATCGCCGTGTGCGCTCGCTCGAGGAAATCGCGGCCCGGGTTGAAGCTGAGGAACTAATTGCTCAAGCGTCACCAAACGCGGCGGGCCTTCGAGTTGTCACGAAGATTCTTGATGAGCGCGATGCTGAATCTCTGAAGCAACTCGCTCAGGCGCTCATTACCCATCCGAGTACGATCGCGTTTTTGGGTTCGCGTGATCAGGAAGCAGCTCGTTTAGTGTTCGCCAGATCTGCCGATGCGTCTGGCGACATGAATGCGTTGATGAGAGAAGCGTGCGTGTTGCTGGACGGGCGCGGCGGCGGCAAAGCTGATATGGCCCAGGGCGGCGGTAAAAACGTAGAGCGGCTGACTGAGGCGATTGAACGCGCAAGTTCCTTGCTGGGATCGCGGACGTCTCGTCCGCAATGAGCGCCGAAGGCGCGAACTGATCTGCCGATTCAAC
>DATNOG010000238.1:0-27366 GCA_035601415.1 Pyrinomonadaceae bacterium | reverse complement strand
CTGCCATTCGGTTTACTATTAGTCGGTTTTCCATTGACAGCTTTCCCATTGGATGGCTTGCGGTTGCTCGGCTTGCCATTCTGGTCTCGGGTCGTTGCAGAACGCCCATTGCTCGCGATTTGCGCGAGCGGCGGTCCTCCGACCTCCGACCGCTGACCTCCGACCGCTGACCTCTGACGTCCGACCTCTGACCTCTGACGTCCGACCTCCGACCTCCGATCTCTGCCCCCCGACCTCTGACCTCTGTCCTCTGGCCGAGCTAGTTCGTCAGGCGGAATGAGTTGAAGAATTTGGTGATCTCTGGCGAAGTCGAGTCAGATTTTTTGGCGACGGCGGCCACTTGATACAAGCGAGGGCCCACCAGATAAATGTGCCAGTTGAAAATCAGTTCGTCGCCGTCAACTGTTTTCTTCGCGAGGAATTCGCGGCCCGGATAGCCGTCGATCGTAGTCTTCGTTTCCGAAATCAAACCGCCTTCCAAGCTGCTTACGACGCCATCACGCACGCCATCAAGCACCTTTTCGCGCCGGTCAGCCGTTGGCTCGTTGGGATAGTCGCCGTAAGAGACCATGAAGTAGGCTACTGCATTCGACGCAGTGAAGGAGTGCAATTGCAACTTGCCGACGACAGAATCAACTTCCTTTACGTCCTCCGCGGGTTTGTTCGGCATGCCAACGCTGAAGCGTCCCTCGGGTGAATTGAAACTCACCCAATCGCTCGGTAGTTGGAAACCGAAGGCGAGTGCACAGCAGGCGATAACGATGAGCAGGGTGATGGACGCTTTCTTTAACATGGCTGGGGATAGTAAATGGTAAAGAGTGAATCGTCAAAGGCCGTAAATCGTCAAAGGCCGTAAATCGTAAATCGTGAATCGTAAATGGGAAAAGGCAGTGATGAGTGATGAGTGATGAGTATGAGGTAACGGTCACCCTCTCCCGTTGGTCCGAACCTGCGAATTGATATCCGCCACGATAATGTCTTTGTTTTTTCACTTTTGAGATTGTACTGATCTCCCTCTCCGTTTGGGAGAGGGAAGGGGAGAGGGTTTTAATGCTCGGCTAAAACCCTTCCCTTCTTTCCCCCTTCCCAAGGGGCAGGGGGATGAAAAAAATCTAAAAACAGTCTTGAGTCTTCACAACCAACCCAAGCTCTTCAAAAGCTGCACGATGATGGCGATGGTGTTGATTAAGGTTGCGAGGGCGATGATCTTCGTCCAGCGGTTATAGGCGTCGGTGTTCCGTTCCTGGCTGCGCCAGAACATTTCCTTGCGATAGTTTGCCGGCGTCCATGAGGCATTTGCAATGCTGCTGCGATACGCCTCAAGCAACTCTTCGTCACTGAGATCAATTAGTGATGACTTCTCATGATCTCGCTTTTTTCTGGGCATGAATTATTCCTCTCGAATGAAGTAGGACAGACATTCTTGTCTGTCCTTGCGTAAAGCAAACTGTTAGTTGCGTCGGTTGCTAAGCCGCAAGTTGAGTGCTAACGAGCCCCTGCAAACTGACAGTTTGCTTTACAAGGGACAGGCAGGAATGCCTGTCCTACTGCTACTCGCTGAATTGCATTTGACCAGCCGGACGAATATTCGCTTCGTCTGCTTCCGGCAAGGCACGATTGTCCGAGCGCGAGCCATCCGCGTACTGCAATTTATAGAGTCGCCAATAAAGCCCGCGAAGCGCCAGTAGCTCCTGATGCGTACCCTGCTCGCGTATCTCGCCATGATGCAACACGATGATTTGATCGGCACGTTGAATAGTTGACAATCTATGGGCCACGACGATTGAAGTGCGATTGCGCATCACGCGTTCGATGGCCTGCTGAATCAACTGCTCAGTTTCCGTATCGATGGAACTAGTGGCTTCGTCGAGAATCAATATTGCCGGATCAAACGCCAGCGCGCGCGCAAACGAAATCAACTGCTTCTGTCCTACCGAGAGTCCGGCGCCGCGCTCTTTCACTTCTGCCTCGTAGTCACCTTTCAGCCGCATGATGAACGGTTCAGCGCGCACCTCGCGCGCCGCCCAACGCACGCGCTCGTCGGAAATGTCTTCGCGACCCAGCCGAATGTTACCGGCAACCGTGCCGCTGAAGAGAAAGATGTCCTGCAAGACTACGGCAAAGTTTTCTCGCAACGATTGCAGGTCCCATTCGCGCAGGTCGACACCATCGAGCAGGATGCGGCCGCGCTGCACATCGTAAAAGCGCATCAATAGATTTGTAATCGTCGTCTTGCCTGAACCGGTGTGGCCCACCAGCGCGATAGATTGTCCGGGCGCGACGGTGAACGAAACGTCTTTCAGTACCCAGTCGTCCTCTTTGTAGGCGAACCAAACATTTTCAAATTCGATGTGCCCACTGACGCGTCCCGACTTTAAGGGCTTTTCCGGTGACGTAATGGCAATAGGCAAATCAAGCGTGCGAAAAATTCGATGCGAGGCGACAACAGCGGCCTGAAGCACGTTGTACTTATCAGAAATGTCGCGAATCGGTTGAAAGAGAAAACTCGAATACTGGATGAAAGCCACCAACGCGCCCAGCGTCAGCACGGTATGCGCCGGCGTGTTGTTCATCACGCGGTAACCGCCATACCAAATGATTAGGGCGATGCCGACTGCGCCGATAAAGTCGACCAGCGGAAAAAAGACTGCGTAGAAAAATATGGTATCGATGTTTGCCGTGCGATAGTCGGCGTTGATCTCCTGGAACTTTCGCAGCGACTTTGTTTCGGCGTTGAAAATCTGCACCGTCTGCGCGCCGGCAAAGTGCTCCTGAAGAAATGCGTTGATGCGCGCGATGCGAGTGCGCACCATGTCGTAGCCCTTGCGCGCGCCTTTGCGAAACCAGGTGGTCGCGGCCCACAACATGGGCACAGTCAACAAAGTCACCAGCGTCAGGCGCACGTCCATCCAAAGCATCACGCCGATGATGGCGACGATCATTACCAGATCGCCAAGCAGGTCAGTGATGCCGGCGGTAAAGAGTTCGTTGAGCGAGTCAACATCGCTGGTGAGCCGCGTCATGATGCGGCCGACAGGATTGCGATCGTAGTAGGCCACTTCCTGATGCTGCAGTTTGTCGTAAAGCTCGCGACGCATATCAAACATCACGTATTGGCCCACCGTGTTGAGCATGACGGACTGGAAATACGAGAACACCAGCCGCAGCAACTGGACCCCAACGTAAAGACCCACCAGCAACTCTAGTCCCGCGTACTTACGGGGGAGGATGTGCCAGTCGATGGCGTATTGAGTGAACTTTGGCTGCAGAATTCCCAGCAGGTTGAGCATGAAGGTAAGCAACAATGCAACGCTCAGCGGCCGAATATATGGACGCAGGTAGCGCAGCAACCGGCGCGCGACCTGAAAGTCGTAGGTCTTGCCGATCGCTTCTTCTTCGTGAAATTGTTTTGCTGCTGTAGACATAGAACTACGAAGTCGCTGCCAACTCCTCTTCAAGCAACTGCCGCTCATGCAGCGCAGCATATTCGCCGCCGCACGCCAGCAGTTCGTCATGGGTGCCGCGCTCAACGATGCGGCCTTCATCGAGCACGCAAATCAGATCTGCATCGCGCACGGTTGAAATACGATGCGAGACGATCAAACTCGTGCGGCCGCGCATTACGCCGCGAAGTTTTCCCAGAATCTTCTCTTCAGTGTAGGTGTCGACGGAAGACAGCGCATCGTCGAGAATGAGAATCTTCGGCTCGCGCAACACTGCGCGCGCAATGGCGGTGCGTTGTTTCTGCCCGCCGGAGAGCGTCAACCCGCGTTCGCCCACCAGCGTGTCAAAGCCAGCGGGAAAACCAGCAACGTCTTCCATCAAACCGGCAACATCCGCGGCCCACTCGATCTGCCGGCGCTCGGCATGCTCAACACCAAACGCAATATTCTCGGCCAGCGTTTCGCTGAACAAAAACGTTTCCTGCGGCACATACCCAATACTGGAACGCAACTTTGCCAAGCGATAATCACGAACAGAAATGCCGTCGATGAACACTGTTCCTTCCGGCGCGTCGACGACCCGCGGTATCAAGTTGACCAGTGTCGATTTTCCACTTCCGGTGCGGCCAACAAAGGCCACGGTTTGACCGGGTGCGATGCGCAGGTCGATGTCGCGCAATACGATTTCGTCGTTTGCTTTGTAACTAAAAGTCAGATGACGAAACTCGATTTCCCCTGCCACCGGTGATTTATCGATGGCGTTGGGCGAATCGGCAATTGTTGGCTTAATGGCCAGGATCGAGTTCATTCGTTTCAGGCTGGCCGTGCCACGTTGATAAAGATTCACCACATACCCGAGCGCAATCAACGGCCAGATCAAGCGGAACAAGTACATATTAAAAACTGTAAACTGGCCGACACTAATCTCGCCGCGAATTGCCGCCGGCACGCCGACCCAGATGATGAGTACGAAACCCATGCCGATCAGAAACGTCATGAGCGGGCGCATCAAAGAATCAATTCTGACCAGGCTCAAATTCTTTTCCGCGTACTGCCGGTTCAGTTTGTTGAACGCCGCGATCTCGGCGCCTTCCTGCGCATAAGCGCGCACCACCCGCACGCCCGTAAAGTTTTCCTGGGCCCGGGCGGTGATTTGCGAAAAGAATTCCTGAATCTTTTCAAAGCGAATGTGAACCTGCTGGCCGAAAAACTTCACCGTCAACGAGACAAGCGGCATCGTCACCAGCAACAGCGACGTCAGGCGCCAGTCGATCATGAACATCAGCGGCATGACGATGACGACCACGAAAACGGTTTGCAGCGAGTACATGATCATCGGTCCGGCTAATTGCCTGACCGCTGCCAGATCGTTTGTGGCCCGCGCCATCAAATCACCGATGCGATGTTCCTGGAAAAATGATTGCGGCTGGTCTACCAGATGGGCATAAAAATCCTGTCGCAGGTCATACTCAACTTTGCGCGACATGCCGATCAGGATGCGGCGCTGTAAGAAGAGAAAGCTGCCGCTGAGGAGGCTGGCGCCCAGCACCTTTGCGGCCGACAGCGTAAGGACCGACCAGGAAATCTGCTTCCAGTTGGCGTCGACGGCCCGGCCGACAATTATCGGAATGTATAGGTTGAAGAGAACGCTGGCGAGGATGCAGGCAATCCCAACTGTCAACGAAAGTTTATAATGAAGAAAATAGCGGCCGAATTTTCGTAGATCGTCCATGCGCAAAAAAAAAACGCGACCCAATGAACCCTGGCTAATAAAGCGAAGGGTTATGATGCGCGATTTTTACGCTGGACGCCAGAAGGGAAGCCGAGATTAGGGGAACAACGAAGGACGGCTTAAGTTTTATGAACTATTAAAGTCGCTGAAGTGCGTCGGTCGAATCGAAGTCGATAGAGGTGTGTTGGACAGGATCTGGGCCGACTTCCGGCGTTTCTTCATCAGGCAAGCTAACGCGATTGCGGCCGCCACGCTTGGAGTTGTAGAGGGCGCGGTCTGCGGCCACCACCAGCGTGTCGCGTGAAGATGCATGGAACGGAAAACTTGCAACGCCAAAAGATGCAGTCGCACGACCGAATCCGGTGACTTCCATCTGTTCAATGCGCAAGCGCAGGCGTTCGGCGACCAACAGCGCGCCCTCGGCGTTGGCTTGCGGCAGAATGACGACAAACTCATCTCCGCCGAAGCGGGCCGCCGTATCGACGGCGCGCAATTCCGCACGTAGGTTATCCGCCAGCATGCAAAGCGCTTCGTCGCCGGCTTCATGTCCAGCTTGATCGTTGATATATTTGAAGTTATCGAGGTCGAGCATGATCAGCGAAAGTGGCTGGCGCATGCGCGTTGCGAGGTGAAGGTCGCGCTCAAGTTGTAACTCAAACGAGCGCCGGTTGTAACAACCGGTTAAGCCGTCGGTCAATGCCTGTTGTTGCATCTGTGCAAACAAGTGGGCCTGATTGACAGCAACCGCGAGCTGACCCGCGACCGTGTGCAACAGCAGCAGTTCATTTTCTGCCCAGATGCGATTTGCATCATCGGAACGCACTAACAAAAGTCCAACAAAACTTCCCTGGTAAATCAACGGCACAACCGCATCCGCCAATACCGGTCCTTCTTTGGAGCTGTCGCCATCGACCGCGTACGCTTGTGGTGATGCCGAGAGGCGTTCGCTGATGGAATCAACATCGGTCAGCAGTAATGCGCGCGCCCCATCGTCGGCCAGGTCATGGCGAAAGTAACTCTTGGTCATCTGCTGGCCCACCAGCGCGCCTTCCACTCGCACCGCGCAGCACTGCACATTCAGCGCGCGCCCTACTTCGTCGGCGGCAGTCTGTAAGACGCTGTCGAGCTCGAGCGAGTTCCGGATAGCAGTTGCGAGCCGATTGACGGCGATTTCACGTTCAGCTTGTTCCTGTAACAGACGTGCGAGTTTGGTAGTGACGCCCAGAGTGAGTTGCAGCGACGTCGCCTTTGGCATTGAGGTGCGCACGGCTTTGGAGAAGGCGTTTGAGTAGAAAGAGTGTTCAGCCGTCACGCGGGCCATCAGGTACTCGAGCGCCGAATATACAACGTCGGGCTCGAAGGTCCAGATGACTGAATCACGCGAGGCATCGTCGGTGTCCTCATTCTTGACTGAGGCAAGCAAAGCAGAGAAACGCGCGTCGGCAATTACTACAAACCGCTCGTAGGTTTTATCCAAATCAGTGCTCTCAAAGACAACCGACTTTGTATTTTCTTTTCCGCGGCTCAACACTAGACTCGAAAGCGCATCTTGTGGGCTGACCCACAAAAAGAAGTTCTTTGCTGCGTTATCCAGTTCCTTGATGCGAGTGACGTCGCGCGCGGGGCGCACGCCGGTGGCCGGCAAGCTTTCGACTACCAGCGCGCTCAAATTATTTTCGAGCACCACGTCTTCAAAGTAACGCTGAAGTTGCGCAATGGTAGAACCCGCACAAGAGACGGGAGTCAATTGTCGGGAGTGTTGGGCCAGAAGGGAGTGGTACAGGGAGTACATAGGTGAGTCGATCACCGAAAGGCTTTGGGCTGTGGCTGGTTGCGAGGGCGAACACCGTCTTGGGGAGCGGCGCAACTGAAGACCAAAGACATTTTACACGGATGAACAGTGTGTGTCCAGCGAAATTCCGGTAATTATATACTTCACACAGGGATACCGGACGGGCTAAAATCGGCAGCATGTCTCGCCGTCACGGTTATTGGGAAACAGGCGTCCGGCATCGCTTTGGCCGCTGGCACTGGTTTTGGGGGGCGCTAGTGACCGCACCGCTTTGGTTGCTAGGTGTCTTTATCCTGGTGCGCGACGGAGTACTCGCGCCGGAGCATAGAAACGCATACGTCCTACAATTCCTGCCGCCGTTCCGCTGGTACTGGCATTGGTATGCTATTTTTGGATTGTTATATCTAATCGGCCTGATTCTCTTTATTGCCCCCACCGCCAATCGCGTCAAAATAGCAGAAGAAAAAGAGCGTAGCCAAAAGCGCGTTCGGCGCTATCAGAGGATGCGGCAATCGCAATTTCACCCTCAGCAACCTTTGTCAGTGTCCGGTGTTATCGCAGAATCAAATATAGAGCCTTTTCCGATGGAAACTGTCCTAGCGTATACGGATGACCAAGGATTCATAATTGAGACGGTCGAAAGCAACGCAACGCTTAGAGCCGTGGTCATTCCTTATAGAAACAACCGCAATCATCGCTCGCTTCGCAGGGTTGGCGATATTGAAGGAGTAAGTGCAGAAATTTCTTGGAGCAGTTGGGGCAATAGTAGCGTTACCGTTCTAAAGTCAGGGCCAGTCGCATGGCTGTCAGAAAAGAGAGAAAAACTTTCTTTTCATCGAGACGATCCAGCACACAAGTTAGTACTTGTCAGCACCGATCTTGCTGACTACTCAAACCTCTATGGCGTTCAACGGCAGGCGGCAACGCTTGGTAAGACGATTCGCGACAGTAAGCTATTTGGTTCGTGTTGGCGCGTGCAAATAACATTCTATGCAGAGTCAGAAGCGAAACCCGTAGCACGTTATGACTGGATATTCGAGCGTGATGAAGATTTAGCCATTACGCCTCATGTACTTGGAACTTCTACTTGGAAGGGTTTCGCCTTAACGAAGCACGTTTTGGCGGGTTACGACTTTTTGAAGCGGGTTCGAGCGAATGAAGACATAATAACTGAATATGAGACTTGGCAAACCGATACTGCTGCGTTTGTCAGGCACAACTATAGCGAGAAATGGAAATCGAAATTTCTTTTTGAGAAACACGGAAACAGTCGTTATTCGCGGACGCCACCGCAGCCCGCATCTTTAGAAGATCGAATCGGGAGACAGATAGATACACTTAACGAATTGCGGAAGAAAGAAGACCATTAGGCGACTTTATCTTTCGTCAGGTTTTTGTATTCAAGGTTTGATGAGTTGAGCAATCGCAGCAACGTATCGCGGAAAAGATAAGGGTTGTTTCGATTATTGAAACGAAACTCAAACTCATGCAGGTAGCGGTCGAGATGCTTGACACTCAGTTGATGGTAAGAACCAATGATGGATCGCTTGAACAGTGACCAGACATTTTCCATCGTGTTCGTATGGACATCGCCGCGCACGTATTCGCGCTTGGAATGGTCTACCGAGCGATGCAGGGTATTGTCATCCGACACGCCGTAATATGCTTGAGCGTCATCCGTCATTATTTGTTCCGTTTCGTCGGCAAGTTTCGCCTTTATAAACGCAAGCATTGTCTCATGATCTACACGCGGCACAACTTGAAGTCTTACACTGCCGCCACGCTGGATCGCACCAGCAACGATAGTTTTGTTTACGTCGCCGCCGCGTTGATCTTTCTTTCGTTGCCATTCGCGCTTGTGCATGTTGCGCGCTTTTCCGCCGATCCATGTTTCGTCGCATTCCACAACACCGCTAAGCAGTGCAGCGCCATCGGCATCCTTGACTGCTTCGCGTATGCGATGGCAGAGATACCATGAAGTCTTGTAGGCAACTTTCAACGTGCGCTTGAGTTGGTTCGCGCTCATGCCTTTTTTCGATTCGCAGATTAGATAGACCGCTGCGAACCATTTCATCAAAGGCAAATGGCTGTCTTTGAAGATAGTCCCGGCAGTAACAGAAAATTGATACTTGCATGAGTCACAATGGAATTGATTACGCTTGTAGATATGCGAGATTTTCTCGGAGCCGCATCGGACGCAACGAACGCCCTCGGGCCAGCGCAACTTCTCAAGATACATGCGGCACTTTTCATCGTTGCCGAATCTTTCGAAAAGCGTCATTAAGTCCATTTCAGATTTGCGTTTGGTGGTATGCTTAGCCATTGGTGAAACTCCTATGCAAGACGAGGAAAAGAAAAAAGAACCGATTGAGATGACCACAGAAGAGGCGATTGACTACGTGTTTGCGCCCGAAATTGCTGAGGCTTTACGGGCCGAAGCAGCCAAGTGCGAACCGCTAGAAGAACCGGAATCTGAGGATTAACACTTTTTAACAGCCTGACCATAACAACAGTATACAGGCTACCTTACCTTGTGTCAAGTATATAATTACCGAAATTCCTCGCAAAAACCTAAGGTTTTTCCTGATATCGTCAAAGTCTGATGTAGGTGCTAAGTGCTGTCGTAAGTAGAGTTCCTCCCGAATCAACCAACTCCGCCGAAACGGTAAACAGCCTGCGGCCCTGTCGCAGCACCCGGGCGGTCGCCAGCAGCTTTCCTTCAACGGCCGGACGAAGATAGCTGATTGTTAGATCTACGGTTGTGACTCGCTCATCCGGTTCGAGCAAAGTGAGAATGGCAAAGGCGGTGGCTGTATCGAGCAGCGAGGCAATAGCCCCACCATGGACCACGCCATGGTTCTGGGTAAGCTCCGGGCGAATGGCAAGCGTTAGAGTCGCCTCACCCGGAGCCGCTTTTTCAAGTTGAATGCCGAGCAGTCGAGCATAAGGAACTGCTTCGATGGCTCGCTCGATACGTTCAAGCCGTTCGGCCGTCAAGCTGGCCCCGGTCATGATCGATAACTCGCTTCAGTTGTCGGCTCAACGATCACGGCGGTGCCATAAGCGAGTACTTCAGTGACGCCGGAAGTCACTTCTGTTGCATCGTAACGCGCTGCGATGATCGCGTTAGCGCCAATTTCCGTTGCGTGCTGGATCATGATTTCAAACGCATCGGCGCGAGTTTGTTCGCACAGTTTTGTCCAGACAGTGATGTTTCCGCCGACCACCATCTGGAATCCGGCGCCGATGGTGGCAAAAATGTTTCGCGATCTAACAACGATGCCGCGAACAATGCCTAGGTTTTGCGCGATGCGAAAATTTGGCAGCTCAAAAGCGCCGGTCACCATCTGATGCGAAACTGAATAGCGCGGCGGACTAATGTTGTAAGGCGCTCGCCGGTCAAGAGGATCACTGTTCATATTCTGTTCCTTTTGGTTGTTGTTCTTGATTTTGCGAAAGAGTTTTTATTTTTTTGCGACGATTTGCCGCTCGTTTTTCGCTCGCGAGGAATCCACAAATAGCGTTGCAAATCACAGCGGCCGCGCTCATTGAATTCTACACCTTCCGCCGCCAGCATGCGTTGTTGCTTGTCAGCCGGCAGCACCAGTCGTCCAGTTGAGCAGCCGCCCTGCGCGTTGATAACCCGATGCCAGGGAGTTTTGTCGTCTGAACCATGCATTACAAAACCAATTGTTCGCGGCGTGTAACCCTCGCCCAGGATTTCCGCAAGCTGGCCGTAGGTCATCACGCGGCCGCGCGGTATTGAGCGAACGATACGATAGACACGCTCTCGATAGTTGCTGTCAGGGTCGCGCTTGCGATTTGATTTCGCCGCTTTCATTGCTGCTTATTCTAACGTTCGCAAAACCGCCCGCACCGGGGCACCGTCGCCGCTGCCGCCGGCAATTCGCAGCGGCAGACAAATCAATTCATACCGCCCGGCTGAAACATTACGCAGGTCCAGGCCTTCGAGAATTACAACGCCCTTTGCTAACAGAATCCGATGCGTCTCATGTTTTTCCGACTTGAATTGTTCAATCGACAAGTAGTCAATGCCGACAAGCCGCATTCCCATTTCGGTCAAGCGACGCGCAGCCTCTGGTTCCAGATAAGTATAGTCAGTACGAAATCCCTCTTCGGAATTGTTCCAAAAACTGGAATTGCGCGTCTTGAAAAGAATTCTTTCCGAGGCTTGATTACAGTTATTGCTAATGAAATCCGCGTCGATCGCCATCGTGTCCGCTGGCAATTCAACCACTGTCGCTTCACCCATCAGACTTTCAAGCGGCAACGCTTCAACCTTGGAGCCGCCAGCGATGAAGTGGGCCGGCGCATCGACGTGCGTTCCGGAGTGGGCGCCAAAGTGGAGTAGCGAAACATTTGCCGAGTCGCCGCGGTCCAACGCCGACCACGATTTGATCTCGATCGTCGGGTCGCTGGGATAAGTCGGAGTAGCCGCCGAAAGCGGCACGCTGATGTCATAAATGGTCATTGAATCAAACCGGTTGGGCAAGTGTCGCGCGCCGCATAGTAATTGTCGTCTTTGAAGAGTGTCAATCATTCACCTGGAAAACAGCGACGCTTGCGATGAGTGCGGAGCTTCGTTAGCATCGGCCAAACAAATTGCTGAATCGGAACCGAGAGAAAGAAGTGAACGCTGAGAGCAAGCCGCGACTAGCTGCGTCGAGTTACTTAAACACAGCACCACTGATCTGGAGCTTCAAGTACGGCTCGCGCAAAGACGATGTGAGCCTTGTTGACACGGTGCCCTCGTCATGTGCGGACCTTTTGGCCGGGCACGAAGTGGATTGTGCGCTGGTCCCCTCCATCGAGTACCAGCGGATCGATGACGCTAAATTGATGCCGGGTGTCTGCGTTGGCTCGCGTGAGAAAGTGCGCAGTGTCGTGCTGGTATCGCGGCTCAATAATCTGAAAAAGGTGCGGACCGTTGCGCTTGACGATTCCTCGCGAACCTCCGCTGCGCTTGTGAGAATAATCTTCAAAGAGTTTCTGCAATTTGAGCCCGAGTGGACCACGCGTTCGCCCGATCTCAAACAAATGCTGCGCAACAGCGATGCGGCTTTGATAATCGGCGATCCGGCAATGACATTTGCACGCGAGGGCCTGCGCGTTTGGGACATGGCCGCGCTGTGGCACGATTTCACCGGCCTGGGATTTGTCTTCGCGCTGTGGATGGCTGGAGCGACAAGCGCTACGCCCGCGATAGATTTCGTGCAAGCATGTAACGAGGGGTTGGCGCAGCGTAATGAAATCATCGACTACTATGAACAGAGCCTGGGACTATCGCGAAGCGAACTGGAAACTTATCTGACTGAGAACATTACCTTCTTTTTGGACGACGATCTGCGGAAAGGTTTGGAGCTCTATTACGAGCTGGCATACAAACACGGGCTTGTGCCGGCGCTCAAGCCTTTGAATTTGTAGAAGGCAGAGGATAGTATTCAGTCAAAGAGACCAACCGAAAATGATCGAAGTCAAATCGATTCTTGAACGCGCACTCGCTGACATTCGTCTGACTGCGGATGAGTGTACGGCGCTGCTCGAATCGCACGATATCGCAGCCATTGGCGCGGCCGCCGATGAAATCCGCCAACGCCGGCATCCGGACAACATCATTACTTACATCATCGATCGCAATATCAATTACACCAATGTCTGCAACGTAGTTTGCACTTTCTGTGCTTTCTATCGCCGGCCAGGTGCACCCGACACTTACGTACGCACCATCGACCAGATTTGCGAGAAGATCGACGAGACGATTGCTTTAGGCGGGACCGGTGTCTTGATGCAGGGCGGGCTGCATCCGGATTTCGGTATCGAGTGGTATGAAGATCTGCTGCGCACACTGCATGCGAAGTATCCGAATTTTCAATTGCATTGCTTCTCACCGCCGGAGATTCACAACATCCATCTGATCTCCGATCTGGATTACGAAACGATCATACAGCGTCTGAAAGATGCCGGCCTTTACAGTTTGCCAGGCGGCGGCGGCGAGATTCTGGATGACGAAGTGCGCAAGCGCGTGTCAACGAAATGCACGACCGACGAATGGCTGGCAGTAATGAGAGCAGTGCATCGTGTCGGTTTGCGCTCGACGGCGACGATGATGTTTGGCATCGGCGACAGCATCGAACATCGCGTTCGACATTTGCAGCGGGTGCGGGATTTGCAGGACGAAACCGGCGGCTTTACTGCGTTTATTTCCTGGACATTTCAGCGCGAGAACACTGCGTTGGGCCGCCGCATTAAAGATGAACCGACCGGCGTTGATTATCTGAAGATGCTGGCAGTCTCGCGTTTGTTCCTCGACAACATTGAGAATTTCCAATCGTCGTGGTTGACACAGGGGCTAAAGCTCGGCCAGGTGGCGCTGCGTTTTGGCGCTAACGACATGGGCTCGATCATGATTGAGGAAAATGTCGTTTCGGCCGCGGGCGCGCACAATCGCGCTGACGAAAAGATGTTGCGCTATCTGATTCGCGAAGCCGGTTTTGTTCCGCAACAGCGGGACATTCTCTACGTGCCAGTCAACCGCCAATCAGCAACTGCTGATGACCTGCCTCAATCACAGCCGCTGGATGAATTAACGGTCGCCATAGCCGATTGACCTGCCGAAATCCTTACATTTCATGAGCCAGAAAACAGCCTCGATCAATACGCTGCTTTTCGATTGGGATGGCACCCTGGTCGATTCCGCACAGCTTAGTTTGATCGCCTTCGAACAGTCATTTGCAACCCTCGGAATAAATTTCGACCGCGAAATTTATGCGCGCGTTTACTCGCCTAACTGGTATTCAGTTTACGAAGCGATGGGTTTGCCGCCAGATCAATGGCAGCGCGCGGATGAACTTTGGATTCAACACTACGGCGAACAAAACGCACAACTGGTCGAAGGCGCGAAGAGCACCATCGCTGCCTTAAAAGAGCAGAACTACCGCCTCGGCGTAGTTAGCAGTGGCAGTGTTTGTCGCGTTACCCGCGAGATAAAAGAGTCTAGTGTTGCGGAGTTTTTTGAAGTCGTCGTTTGCAACGAGCAGATGGAAAACAAGAAACCACACCCGGAAGGTTTGGACACGGCACTGCGCGCACTTGGCTGTACGCCGGAACAGTCGGCCTACGTGGGCGACAGTCCCGAAGATATCGAAATGGGAAAACGGGCAAAAATGTTGACGGTGGGAGTGCGAAGCGAGTATCCGACGAGCTGGAAACTGGAAAGTTACGATCCCGACATCTTCCTCAAATCCTTCAACGAGCTGCTAGATCATTTTTAGGTTTACTTGTAGGGTGAAAAGAAGCGGGCTTAGAGTTGTTCGGTGGCAGCAATCGAACGTTCCTTCGGAGTACCGAGGAGAATCTCACGAACCAGCGTATTAAATTTTTCGGGATGTTCCTGTTCGGGCATCATCCGACAATAGTCAAAAATCTCCAGACGCGCCTGCTCGTTCAATTCCAATAGAGCGATCCGCTTTTCCATCGATGTGGTCGCATCCTGTTTTCCCCAAACCAGGACTATCGGTTGGGTGAGTCGCGCAAAGGGCGCGCGCGTGTCGGTATTCAGGTAACCCGAAAGGAAGGCGGCGATTGCGTGTTGCGCACCTGCCTGATGACTGGTCGCGTAAAAGTTGGTGACCAGCCGGTCGGTTACGCGACGATGGTCATAAAAAAGATTGCTGCGGGCATAATCACGAATGCTTCGCTCGCTGGCCATCACGTTGTAAAACGATGTGCCGAGCACCGGCGATTGCAGCAATCCATAAAATGCGGCGCCGGCCATGCCCGGCCGGCGGTTGAGATTATCGGCGCCGGTTGGCGCATTGAGGACCAGCGCTTTGATCAGCTCGGGATGTTCGTCAGCGACGCGAATGGCATAGGCAGCGCCGAGCGAGCTGGCGATCACATTCGCCGGATGCCCGGCCACCTCGTGCAGGAAATCAGCAATTAGTTCCACATAAAGATCTGCGGAATACGCCGCCGCCGCAGGTTTGTCGGAAAAGCCGAAACCGAGCAAATCAAAAGCGTAAACACGAAAGTCCCTGGCGAGGTCGTCGAAGTTCTTGCGCCACATGAAACTGGACGCTCCGGCGCCGACTCCGTGAATAAAAACCAATGGCGGCCCGGCATGCTCGGCGCCCGCGGTCTTGTAAAAAACGCGCCCGTGCTTCCAGTCATAGAATCGCGCGTCGCCACCGAGGGCGCTGTCGTCGGGCTCGCTGGCGTTGCGTTGAATCGCCGAGTTGACCGCCGCCAAAGCGGCAACTCCGGCGCCGCCCGCCAGCAAAGTTTTCCAGACGTTTCCCAGTTTGGACATAAAACGACCTCCGACCTCTGATCTCCGACCTCTGATCTCCGACCTCTGATCTTAAATGAACGCAAAATCAAACTGTTCCTGATGCACCATCGGATCACTGTTGATATCCACCGGTCCGAGATATTCCTCAATCTCATTCAGCACATCGCGCTCTGAGCTGCGCAGCGCTTTCGCGACTTCGGGATGAATGCGCAACGTCGCCTGCTTGTTGGCCTTGTCGCCATTCATCGCTTTGCCAAGCGTGCGCGCTTCTTCGAGCAGCTCGTAACACACAGTCTGCGGCGATTTGATCAGGCCGGCGCCCTGACAATACTGGCACGGCGCGCAGAGAGTTCGCTCCAGCGATTGCTTGACGCGCTTGCGCGTCATAATCACCAGTCCGAAGTCGTTGAACGAAAGCACTTTGGTTGGTGACTTGTCGTTTCGCAGCGCATCCTGCAACGTCTGCATTACCTTTTGGCGA
Organism: Pyrinomonadaceae bacterium; assembly: GCA_035601415.1. GTDB lineage: Bacteria > Acidobacteriota > Blastocatellia > Pyrinomonadales > Pyrinomonadaceae > PSRF01. The sequence goes on along the minus strand of DATNOG010000238.1, from coordinate 11,607 downwards.
TTGCGGCGCTCTTCCATGTCAATTAGATCCAGCACAATGATGCCGCCCAGGTCGCGCAAACGAATTTGCCGCACTATTTCTTCCACGGCCTCCAGGTTAGTTCGCGTGATAGTGTCTTCCAAACGTCCGCTGCCGCGGCCAACAAACTTCCCAGTGTTGACATCGATTGCCACCAGCGCTTCCGTTTGGTTAATGACCAGATAACCACCGGACTTGAGCCAAACGCGCGGCTTGATTGCTTTGTCAATCTCTGCCTGCACGCCATAGGCTTCAAGAATCGGCCGGTCGCGCGTGTAAAGCTTCACTCGTTTGACGAGGCGCGGTTGAATGCGATTTATGAACTCGACAATGTTCTCGTATTCCTCTTCCGAATCGACGCGAATGGCAGCGAAATCGTCGGACAGTTGATCGCGCAGAATGCGCTGCACCAGATCCAGGTCCTTATGGACCATCGTGGCCGGTTTAGTTTTTTCGGCAGTGGCGCGAATGTCGAGCCAGGTGCGCACCAGATAGCGAACGTCTTCGCGCAAATCCGCTTCGCTGATGCCCACTCCGGCCGTGCGAACAATGAAACCTCCCGAGGGAATATCTTCGGTGCCGCGGATCAGCGTAATCAGTTTGCGCAGGCGCTGCCTTTCACTATCGGATTCAATCTTGCGCGAAACGCCCACGTGCTCCACCGTCGGCATGTAAACCAGAAAGCGGCCGGGCAGCGCAATGTGCGAAGTGATGCGCGCGCCTTTTTTGGCGATTGGTTCTTTGGCGATCTGGACCAGTATCTCCTGGCCTTCGCGCAGCAGATCGGTGATTGTAGGTTGATGTCGATCGCGACGCGAGAAGCCACCGCGTTGACTGCGGCCGCCGCGCGCACGTTCGCGCGGCGCCGGCTTGGCGGCCGAACTGACGACTGGACTGGCAGCAACCGCGAGCTCTTCAACAACTGGTTCGCTGGCCACCTCCGGTTCAGCTTCAGGCATTTCGTCTGTTGGCGCGGCCTCCGTCGTTGCTTCTGCGCCACTGGTTTTCGTGGGACGCCGGCGCCGCCTGCCGCCTCGGCGGGTAGCAAACTCAGCACGCGAGCCGCCGTCTGTCAGGCGAGCTTCAGCGTCGTCATAAGGTTCGAGGGAACTTTCCACCTCTGCTGCGGCGTTGTCGTCGGCTGCTTCTGCCGCTAACTCACGCGCAGGTTTTTTGATTGAGCGCTTACTGGCAGGTTTCTTTTTTCCCGCTACGCTGTTGAGCAGTTTGCCTAACCGTGAGCGCTTTGCAGACGTTCGGCCTTTGGAAGCACTCTCAGTTTCTTCCTCTTCAGTCATGTCTGTTCCGCTTGTCGAAAACTCGTTTGCGTTCTCTTCGTCGTCGCTTATGCGGTGAAAGCCAGTGGCTTGCAGCGGGGTCGCATCCAGGTCATCAACGAAACCCTGGATGTGCGCGGCGATCGGCTCTCGCGTGCGCGGTAATACATCAAAAGCTGTTGTCGAATCTTCTTCATCGTCGGCGATACGTTGAAAAGAGCCATCGCGCAGCTCTGACGAGATGACTGAACCAACTTCAGCCGTGCGAAAGTCATCTTCCAGATTGAATTCACCTGCATGAATTTGATCCAGCAGTCGCTCTTGCAGGCGGGCGTCCTTGAACATCTCGCCGTTGACGGCGGCTATTTCCTCGTCATCGATGATGCGATGAATCGATGGATCTGCGGCGACGAAAGGAGTGCCAATGTCTTCCGGCGTGATGCGTTTTCTGGCAGGTTCGGCAGTTTGTTGCGGGGAATCAAAATCGTCCTTGCCGCGTCCACGTCGTCGGGCTCTTCGGCTGCTGCGCTTGTTCGCTTCATCGTCATCAATTGCCTCGGCTTCGACCAAAGGTGCTGACGCTTCAATCTCCTGTAAAGGTTCAGCGCGTTCCTGCGTCGCCTCCATTTGGTGTTCGCGCTCAACCCGCCCGAGAGCGATCTGCTCAGCGGCGATGCGCTGAGCGTCCTCGGCGTCGCCCTTCTTGGACTTGTCCATGACGATGCGTTCAAATTCTTCTTCCTCATCGAAGAAGTCTGAGACGTAAAGAAACGCATCGCGCTCGAGCCCGATGTCGACGAATGCCGACTGCATGCCGGGCAGCACGCGCATCACCCGGCCTTTGTAAATGTTGCCGACGATGCCCTGATTGCCCTCGCCACGTTCAATATAAAACTCGGTGACTTTCTCGTTTTCAATGATCGCGATTTTCTTTTCGCGTCCGTTGACGCTAACTATTAATTCTTTTGCCATTGTGTACTTGTGATCTCCTGAAGCGCGGACCCAGCTTGAAAACGGTCGACGACGCGGAAGCCTGGCAGGCTTCTCGCGATGCGGCGACGGCGTAGTTTCGCTGGTCTATAGGCGCTATGAAAAATTGTGGTGTGATCTACGCGCGCTTCAAGCAGCAGAGCGAGGCGCGCAGAGCGGTGAATAACGAGACGCCTGAGCGTCGCGCTGTGAAATGAGTTGGATGGACTTTTTGGCCCGGCGTCAGGCAAACAAAGGGACTGCTCGCCCGCGGGCCGAAAGAAACTGGATTGTCGCTGGGGCGCCGATTGATCTGGATCCCATCGGATCAGAAAGCGCCGGACCATGGAACTATTCAAAAAGGAAACCTAACTAGCCGCGCGCATCCAGCAAAACTGGCATCCAGCAAAAACTTGCAACAACGCGGCCTCCAGAGCAGCATGCAATCACTAAAAAAAGTGGTCGCCGCAACTTCGTCTCATCGTTGTCAAAGGACTCTACTGTCGTTAGCACGCTTGCCTGGCGTCAATCGCCGAGGCGGCTTACCAAAAAAGTTGATTGGCACATCGTCACTTATTCGGACGACGATAAAATTCGTAACTCGCTTGCCGGGAGCACAGTACTCTTCTTCGAGTTCCGCAGTGCTGCTTGCTTTGTTTTCCAAGTTTCTTAATGCTGAAACGAAAAGTCCGCAGAGGCGAGCTAAGGCGAGTATAAACCGAAGACGAGCCAAACGCGAAGCGAATCGTTGCTGTAGCAGCTAGTTTACAAACCTTCGCAACTGCACGCTCATGGCGAAACCGATAGCAATGAAGGTGGCGATCAGCGAGGCCAGGCCGGCGCTCATCAGCGGTAAGGGCACACCAATCACGGGCAAAATGCCCAACGCCATGCCAACGTTGATGAAGATTTGACAGGTCACCCCGCCGACGGTGGCCATGATGACCAACATGCCCATACGATCGGGCGCGCGCTTGGCGCCTGTGATCAAACGCGACAGTAACAATACATAAGCCAGCAAAACGATAATGCAGCCGACAAAGCCGGTGCTGCCGGCCGTGACGGCAAAAATGAAATCGGTATGCGGTTCGGGCAAAAACTTCAGGCTGCTCTGCGAATGTCCGGACGAGTTGTCGGCTCCAAGCAAGCCGCCTTCGCCTACAGTCAGGATTGATTGCCAGGTGTTGTAACCGAAGCCGCGGCGATCCGCTTTCTCTGGATCGAGTATGACGTTGATGCGTTCCTGTTGATAATTCTTGACCAGGTGAGTCTTGACGCCGACCCAATAGGCAAAGGGCAGCATTAAAACACCGAGCACGATTGCGGCGACGACAAAACGCATTCTTATCGCCGACAGAAAGAGCACCACGATCAGTATTGGGAAATATGTCAGCACCTGGCCGACGTCGTGCTCGAGCAAAATCAATGCGATCGGCAGGCCGAGTATTAGTCCACCTATCGCCAATTCCTTAAGCGTCAGCACGCTGGTGCGGTGCTTGCCAAAATAGCGCGCCAGCATCATCGCGGTCGTCACTTTCACAAACTCGGAGGGCTGAAACTGTCCGATGCCCGGAACCCTGATCCAGGCGCGTTGACCGTTAATCTTCAGACCGATGCCGGGAATGAGAACAATCAACAGCAGCAGCAACCCAAAGACGTAGAACGCAGGAGCGATGTTCAGTAATTTGCGATAGTCGTTAAAGGCGATTGCCAGCATGGCAACGATCGCGATGCCAAGACCAATTAGTTGTTTGACCCAGAAGTTTTCAGTCGGCTGCGCGTAACGAATTTGAATGGTGCCAAAGCAGACGATGCCAATCGCCAGTATGGCCAGCAGCCAATCAAAGTCGCGCAGCCCTCGTTTTTGAATCATTGCAACCATGGCGTCAGAGGCCAGAAGTCAGAAGTCAGAAGTCAGAAATCAGCACGCGATAAAACTCGGAACTCGAAACTCGAAACGCGAAACCTGAAACTCGAAACCCGAAACTAGTTTTCACTGATTTCGCGCTATCTCAGTCGGCGCTTTCTTGGGTTGAGCTTTATCTTCGGGTTTAGGCGTCTTTGCCACCGGCAACGCGCCCGGCGGTTCTTCATTTCGAGTCTTGCGATAGTAAACGTCATAGACGCGGCGAACAGCAGGCGCAGCGTGTTGGCCGCCGAAGCCGGAATTTTCAATTAAAGCCACCAGCGCGATTTCAGGTTTGTAAGCCGGAGCATATGAGACGAACCACGCGTGGTCCTTGTTCTTGCCAGTGTCTTTACCGAGTCCGACAACCTGCGCCGTTCCTGTCTTGCCGGCGATGTCAAAGCCGGCCATGCGAATTGCCGCTGCCGTGCCGCCATTATTGACGACGCCCCACATCCCTTCTACGACGAGATGATGGAAATCTTCGGGAATGGAAAGGTGTTTGGGGTTTGGGCGCGCGCCGTCAATTGGTTGAAAAGATCGGCCGGCGCGAAGTTCGAATGGGCCGGTGGCGTTCACGGGCCTGAGTTCTTTCAAGAAGTGAGGCACGTAGAGATTACCACCCACTGAGATGCCGGCGATTGTGCGCAACAAAGCTATCGGGGTGATGATGTCATAGACCTGGCCGAAGGAAGCGTAGACCGTGTCGATGTCTTTCCATTCGGCATTCTGCCCCTGGGTCTTTTGCTTGAGTTCGGGTGACGGAGTCAGGCTGATCACTTCATTGGGAATATCAATCCCTGTTCGCCTGTTCAAATCAAACTCATCGACCATTTTCATGATGCCGTCGATTCCCATCTTCAAACCCAGCCGGTAAAAATAACCGTCACATGATTTGGTGATGGCAGTTTTCAGGTCAGGCATCCCATGATTGCCCATGCAGCGGGTGAACTTATTGCCTACTTGAATGCCGCCGCCGCAAAGAAGATTGGAATGATCGAGCGTGATCGCGCCCTCTTGCAATCCGGCGATAGCCATCGGCACTTTCCAGGTCGAGCCTGGCGGATAACGGCTTTGCACCGCACGATTGATGAGCGGTTTGTCGGGGTCGTTAAGCAACGCGGCATACTCGGCGCGGCCTTCTTTCGTCCCGATGCGTTCCGAAAAGAGGTTTGGATCAAACGTGGGCGCAGAAGCAAGCGCTAGAATCTCGCCATTGTTGGGATCCAGGGCGACGATCACGCCGCGGTTGGTGGACGAGGTGCGCAGTTGTTCTTCAGCAACCTGTTGTAAATCCAAATCGATAGTCGTAACTAAATCCTGGCCCGGCTGCGGCGCGACCGTTTCGATCTCATCCTGGATGCGCCCGCGACTATCGACGATTACCTTTCGATAGCCGTCCTTGCCGCGCAGGTAGTCGTCGTAAGTTTGTTCCAGCCCACTTTGGCCGATCAGATCGCCGGGCCTGAGCCCCTTGTCTTTGTAGCTGTTCTGCTTCAACTGTTCCGGACTGACTTCACCCACGTAACCGAGCACATGGGCCAACAATCCGTTTGGCGGGTAACGACGTTGCGGCTGTTGCTCGACACGCAGTTCCGGAAACTCGAGCTCGTGCGCTTCGACCCAGGCAATGTCTCCCTGAGTCGCATCCTGCTTCACGAGAATTGATTCAAAGGCTGGTTGGGAGGCGATTTGTTCAAAGCGGTCGCGCAGAATATCGCCATCAATGAAGAGCGCATCGGCAAGCGGCGCCACCAGCGTCATTGGATTGCGGCCGCGCAAATCTTCGCGAGAAAGGATGACGCTATAAATAGGACGAGAGTCGACCAGCGGATGTCCCTCGCGATCGAATATCACCCCGCGTTGAGCTGGAATCGGAAGCAACCGGATGCGCTGGTTTTGCGCGATCTCAGCGTAATACTGACCGCGCACCAGTTGCAGGTAGTAGAGCCTGACGCCGAGCAACGCCAGCAATAGCACGACGCAGATTTGCACCAGCCAAATGCGGCCGCGCAGGTTTTGTGAAGAGTCTTCGAACTTCATTTCATCTTCTACCGAGTGACCCGGTCACTCGTCGCGCGCCTTTGCGACGCGAAGCGAAGGCGCGACGTTGACGACCGCCTTCGGTAAAAAGCGAGTCCAACAGATAAAGCGATAAGGTTCCCATCACGGTGGTGGCAATCAATCGATACGACACGGTTTGGACGAACGGAACACTTGGCGCGTATCCAAGCGAACGGTGCCAGAAAACATAAACTGCCGAGTCGAGCACCGTCGCGGCAGCCAGCACTGGAATTCGCAGCAGCGTGTTTTCAAGGTTAACGCGAGTTGCGGCAAAATAAATCACGTAGGCAATCAAGGTCTTGGAAAAGCCGCCTGCGCCCAAGAGCCCGCCGCCGGCAGCATCAACCGCGAGCCCGGCAATTGTTCCCACAATGAGCGCCTGCCAGGCATGGCGCTGTAAAGCGATATAAACAACTACCATCAGGGGAAAGTCAATATATGAAAGTGGCGGCCAAACCGCCCGCAAAGACAATTGTAAAATTATTGCCAGCGCGAGAACACCCGCGATCTTAAGTTGAGGCATGGGCGATTTTAGATTTCCAATTGCCGATTGCCGATTCCCGATTTAAAGGTTTTTCCAACCAGCACTCCGCGGTAGTTTAACGGCTTGCAGATGAAAATTTGGCAATCGGAAATTGGAAATCGGCAATGACTTACTGCTTCTTAGTCTTCTCTACGTTTGGCAGGGTCTGTTCGGGTGCAGGCCGCTGTGGCGCATGATAAAGCAAAACCGCCACTTCTTTCAGGTGGTCCAGGTTTGCACCGGGCCTGATGAAGATCTGGTGTGGTTGCGTGGCAGTGCCACGTTTGAGGTCGACAACTTCTCCGACACTGAGGCCCGGAGGATAAATTCCATCCTGGCCGGTCGTGAGTATCGAGTCGCCAACTTCTATTTTCTGTAATCCGGAAACGTAGCGCATTTCTATCAGTCCGTTCTCGCCCATGCCGCGAACTGAACCCAGCGCGCCAGAACCGCCGAGTTGTCCGACGATTGCGCCGGCCGCAGCTTTTTCATCCGTGACCATCATCACTTGTGCCGTCCAGGGACTAACAGCAATCACACGTCCGACGATTCCGCCCGCGGTTACCACCGGCATGTTCAGTGCCACTGCGGAAGAGCTGCCGCGATCGAGTGTCACAGTATTGAACCAGATCGAGGAGTCGCGCGCGATAACATGCGCTGCTACCTGATCGTATCCGGTTTGTTGTTTGAGATTGAGGAGACCCTGGAGGCGTTCGTTTTCTCCCGCCGCTTGTCGCGCATTTTGCAGTTGTAACTCAGTGGCAAAAAGTTTTTCCCTTAATTGAGCATTTTCGGCCGCAGCACTGCGGAAGTTAATGATCTCCCGAAGAAAGCCACTGCCCGCGCCACTGACTCGCGATGAAACGCCCTGGACTGGCGAAGCCGCGGCCTGAATCCAAACTCGAAACATCCGCTGCTTGGTGGTGTTGTCGCGCGCATCGACCGCCATGATCACCAGATTGGTGAGCAGCAGCATCACCAGCCACAGCGGCGCCTTCTGGCGAATTTCTCTTTGTGTGCGAGTGGCGGCCATTGAGGAGGTAAATGGTAAATCGTAAATGGTAAATGGTCGTGGAAATTGGGGAACAGCTTTTTCTACTTACTATTCACCATTTACCATTTTTCTACATGCCGCTAGTCAATGTATTTTCCCACTTCACCCGTTTGAGCAGGTCAAAGTCGGAAAGCATTTTGCCGGTACCCAACACTACTGACGCCAGCGGATCGTCAGCGAGCGACACCGGCAAGCCGGTTTCAATCGAGAGACGTTTGTCTAAATTTTTCAACAACGCGCCACCGCCGGTCAGCACGATGCCGCGCTCTACGATATCGGCTGAAAGCTCAGGTGGCGTGCGTTCCAGTGCGACCCGCACAGCGTTGATGATTGTCGAGACTGAATCAGCCAGTGCCTCGCGCACTTCTTCATCCGTCATCGTGATCGTCTTCGGGATTCCTTCAATCAGGTTGCGGCCGCGCACCTCATACGACAGCGGCTCGTCGAGGGGGTAAGCTGAGCCGAGCTCTATCTTGATCGCTTCCGCGGTGCGCTCGCCAATCAGCAAATTATATTTTCGTTTGATGTAGGAGATGATTGCTTCGTCCATCTCGTTACCGGCCACGCGCACTGCGCGCGAGTAAACGATGCCGCTCAAACTAATGACCGCGATGTCGGTTGTGCCGCCGCCGATGTCCACCACCATGTTGCCGTGCGGTTCGGTAATCGGCAGCCCGGCGCCGATGGCTGCGGCCATCGCTTCTTCAACCAGGTAAACTTCCGAAGCCTTGGCGCGATAAGCTGAATCTTCTACGGCGCGCCGCTCAACCTGAGTGATTTCTGATGGTATGCCGATTACGACTCGGGGGCTGACCCACGTCTTGCCGTTGTGAGCCTTGCGGATGAAGTGCTGCAGCATCTTTTCAGTTACTTCAAAGTTTGCAATGACGCCGTCCTTCATCGGACGAATCGCAACGATGTTGCCTGGCGTGCGGCCGAGCATGTCTTTGGCGTCGCGGCCGACGGCTTCGACCTGGTTAGTGACCTTATTGATCGCCACGATCGAGGGTTCGGAAACGACGATGCCTCGACCTTTGGCATAGACCAGTGTGTTGGCCGTTCCCAGATCAATTGCTAAATCGCTGGAAAACAGACTAAAAATCGATTTAAGAGCCATTTAAATTGTTCACTTCCAGTGTTATGAAACAGAAAACTTCGGCGGGCGGCAACTCGCAAAGTTGTGAGCGGCAATAGCAACTGACCTGACGGCTTCGGGGAAGTGGGCTGAAACTCCGGGCGCCCGAACACCATTTACCACTTACAACTTACCTCGGAAACCTTAAACCAACTCCGAACTATCAAAGATACCTGAACTTCGATCTTTGCGCTATCAAGAAAAGGCTTTTCCTTCGTCAGCGTCCAGAATAGTCTGCACGTTGACCTCGTTCGGCAGCTTCTCGTCTGGCGCTCGGAGCAGCGGCGAAAAGCGCACGCAGTTCTTGTTCGCCGCTTTCGCTTCATACATGGCGGTATCGGCGCACGAGATCAACTGTTGCGGTGACGAGGCATGCTCGGGAAAAGCAGCGACGCCAAAACTAGCTGTTAACGACAGTTTCAAATTCCTGCCGGCATTGAAAAAATGCTTCGCGATTTTTTCCCGGATGCGCTCGGCCACCGTGCCGGCGAGTTCGATTCCCGTATCAGGCAGCACGACTACAAACTCATCCCCGCCATAACGAGCCACCGCATCTGTGTCGCGTATCGATGAAAGAATCACGCCCGCCATTTCCATCAGCACATGCGAACCGGCGAGATGTCCGTGCGCATCGTTGACGCGTTTAAAGTCATCAAGGTCCAGAAATAAAGCGCAAACACTGGAACCATAACGCCGGGCGCGGCGAATCTCGTTCAAAAGAAACTGGCGCAGGTAACGAGCGTTGTGAAGTTTAGTTAGATCGTCGGTTTGCGAAAGCCGTTCTGCCTCGCCTATGCGCACCGCGTTTGCCAGCGCTGACGCGATCGGCAACGAAAGAGCATCAAGCAGAGCAAGCTCGGATTTCTTAAAGGAGCGTCTCTCGCGTTTGCCTTCGAGTACGCCCAGAATCCGTTCGCCACAAATCAGCGGAACCGCAACCACGTATTCGCCATGCTCTTTTTTTCTCATCGCGCCCATCCCGGCGCCGGCGAGTTTCGCTGCTTTGGATTCAATGCTTGTGCGCACCTCTTCTCCGGCAAGCAACATCTCGCGCCAGTCATCGCGCAGTTCATCAGATTTGTCTGCCGGCTTGAGCGTGGCAATGGCTTCCAACGTTGCTGCTTCGGGACCTTTCTCATCGGCGAGCAGGTAGATGGCCCAATGATCAGCCTGGACCAACGACGTCAATCCGCTGAGGGCCACTTGTGCAGCGTCGCTCTGATCGCCGATGAAGTGCAGCGAAGAGACAAGATCAAACGCCGCCCGCAAGCTCGCCGATTTCATTCTTGCGGGCAGGGAGGCCAGTCCTGAATCCATTACCGGTCTCACCGTTTCCGGCAGTCTTAATTCTCCAGTGGCGCCGTGCCCTTCGATTTCGTGCAAAATTGCCGGCAATTGCGCCGCTTTGTCGGCAATTGCGCGAAAGCCCAGCCGCTTGAGCGTCGCGCCATCCACACCCCGGACACTGAAACCATGAAAGCCGGTCGAATGCCTGCGACAAGCAATCACCGGTGTTCCCGGCCAGAAAGTTTTCGCATGATCGATGGCCGAATGAAGCTCAACCATGTCGGCGCCCGCAAACACTTCATAAAGAATTGCCACGGGCGCTTTCTGAAGTTGATCGCTCATGCTTTCAGTTTCGCGCCGGCGAATCAGAGCAGCTTCGGCTTCCACTTCGCGCAGACCTTCGATCAGTGTCTGGACGCCGGCCAGGCGCAGCGCTTCGATCAGCTCGTAGGCTGGAGCTTCGTGCGCATCAGTTAGAAGAATGACATGTCTGGGCATAACTAAAACTAAAACAATTAGCCGCGCCCGCGTCCGCCGCGAGCCGAAAGCGACACACGATACTGACTGCTGTTGCCGCGCGGGTCTTCCGCGTCAACTACAATTTCCTGCGTTCCCGGCGCGGCGGTAATTTGCAATTGAAATGAACCGTCGGTGGCTACCAGCGTGTCGCGACCAGCGGCGCGAATAGTGTTGCCGACTTCCGAGTGCCCGCGAACCAGGTAAACATTACCGCCCAGCAATTCAGCAGTCAGATTTGAAACTGCAACGCGTGAGCCCGTGCCGCGGTTCGCGATAATAAATTTTTTCGGGTCGCTCCAGTCGCTGGTTTGACCACTCGAAGCAGTGGCGCGCACGCGCCAGAAATAAGTGCCGGGCCGCAGATCGCTGGCGATGAATTCACTTGAAGCAAGCTGATCGCGCTCGATTACTTTGCCGTCAGCCACGAAGAAAGGAGAAGTCGCGACTTCAACTCGATAAAACGACGCGGTGCCTGATTGTGGCCGCTGCCATTTCAAAGAAATGTTGGCTGCGCCGTTGTCACCGACGAAAACGCGCTCAAGATCGCGCGGCTCGGACGGCGCAGGGATGTCCAGCAATCGCTGCGGTCGCGAGATCGTTCCCGATGGATTTACTGAGACATACTCGCCACCGTGTAGAGTGGTTTTCTCTCCCGATCGATTTGTGGTTTCGATCGCACCGTTGTTGACGCGAATCTCTTCCGTGCCCTCAGGATTCACGCCAAAGCTGGCGCCAGTCTGTTCGCCCAGTTTATTTTTAGTCTTCGGCGTCTCCACCACATTGTTTGTGCCTTCGGGCTGCTGCTCAGTGCGCACGTACATCTGACCGCTATCAACGACGACATGGACGTTAGTC
>DATNOG010000237.1:0-14224 GCA_035601415.1 Pyrinomonadaceae bacterium | reverse complement strand
CCTGCTGTGCGGCCAGGCCGGCACCGCACCAAGAAGCAGAAGAATCAAAATGATCAGGAGTATCAAACCCATCGCAGCTACCTCCGTTTACCGAAGCGTTGTCGAATGGGGGCTTGATTACAGTTGCGGGGAATTCGGGATAGCTAAAAGTAAGCAGTTTTGGGGCAACAGTCAATTGTTTACTGGTTACAAATTTATTGATAAAGAGTTCGCGACCAGGAATTCAGTTACCACGAGCGAGCTGTTCACCCTCTCTTAATAAGTTCTGCATCTTCGGAACGTCGGTTGCTTCCGCATAGATACGAAGCATGGGTTCTGTGCCTGACTGGCGAAACAGGATCCACGAATCATCGGCGAAAAGCAGTTTCGTGCCGTCAGTTGTTTCGATGCTCGCTACGTTAAGACCGGCGAAGTTTGCAGGCGGCGACTGCTTTAGTGTTTCGAGTAGTTGCTGCCCGGCCTCCATCTCCACGTGCAGGTCCGTGCGGCCAAAGTGAAACTCGCCAAACTCCCGGTGGAGTTCATGCAACATTTCTGTCGGCGGTTTGCCCGCAGTAATTATCGCGTCGAGGAAGAGCAGAGAGTTCAGGATACCGTCGCGTTCGGGAATGTGACCTTTAACGCCGATGCCGCCGGATTCTTCCGCCCCGATCAAAATGTCGTCGTTGAGCATCAGGTCGGCGACATACTTAAAACCAATAGGCGTTTCATACAGTTTGAGATTGAGTGCGGTAGCCATTCGTTTGAGAAGGACCGACTGCGAAAACGTCCGTACCACACCGCCAGTCATTTTCCGTTTGCGAACAAGATGCAAAAGAATTAGCGGCACGACGTCATGCATCGTCATCGTTTCGCCAAGTTCGTTAACTGCGCCGACACGATCGGCGTCGCCGTCGGTCGCCAGTCCGACCAGCGCCTTGTTTGCGGTTACTTGTTGCTTTAGCGCCGCAAGATTTTTATCAATGGGCTCGGGGTTAACCCCGCCGAAGAGCGGATCGCGATGGCCGCGAATGGTTTCAACCTTCAGCTCACCGCCATTGAGAAAACTTTCAACCCAAGTGCCCGCTGATCCATGCATTGGATCGACAACTATCGAAGCCTTCACTTTGCGCAAACGATCCAAATCGATGTAGGAAGCAATCTGCGCACGATAACTCTCTATCGCCGGCGCCAATAATTCACTCTGTTTGTTAGCGAGCTCCTTACGCTTTGGTTGTTGCGCATCGATCAGTTTCTCAACCGCCGCGGTTGTCGTTGGCGACGCACTGCCGCCCCACGGCGCTTTGATTTTGAACCCGTTGAAGTCGGGAGGATTGTGCGAAGCAGTAATGACTACGCCACCCTGCGCATTTAGCTCCTTGACTGCCCAGGAAATTAAGGGCGTAGGCGCGGCTTCGTTGAAAAGTGAAATTTTAATACCATTTCCGGCGAGTACTTCAGCCGCGCGCTGTGCAAACATTTCTGACAGGAAGCGACGGTCATACCCGAGAATCACCAGAGGCGTGGCTGAAGCGAGCGCTTGGCCTATTACTTTTGTGAACAAACCTTCTTCCGCTTCCAGCTTGCTTATCTGTCCCACGTCAACGAGTCCTTCGACTAAGGATTGCTTTTTATCCGCGAGCAAGAAATCAGCATAAGCCTGCGCCACGCGTTCCACATTTTCAAACGTGTAGTCGCGCGCGATAACCGCTCGCCAGCCGTCCGTGCCGAACTTGATTGCAGCCAGTGGCGCGGTCACTCGTGAATGTCTCCGGTGATGGTGTAATCGGTAAGTGAAGTTTTATCGCCAAGGACTGAGCCTGGTCCAACCACGGCCGAACGGCCAATGTGACACCCGCGCCCGACAATTGCACCGGTTACTTCGGCCGCCGTGCCCAGCCTCGTGTGCGGCCAGATGACAGAATTCTCGACGCGGGCACGCTCCTCGACAAAACAACCCTGGCCGAGAACCGAATTAATAATTTGCGCGCCGGGCTTGATCTGACACTCATTACCTATGATTGAAAGTTCATCGATCTCGGCAGCGGTTGCCGAGTCAAAGTCGCCGCGGCGCTCTTTGATGTGAATGCGCGCCACGCGATTTCCGAGCAAATCGTGGTGAGCTTGCAGGTAGCGCTCAGGCGTGCCGATATCGATCCAGTAAGTGCGCTGCGGAATATGTGCGAAGAAAGTCTCTTTGCGTTTGAGCAGTTCGGGAAACAAGCCGTACTCGAACGAGTGATTCTCACCCGCGGGAATTAGATCCAAGACTCTTGGCTCAAGAATGTAAGTGCCGGCGTTGATCGTATTGCAGGTAATCTCGTCGGCCTTTGGTTTTTCCAGGAAGCGATGCACGCGGCCGTCTTCTGTTTCAACCAGACCGTAAGCCGATGGATTTTCAACCGGAGTTAAGACGATGGTTGCCGTCGCATCGTGTTCCGTGTGTTCGCGAATGACGGTCTTCAGATCGAGGTCTGTCAGAATGTCGCCGTTGAATACGACCGTGGGTTCGCGAATAAGGTCCTCGGCAAACTTGTAAGCGCCGGCCGTGCCCATTGGTTGCGGCTCAACGGTATATTTCAGGTTCACGCCGTAATCAGAGCCGTCGCCGAGCAACTGTTCGATCTTGTTCGGTTGATACGAAAGCGAGAGCGTGATGTCGGTAATACCGGCCCGTCGCAGCGTGTCGATCTGATAAAGCAAAAACGGCCGATTGCAGATTGGCACAATCGGTTTGGGAGTGTAGACGGTCAAGGGCCGCAGCCGCGTGCCTTTACCGCCGGCAAGTATTAGAGCCTGCATGCTTCGCTTTTGGAGTTTCGTGTTGAAGGTTGAATAGCAACGCGGAGTCTAACATTCGATTGCGCGGCTTTTCAATTAGACTACTTTCGTTAAGGGCCGGGAGTTCAGAGTACAAGCTTTAGCTTGCGTATCTCTGAGCGCAGCAACCTGAAGGTTGTACTCTGAACTTGAGTCGCGCTTTCAACGACATGCCTTGCTTGACACCCTCTGGTCTAAATAGTAATCCTACAAGCAATCAATCTTTCAGGAGTATTAATGAGCGAAACTCGACAAGCCGTGATAATCAGTGCCGTGCGCACACCGGTGGGAAAGCTTCTGGGTTCACTTAAAAGCTTTTCCGCAACCGAACTTGGGGCGATTGTGGTGCGTGAAAGTGTTAAGCGCGCGGGCGTCGCGCCCGAAGATGTAGACGAAGTGATCATGGGTTGTGTTATCCAGGCCGGCCTGGGCCAGAACCCTGCGCGTCAGGCCGCTTTGCGCGGCGGCATGTTGCCGGCTGTATCGGCTGTGACTGTGAATAAAGTCTGCGGCTCTGGTCTCAAAGCTGCGATGCTGGCGGCGCAGGGTATTCAACTTGGCGATACGGATATCGTGGTGGCCGGCGGCATGGAATCGATGTCGAACGCGCCGTATCTGATTCCGAAAGCGCGGGAAGGTTACCGGTTGGGCAATGGTGTGCTGGTCGACGCAATGATTAATGACGGTCTTTGGGACGCTTACAACGACTACCACATGGGCTGCACCGGCGAAGTGGTGTCGGAAAAGTTTGCTGTCAGCCGTGCCCAACAGGACGAGTACGCGCTCAACTCTCATCGTAAAGCTGCGGCTGCAATCAACGCGGGAAAATTCAAAGATGAGATCGTGCCGGTTGAGATTCCGCAGAAGCGAGGCGCGCCACTGATCTTTGATACCGATGAGACTGTTCGCGAAGACACTTCGCTTGAGGCACTTGGCAAACTGAAGCCGGCGTTTAAGAAGGAAGGCGGAACCGTAACTGCCGGAAATGCGCCGGGCGTAAACGATGGCGCGTCGGCTGTAGTGGTTACTTCGCAGGAGCGGGCGCGGTCGCTTGGTGTTGAGCCGCTGGCGCGCATAGTGGCGCAGGCAACTTCAGGTATTGAGCCGGCATTGGTGATGATGGCCCCGGTTGAAGCAATTAAGAAGGTTTTGAAAAAAGCGGGCTGGTCGCTTGGCGACGTTGATCTGATCGAGTTGAACGAGGCTTTCTCGGTGCAAGCTGTCGCGATCACGAAAGAGTTGGGACTTGATCCAACACGCTTGAATGTTAATGGCGGCGCGGTGGCGCTCGGCCATGCCATTGGCCAATCGGGTTCCCGACTGTTGACGACGATGCTTTACGAATTGAAGCGTCGTGATGCGCATCGCGGTGTGATTTCGCTTTGCCTCGGCGGCGGTAATGCGGTCGCGATGGCGGTGGAAAGATAGGCATCCGCAGATTACACAGATTACGCAGAAACAATGCAGCTGTTTATTTGTGATCCTGATAATCGGTGTAATCTGCGAAATCTGTGGATGAATCATGACTGAAGTCATCGGCATCGTGGGATCAGGAACGATGGGCAACGGCATTGCGCAGGTGGCTGCGCGCGCCGGCTATGACGTCGTGATGCGTGATGTCACCGCTGAGTTTCTTGAGCGCGGCATGAAGGCCATCGATCGCAACCTGCAACGCGATGTTGACAAGGAACGGCTGACTAATGAAGAAAAGCAATCAGTTCTGGGTCGTATCAAGACTACGACGGAACTCGAAGCTATGAGTGAAGCGGTGCTTGTCATCGAGGCGGTAACCGAAAATCTCGAAGTTAAAACTGAAGTCTTCAAAACTCTCGATCGCATAACGCCGCCGGATACTATCCTGGCTTCGAACACTTCTTCAATTTCGATCACGAAGTTGGGCGCAGTCACAAAGCGGCCAGACAAAGTAGTAGGTATGCACTTTATGAACCCGGTTCCGGTCATGAAGCTCGTGGAAGTAATTCGCGGTCTTGCTACCTCGGATGAAACTTACCAACGGGTTCGAGAGTTGTCGGAAAAACTTGGCAAGACGGCGCTTGACTGTCACGATTCACCCGGCTTCATTTCAAATCGCGTCCTGATGCCGATGATCAACGAAGCGATTTTTGCTCTTTACGAAGGCGTTGCCACGCGCGAAAGCATCGACGGCATAATGAAACTGGGAATGAACCATCCGATGGGACCCTTGACCCTGGCCGACTTTATTGGACTTGATGTCTGTCTGGCGATCCTGAATGTTTTGTCCGATGGTTTTGGCGACCCTAAGTATCGCGCCTGCCCGCTGCTGAAGCAGTATGTTGATGCAGGTTGGTTGGGAAAGAAAACCGGACGTGGCTTTTATGAGTACTAAGCCTAGTCATTACTGTCAAAAATGCCTGGCGGCAAATTCCCTGGGTCAGGAGTTTTGCGCGCGCTGCGGCACCAGGCTGATGATCATCGTCGAGCCGCTGGGGGCACGTTACGATTTGGCAGACGTAGCGGCTTCAAGCGAAGAGCACCTGCTGGAGAGAATCTCGGCATTGGAAAACAGGCTGGAGCGGTTGACTGAGAAAGTTGAGCGGGCACTTGACGTTCCGGATTCACCTGCGAAGGCTGAATAGGCGCATGGGTCGGGTTTGCGTCAGAAGTCATGAGCTACTAAGTCTGGGCTTTGCCCCCGGATGTGCGGCGCCGGCTATGCCCCGCCGTAGAGGTGCCTTTCCATGTTTTTGGGCTACGCCCTTAATGCGGCCGCGTCTGATCCAATCCAGACCAAGGCCAGACCAGGGCATAGCCCGGCAAATAATCTGGCTTCTTTCGGCGGGGCATAGCCACCGCCGCACATCGGGCGGCATAGCCGTACCACCCGGTTGCACTTTTGTGAGGGTAGCGCGCGGATCTCTGGTTACCTCTCGTTGACACAACAGCCCCCGCAGTTATAATGGCCTTTTGCTTGTGGACCGCCGAAATGCGACGGTCGCAACAGAGTGGACGGTCGCAACAGAGTGGTGGTCATGCAAATCGAAGTTGCCAGTCTGGCCGAGTCCGGGAAGGATTTTGATCATCAGTATCAGCCCGGGGAATTGAGTCTTGAGGACGATCGCATCCAGTTGCTTGATCCTCAACCTTGTGTTCAGGGCCGAATTCGGCGGGATGGGCGCCGCGTAAAAGTGGCGGGCAAGATTAACGGTCACTTGCAACTCGAATGTGACCGCTGTTTGAAACCATTAGATTCGACCGTCGCGGTGAAATTCAGCCGCGAGTATGTGACGACGGCGGATTATGAGGCACAGCACGCCGTCGAGCTTTCTGAAGATGACTTGAATCTCTCGGTTTTCGATGGCGAAGTTATTGACGTTGATTCATTGGTAAAAGAAGAACTGCTGCTGGCGGCGCCGGATCAAGTGCTGTGTCAGCAAAACTGTCACGGAATTTGCCCGAATTGCGGTGTCGATCGGAACGTGACTGCTTGTGATTGCGAAACTGCCGCAATCGATCCGCGTTGGGCGGGATTGAAGGAACTGGTGAATGGTAAATAGTGAATGGTAAATAGACGTCATACAGCGTTGGACCATTCACCATTTACGATTGACCATTTACCAACGGAGCATTTATGCCAAATCCAAAACGAAGACATTCAAAAGCACGCCGCGGCAAGCGACGCGCTCATGATGCGCTGACGGCGCCGCAAACGACCCTCTGTCCAAACTGCCAGGAACCCCGGCTGCAACACCGCGTCTGCCCAAAGTGTGGACACTACAAGGGCCGGCAAGTGGTGCAGGTAGAACAATCCTAACTCGATAAAAAGTATCGTCCGTGCGAACTCAGTCGAAGGATGAGTCCCGCTTGACGGGAAAAGTCGTTCTCGACGCGATGGGCAGCGACCACGCGCCGCATGCCGAGATCGATGGTGCGCTCGCGGCTGCGCGCGACTTCGGCCTCACCGTAATTCTAGTGGGCCAGCCGGAAAAACTTGTGCCTGAGTTGCGCCGCTGTGGCTGGCGTGGCGATGGTGATCGCGGCATTGAGTTGGTCGAAGCCGCAGAAGTTATTGGCATGGGCGAGCCAGTGGCGACATCCGTCAGGCGGAAAAAGAAAAGCTCTTTGCGAGTGGGATGTAGACTAGTTACCGACGGGTGTGCGGACGGTTTTGTTTCCGCCGGCAACACCGGCGCCGCGATGGCTACCGCAAAAATGGTGATTGGCATGCTGCCGGGGGTTGACCGGCCAGCCCTGGCGGCACTGATACCCACCAGATCACCGAAACCGACTTTGCTGCTCGACGTCGGCGCTAATGCTGAATGCAAAGCAGAGCACCTGGTCCAGTTTGCAATCATGGGGGATGCTTATTCGCGTGCGGTTCTTGGAACTAAAAGCCCGGTTGTTGGGCTGATGAGCATTGGCGAAGAGGAAGCGAAGGGCAACGACCTGACCAAAGAAGCGTTTCCGTTGCTGCGGGAAATGAGCAGTCTGAATTTTATGGGCAACGTGGAAGGTCGCGATGTTTTCTCCGGCGCCGTTGACGTAATTGTGACGGACGGTTTTACCGGCAACGTCATGCTGAAGCTTTCTGAAGGCCTGACAGATGCGATGCTCTGGATGATCAAACGGGAACTGACTGCGTCAGCAGTAACGAAGGCTGGAGCCATGCTCGCAAAACCCGCCTTTCGCAACATTAAGAAACAACTCGATTACTCGGAACATGGCGGAGCGCCGCTTTTAGGCGTGCGCAAGATTGTAGTGATTGGACACGGCAGCTCGAATGCGCGGGCCATTCGAAATGCAATTCGTGCCGTAAAAGAATTTTCGGAAAATCGCGCCAGTGAGCGGATTGAAAAGGGAATTGCCGAAACCAATGCACTGCAAGCATCGGTTTGAAGCGAATTAACCTCTGTACGTTACACAGAGAAGACTGAAATTGGGTCGCTACCCGAATTCTTAATAGCTTGGCTTTTTTAGTAGCTAGTGGATAGTATTACCGACCAATAATAATAAAAGCAGAGGGATTAATGGCAGATATTCGCGCCGGCATACTTGGAACCGGCCATTCATATCCGGAAGGAATACTGACGAACGCCGATCTGGAAAAGATGGTGGAGACGTCGGACGATTGGATCACGACGCGCACCGGAATCAAGCAACGACGGAAAGCCGCGCCCGGGGAATACACATCGCTTTTTGCCGTGAAGGCTGCGCGCCAGGCAATTGAGCGCGCCGGTCTCAAGCCGGCGGATATTGATCTGATTCTTTGCGCCACCGTTACGCCCGATCAAATTCTTCCTTCCACCGGCTGCATAATTCAGGCTGAACTTGGCGCGAACAAAGCAGCGGCGATGGATCTGGTTGCTGCTTGCTCTGGTTTTCTTTACGGATTGACGGTAGCGGACGCGATGATTCGTACTGGACAATCAAAGTACGCACTCGTCATCGGTGCGGAGATTCTGACGCAATACGTCGATTATACTGACCGGCAAACCTGCGTTTTGTTTGGAGATGGCGCGGGCGCGGCTGTGCTGGGAGCGGTCGATAATAACCACGGAATTCTGGCGGCGCGCATTCGATCCGACGGTAGATACGAAGAACAACTCTATTCGCCTGGTGGCGGCACGCGCCGGCCGGCTAGTGCTGAAACCCTCGCCGCCGGCGATCATTTCTTTAAGATGAAAGGCAACGAGCTTTTCAAAGTCGCGGTACGCTCGATGGCCGAAATCTCTCGCGAAGTATTGGAAGAAGCTGGCTTGAGCACCAATGATGTCAAGCTCTTCATACCGCACCAGGCAAACCAGAGAATTACGGACGCGGTTGCGGGTAAATTAGATGTGGACGTCGATCGCGTTTATTCCAACATCGCGATGCACGGCAACACGTCATCGGCATCGATTCCCATCGGCCTGGATGAATGCGTCGAAGCCGGTCGCATTCAGAAAGATGACATTGTTTTGCTGGCTTCGTTTGGCGGCGGTGTTACCTGGGGCGCAGTATTGATTCGTTGGTGATGGCATTGCCGAAGGCCGTAAATCGTAAATCGTGAATCGTAAATGGAGCAAAACTTCCAGCCCGATCGAACACCACGGATTGATTAAGCGTACCCATAATTCGACTATTTACGATTTACGATTTACTATTTACGATTTACTTTTATGGCATTGGCGTACAATTTTCCGGGACAAGGTTCGCAATACCCCGGAATGGGTAAGAACCTGGCAGAGAATTTTGCCGTAGCCGGACGGATCTTTGAAGAGGCGGACGACGCGCTACACTTTTCGATTTCGCGACTTTGTTTCGAAGGCTCAGTCGAGGAGTTGCAACTAACCGAGAATACACAGCCGGCAATCCTGGCCGTCTCGGTTGCAGTGCTTCGCGTAATCCAGTCGGAAGGTTTTCCGGCGGCCGACTACGTTGCTGGACACAGCTTGGGCGAATATTCGGCTTTAGTCGCGGCAAACTCCTTGTCACTTAGTGATGCGATTCGAACAGTTCGGTCGCGCGGACGCTACATGCAGGAGGCGGTCCCGCCAGGCGTGGGCGCGATGGCAGCAGTGATGGGCGCCGAACTGAAAGACATCGAGGCCGCATGCGTAGAAGCGCAGCAGGGTCAGGTTTGCGCGCCTGCGAACATTAATTCGCAGAATCAAGTGGTCATCGCCGGCAACACGGAAGCGATTGAGCGGGCGAGCGAGTTGCTCACGGCAGCCGGCGCGAAACGCGTTGTGAAGTTGAACGTAAGTGCGCCGTTTCATTGCGCGTTAATGTTGCCCGCCCAGGAACGTTTGGCTTTTGACCTGGAAAGCGTTAGTTTTCACGATCTATCCGTGCGGCTGGTGACCAACGTGGACGCCGCAGCAAACAGGGCGGCGGACGCAGCTCGAGATTCGGTGGTTCGTCAGGTCTCAGCGCCGGTACGCTGGCTCGAGTCGATGCAATTGTTGATTCAGGAAGGTGTTGACACCTTCGTCGAAGTGGGCCCGGGGAAAGTACTGTCCGGCTTAATGCGGCAAATAAGTCGGGAAATGAAGTGTTTCAATGTCGAGGATGCTGCGAGTTTGAAAGCAGCGAGCGCAAACCTCGGCGTTGCTTAAATTGGGAAAGATATTTCATCACAATAGGAGCAAAAAGAAATGCCCGATCAAGAGATCGAGAATAAGGTCAAACAAATCATCGTCGACGAGTTAGGCGTTGATGAAAACGAAGTAACACCGAATGCCCGCTTTATTGATGACCTGGGTGCGGACTCGCTGGACACAGTGGAACTGGTGATGCGCTTTGAAGAAGAGTTTGGCATCGAAATTCCAGACGAGGACGCGGAAAAGATTCAAAGTGTCCGCGACGCATACAACTACATCGACCAGCACAAGAAGTAATTGACCGTGAAAAGTGAAAAGTGAAAAGGCAAAGCGGCTCAGCGCAGCCTCTTCACTCTTTACTATTCACTTTTCACTATCTTTCAAGGAGTCTTGATTTGGCACGTCGTGTAGTTGTTACCGGACTGGGTTTGATAACGCCCGTCGGCAATTCAGTTGAATCAACGTGGTCCGCCCTGATGAACGGTCAGAGCGGTGTGGACTACATTAAGAAATTCGACACCGAAAAGTTTTCGGTCAAGTTTGCCGCCGAAGTTAAAGACTTCGATCCACTCAAATACATAGCAAAGAAAGAGGCGCGCAAGATGGGCGCCTTTATTCGTTACGCCATCGCTGCAGCCGTGGAAGCCATGGCCGACAGTGGCCTGGCTCTGAACGAGGCGGGCAGGTTTCCCGACGATGTTGCGGAACAAGCGGGCACCTACATCAGCAGCGGCATCGGTGATTTCTGGGCCATCGAGCGCGAACACTCAAAGCTGCTCGATGGAGGCCCTGATCGCGTTTCACCTTTCTTTATCGTTTCCGCCATCGTCAATTTAGCGGCAGGCCAGGTTTCAATTCGTTATGGAGCGAAGGGACCTAACTCCGCCACGGCCACTGCCTGTTCCGCCGGGGCACACGCCATTGGCGATAGCTTTAAAATCATTCAGCGCGGCGATGCCGACATCATGATCTGCGGCGGCGCAGAGTCGGCCATCACGCCGATGAGCGTGGCTGGTTTTGCTTCTATGCGAGCGTTATCAACGCGCAACGACGATCCGCAGCACGCGTCGCGACCGTTTGAGCGCGACCGCGACGGTTTTGTTATCGGCGAGGGCGCCGGGATCATGATTTTGGAGGAACTGGAATTTGCGAAGCGGCGCGGCGCCCGCATCTACGCAGAGTTGGTTGGTTATGGCATGACGGCGGATGCGTTTCACTTGACGATGCCTGATGAAACTGGGTCAGGTGCAATTCGCGTCATGACGAAAACGATGAAGGACGCCGGAATCAAACCGGAGCAAGTCGGATACATTAATGCTCATGGCACGTCGACTCCTTATAACGACAAGTTTGAAACACTGGCTATCAAGAAAGCTTTTGGCGAGCACGCGTACAAGCTTGCGGTTAGCTCAACAAAGTCGATGACCGGCCATCTGCTGGGCGCGGCCGGCGGTATCGAAGGCGTATTTTCAGTCTTGAGTATTCATCGCAAAGTGTTGCCACCGACGATCAATTATGTGAATCCAGATCCCGAATGCGATCTCGATTATGTGCCAAATCTTCCGCGCGAAGCGGAGGTTGAGTATGCGCTGTCGAATAGCTTTGGCTTCGGCGGCACGAACGCGGCGCTGTTGTTTAAGCGTTATGAAGGATAGTCAGTAGTAGTTGTCAGTGGTCAGTGGCTCGGTTCAGTAACGTGCAACTGACCACTGACAACTGACTAAAGACAAGAGAATCCCAATGAAGATCGTAGTCATGATGAAGCAGGTCGCGAACAAAGACGCGATCCTGCGAATCAATAAAGAAGCTACCTGGATCGAGGAAGGCGATCTTTCTTTCGAGGTCAGCGAATCAGACGGCTACGCATTGGAAGAAGCGTTGCGCGTCAAGGAAAAGCTCGGCGGCGAAGTGGTTGTCTGTTCGATGGGACCGCAGCGCGTGAAGAGTGTGATCAAAGACGCGCTGGCGCGCGGTGCCGATCGCGCGATTCATGTCGTTGGCGACAACCTGGGCCAGCTTTCGCCTTATGCCGCGGCGACCGCGCTTGTCGCCGCAATCCGAGAAGAAAACCCAGATTTGGTCCTTACTGGATTGCAGTCTGATGATTACGGCTACGGACAAACCGGCGTAATCATGGCCGAGCTGCTGGGCATGCCACACGCGACCATCGCCATTGAAGTTGACGCTTCCGCTGACAAATTGCGCGTCAAGCGGGAGCTCGAAAGTGGCTGGTACCAGTGGTACTCGATGCCGTTACCCGCGTTATTGACGATTCAATCGGGGATTAGCCAGATTCGTTATGCAACACTCAAGGGCATTATGGCTGCAAAGAAAAAAGAAATTAAGGAAGTCACACCGCCTGCCGAAGTGGTAGATCGCCCCACGCACCAACGCATCGAAAAGATTTATCTGCCGCAAAAAACGAAACAGACGCAGTTGCTTGGCAACGGCGATGCGAAAACAGGCGCAGTTGCACTGGCTGAGAAACTCCACAACGAGGCGCGGGTGATTTGAGTAGCACAGGCTTAAGCCTGTGTCTTTTGGCGGAGAAGCGCGAGACTTTATGCTGACGCCGCGCTTCGCGCGCTTCATACAAACTGTTCATGGTCCGTCTTAATCAGAGCTTCCTGAAGTCTATGCTACAAAACTTATGAGTAACGGCATCTTAGTTTTCATTGAACACCGCGACGGCGTGCTTAACAAGACCTCGCTGGAAGCGATTGCTGGTGCGCAGAGTCTCGCATCTCAGTTACAGCAGCCGGTGACGGCAGTTATCCCGGGTGCTGACGTTTCGGCGCTGGCCAAGGAGATCGCAGCTTACGATCTAGCCAAAGTCATCCAGGCAAAGAACGAAAAATTGGCCCAGTACACGCCCGACGGTTACGCGGACGCGATGGAGCGCGTGGTGCGGGAACTCGATCCGCAGCTTGTTGTCTTGCCGCACACGTATTTGGTTCGCGACTTCGCGCCGAAGCTCGCCGCGCGTTTCGAAAAGGCATTAATCAGCGACTGCATTCGCGCGCAGGCATCGGGCAGCGCGCTGACGTTCACGCGTCGCATCTTCCTCGGCAAGCTTGATGCTGATGTTGTTTCTGACGGCGCAGCGCCGGTCTTTGCAACGTTTCAATCAGGAGCATTCAGGCCGGACCAGGCGCGGAAGGGAAGCGGCGCGGAGATAGAGGAAAAACCCGTCGACGTAGGTAATATTCGCATGACGCCGGAAGCTCCATTTCAGGAAGTCAAACAAGCAGTCGACTTGAGTAAGGCTGACATCATTGTTGCCGTCGGGCGCGGCATCAAGAGTAAAGACAATCTGGCGCTCGCGGAAAAACTCGCAGCCGCGCTTGGGGGAGATTTAGCAGCATCGCGTCCAATCTGCGATGCCGAGTGGCTGCCAATCGATCGGCAAATAGGATCGTCGGGACAAACCGTGGCGCCGAAACTCTATATCGCGCTGGGAATCTCGGGCGCGATTCAGCATTTGGTCGGCATGAAAAACTCCGGCACGATCGTCGCCATCAACAAAGATCCGGAAGCACCAATTTTCGACATTGCCGATTACGGAATTGTCGGCGATCTTTTTGAAGCTGTGCCGGTGCTCACTGAAGAAGTGAAGAAGATCAAAGGCAGCGCCTAATTGATGGCGCGACCCAGCCAGTCAGTGCTAACACCCCCTTATCATAACCCCCAAACTTTTCAGGCTTTTCGATCTGGAGGTCTGGAATGCCTCTGGCTTTCCGCTGAGTTCGCCTTAATGGCTTTTTCCTGAGGCTCAGCCTCAGGAAAAGATGGAGAGATCGCTTCCGGAAGCCGAGCCTTTCCGCACTGTGCGGCGGCAAGCCGCAATCTGCGTCCTCCTGCCGCTGCGCTCCAACTAGGCTTTAAGTACTTTTTGTGCAAAGCCTCTTACAGCATCCGCGCGTCAGTCGGCGAGCTTACATTTTGTGTTTGTGAGTCATGTGGTCCATCTTCATTTGCGGTGGGCCTTTTGTTTCGGCCGCAGCCCGCAGATCACTCACAATTTCATCAGGCTTCCAATCATTGCCGCGGTACACTTTGATGACCTTGCTGTCAGGACCGATCACAGCAGTCCTCAGCGAGTGGATAACTTGCTGGTTCCCTGAGTCTGCATCCAGGTAATAGCGCATCCCGAAATATTGCGCGATTCCTTTCACCTCGTCCGTGCTGCCGGAAGCGAATTCCCAATGTGCGAACGTCTCATCTGAATATCTGCCAGTAAAAGCTGCTCCATAACTGCGCAGCACCTTTGGCGTGTCGTATTCAGGATCAAAACTAATGCTGAGCAGATGCGTTTTCGCGTAAAGCTCAGGTTCCTTTTGCAGTTCATGATCGATCGCCGCGAA
>DATNOG010000236.1:0-3129 GCA_035601415.1 Pyrinomonadaceae bacterium | reverse complement strand
CCGCGCGTCTTCTGGCAATCACCTTTTTGTGCAAAGCCAGTCGCATATAACATTCCACTTATCCATGTCTAGCGCATCAAACAGGCCGGTTAAGCAAGAGTTGATGCTGGGATTGATTTATCCAGCCGTCCTCGGCACGATTCTCTATCAACTGGTTTTCACTATCGCGCATGTATTAAGGGAACAATATCCCCTAAGTGCAATTATCTGGATCAAATGGACGTTGGTTGTTATTTCGGTTGGATTCTATGTCTGTGACTATCTCTATATCGTTTTTACTAAGCGTTACTACTGGTGGTCTTTCCTGTGCGATGTCGTATTCCTGGTAGGCCTCTACGCCGCCATTATCGCAATAGACGTAGATAACCCTCGGAACCTGCCGCACAATAAAATTGTTCTCCTTTGCTACTTTGTTTTTCTGCTTGTTTACCTGCTCTGGGATGGCTACGAATTTTTTACCTTGCCGCGAGGTCACGAGCGAAATTTTTATCGCTCGCTAGTATCGTGGGAATTACTCGGGCTCTTCGTAATTGGTGTCTTCGAGATTGTGGCTTTGCTCGGGAACAACCACTTTATAGTAAGCGTCCTGACAATTGTTATTCTGTTCGTTGTAACCATCTGGTTTGGATTTCTCGTTAGCCGCATGCGGAAATTGATTTGAGAAACCGTTTCAAAACGGTTTCTCCCGAGCGCCGACAGAGAAACCGTTGAAACGGTTGGCATCGGGATGACTGACATTAGTCACCGGGCTAAAGCCACGGTGCTAATGAGATCGCTTCGCGTACAAGGATTGAACTTTTTGTGGCAAAGCCGCGGCTGAGGAATCCTATGTCCAAACTTCGCGTCCACAGTTTCTCTATCTCAATCGACGGCTTCGGCGCTGGCCGGGTCAGGACCTTCCGGAATCCGCTCGGAGTGGGCGGAGAGAGAGAGAACCACCCGCTACCGCAGGCGGTACTGCCAAGAGCGCACCTGGCAGCGGAGCAACGCATGCCACTCTGCGGAAGCAATTCTCTTACGCTGAAAGCGTTGGCTAATTCCAGCCCAGGGTTTGCTTTGAAACCCTGGGATGAAGCGCATCCCGATTTTACGGAAGCGCAACCCTGAAGGGGTTGCGATCGACCACGATCAAACAACCGCCGGCGCAACCCTTTCAGGGTTGCGCCTTTCTCAAATGACAATGTGATCCCAGGGTCGCCAAAGCGCAACCCTGGGCTGGAATTAGCGAACGCTTTCAGCGTTATGCTGTTGGGCTGGAATTGGCCTACGCTTTCAGCGTAACTAAAGGGACGATCCACTAAATCACACCAAATTACTCGAAACAAAGCTGGTTACTCTTTGTTGGGGTTACGGTGCGGATGATTGATCTTAGGTCCCGACTTGTTGGAGTACCCACAAGTTGCCGTCCTCCAGCGCCCATCA
Source organism: Pyrinomonadaceae bacterium (assembly GCA_035601415.1). GTDB lineage: Bacteria > Acidobacteriota > Blastocatellia > Pyrinomonadales > Pyrinomonadaceae > PSRF01. Next base: position 1,707 of record DATNOG010000236.1, on the reverse strand, counting down.
TGTATGTCCGAGAACGAAACCGGTTTTGGCCGCCCGCACCGGCTTCAATGAAAAGTTTTGATAAAAAGTGAAACAGAAATCCCCCTCGGCGGTGTTATCTCTATAAGGCAGGTGCCAGAAGGCAGAAGGCAGAAGTCAGGGATTTTATTAAGAAATGAGAAACGAAACGGGACCGAAGTCGTATTAATAAGAGGACAGTTATTAGATCCGAAAAACCATTAGCGGATCCGGGGAAGTCGTAGTTGATCAGTTTGAAGCGTTGGCTGCGCGCCTTGACCTTGAAATATCGCGCGGATGCGCGGGCCACAATCAAACTGGCCGTTGAAGATTCCGCCACTGGCCGGTAGGGGAGGTAGTTATGTTGAAGGTTCATACCAAGCAACTGGGGACGGTCGCGATCCTGTGCTTGCAGGGGCAAATTGTGACGGGTGAAACGGAGAGTCTGCGTGCTGCCGTGTCTGCGCTGTCAGGGGTCAGCGCAGTCATACTCGATTTCGCCCGGGTTAGCACAGTCGATGCCGGCGGCTTGGGCGTGATGTTGGGGTTGCGTGAGCAGGCCGCATCCAAAGGAATCCGGTTTGCACTCACGAACATAACCAAAGGGGTTAGCATGGTGTTGGCAGTCGCGCGCCTGGATTCTGTTTTCGAGATTACTTCCGTTGTGGAATTCTTTCCGGTTGTCTCCCGCGCGCGGCGAGCGTCGGCTGCGGTGCTTGCGCCTTGCGCATAACGATCTGCTTCTTTATCAAGTTTCCGCCGAAGCCAAAGATTTACTAAAGCTGCTCACCAGGACCTGGCTGGCCCGCAGGCGGGGGCGCCATCCTCATGCCGCGGAGTTTTCCTTGCTGTTCAGCCGTCAACTGGTTCTTGAGGCGAATGCCCAGGCTGAAATGGAGGCGTTTGATCTGACGCTCAGTGTCCAGCACCTTATCGAGTTGAGCCAAAGCTTGCTGTTCGTCCACCGCATTGGTTTTCATTGTTTGGTGCAGCGCTTCCATCGCATCCTGAAGCTGCCACTGTAGCTCGAGGAAGTGCGTCGTGGTCCTTTGAATCTCACCGCGCATGAAGGCTTTCTGTTCGTCAGTAAGTCCGAGTTCGCGCGCGTGCCCCATGATCAGGTCCGGAGGAAACATCACATCGCCCAACGGATCCATCGGCGGTACAGGCGCGCGCGGTGCCGCAGGTGGGGTTGCAGGCAATGGCGGTGGTTCTTGTGCCCGGAGCAGCGGCATACCAACAAGCACACTGAGGCTGAGTATCGCGACTATGATTCCGATTCTTATCTTCATTGTCTTCTCCTTCACTGCGGTGTGTTCGGCAAAAATGTTTTCAATTCGGTAAGGGAGCGATCGAGTTGTGGCAACGACGTCAACACGTCGTCCGCCGGTGATTGCATGAGAGTCGCTGTCGGCGATTGCCAACTCGAGATAGAGACGGCCTCACGAATGATTGCGTTTCTCGCATCGCGATCAGCCTGACGGCGCGCTGCGAGTTTCCGATCCCAGCGGTTGGACTTGACGCGATTAGGCGGTTGAGCCGCGACAAGTTGTGTTGGTCGAGTGGATAGGGGCATCGCTGCCGGCGGCGCCGGCGTTGAATCGGGCGTTGTCGATTTGGTAGCAACTCCTGGATTCGCCTGCTCACTTCGTTGCCCGGTTCGCGACCAAAGCACGAGAGCTGACAAGGCGATTACAAACAGCGTCGTGG
>DATNOG010000235.1:0-3246 GCA_035601415.1 Pyrinomonadaceae bacterium | reverse complement strand
AATAACTTTGGCCCGCGGCTTTCGCTTGCCTATGATCCTTTTAAGTCGGGAAAGACGGTAATCAGATTGGGCGCCGGAATGTTTTACAACCGCGCGCTGCTGCGGACCATCGATGATTTCACGTTGGGCACTCAACAACTTTTCTTTGACACAAACGATCTTATCGATCCGGCGACCGGCCTGATTGGCAGCGCCGCTTTTCACCGCGACTTCATTGCCAAAAATCTTAAGTTTCCCCAAGTGCTTACTGCCGATTCACCACTCGTCAAGCAATTCGGTTCTCTGAATGCCGGATTTTCGCGCCGTCTCGATTCCGGCTTGCGCATACCTGAGAGTTATCAAGCCAATGTCGGCATGGAAAGAGACCTGGGCTATGGGTTTGTTTTCGAAACAAACTACACGTTCAATCGCGGCCTGCATCTTTGGCGGGAATTCAATGTTAATGCGCCACGGCTGCCGGTGGGTTTCAAGAATTTTTCCGACTACCTGGCGTCGCGCGATTTCGCGAACTTTCACAGTGGCCCAAACGGCGCGCGCCCACTTTACAACGCCTCAACTGCCGGCGAGCTGGTCCGCTTCGTGCCTGGCGCACTCGATCCCGCCAACCCCAATGCTGTCATTCGCGTGAACGAATTTGGCGTGCCCATTTCGGTGATCAATCTCAACAGTTTTACTTCGACGACGCAGGTAGAAGTTGCACTGGCAGCATTGAGCCGCTTTCGGCCCGATCCAACTCACGGAGAGGTTGAGCAGCTAATTTCCTCGGGCAACAGTTTCTATCACGGTCTGACGCTTGAGCTGCGCAAACGTCTCAAACGCACCGCAGGTTTTGGCTTGTCGTTCCGCGCTGCCTATACCTTTTCACATCTGACTGACGACGGCATCGTAAACACTTCCGACGCGCTGACGCCCGGCAACTTCTTTGCGGAAAGGTCACGCAGCCTGCTCGATCGCAGACACCGTTTTGTTTTCTCGGGAACGTTTGAAACGCCGCGCAAGCTGGGGCAACTGAGTTTTGCGCCTATCGTGCGTTTGTCATCAGGCGCGCCCTTCAACATCTCTATTGGCGGCAACGATCGCAACCTCGATGACGTGAGAAATGACCGGCCGATTTTCACTGGCGATACGACACTGCTTCACTGGCGCGCGCCCGGCGATCCAATCGATCCGTCGATTCTTACTCTGTTTGCGTTGCCGACCATCGGCCAAACGGGAAACTTGCCGCGCAACGTCGGCCAGGGGCCGGGCCAGTTCTTTTTCGATCTCAATGTGACGCGTGAGTTTCGCATCAATGAAAAGATGCGCTTGCGGCCGGTGATCGAAATCGACAACGTGCTGAACAAGACTGTCTTTAGTTTTGGCAGCGAGTTCATCAACTTTAATTCCTTCGCGCCCACTGCTACGCCGGAACAGCGTCAGGCTTTCCTCGACTCATTCCTCGTCACCACGCGCACACTACGCCCACGACAAATCCGCCTCGGCGTTCGTTTTGATTTTTGAGTTATTCCGGGTTGATTTTTCCAACCGGTAAAGAGCGAAGAAAAGTTACGAGCCGGCTGAGCTGCAGGTCCTGCACGGTGGTGAAGCGGCAACCAATCAAATAAGTCGCGACGCCGTCGGCGGAAACTTTCTTGAAATAAACCGGTGAGGCCTGCAATACAACCGCGCCCTGGGGCAAACTCAGTTCTACGTCAAAGCCATTCTCTTTTCTGGTCAGGTAGCGATCGATATTTTTTGCAGAGACCAATAAAGCCATCCCCGTCTCGCTGATGTCGCGCGTGCGGCCGACCAGCGCCAACCTGGCAACGTCGCCGGTTTTTGTGAAAGAGGAGGCCGGCTTGAAGCGGATCTTGACTTCCAGTTGCACAGCGCGCCGGCGAAAAACGCGGCGCGTAGTTTCTGATTGTTTCATACGGGGCGATCTGCTGTTCTGATATCTGAAGAATGCTGAAGCAACGCGCTGAATCTATCACATTCCGGCCATGCTGGCAGTGTTCCGTTAGCGTGTTGCTGAGAAAGAAAAGCCGATTGCGTAGCGAGTTACGGCCAGGCGATGAGGTCAGTACCACCTCGCGGTAGCGGGTGGGTGTCGATGGAGCAGCCATAACGCCGGGAGGATCTCGTTTTGCCCAGCGATCTTGTTTGGGAGCAAACCCACCCGCTACCGCGAGGTGGTACTGACCTCATCGCCTTCGAACCGTCGCTTTTTTAGCAACACACTAATCGAGCACCACCGCCATCCTTAGGCTCACAAACTAAGCACGATTACTGTGATAAACTCCCGCCTGATTCCGCAAGCCGATAACGCAAGGGCAACTGTAAATCCGCATGACCAGGCATTCATCATCATCAACAGAGCATGTCAGCGAAGTCGATACCGCGTTGCTGGATGCGGAGCTTTTCCTCAAGTACAAAGCGCCCGAGCGAGCATTCAAGCGGCTGCGCACGGCGTTGGAGCGCAACTCGCGCTCGATTCCGTTGCGCGAGCGGATACGCGAAGTCTGTATCGTGCAGAAGCAGACCGAAGAAGCGGCGCGGCAATGCCTGGCGCTGGCCAGCCTCTACGTTGAGCGAGATGATTTTGATAACGCTTACGAGCGGCTGCTGGAAGCGAAGCAACTTGATAAGCGCATCAACATCGCCACCGGCTTGGAAGCAATCCGGCGCGCCCGCCGTCCGGATTTGGGACCGCAGACAGGCGCCGCGCCGCAAGCGACCAGCACTCGTGGCGTTACGTTGGCGGGCGATCTGGCGGCAATTAATGTGTTCGACTGTATTCAGGTAATTGAAAACTCAAAGTTGACCGGGACACTGCTGCTGACAAACGATACGCAAAATGGCAGCGTCCTTTTTAACGAAGGACGCATCGTTGATGCCGAGTCGGGCGGCGACATAGCCGAAACAGGCTTCCGGCGAATAGTTGAGATCACCAGCGGCAGTTTTGAGTTTCAAAAGTCAGCGGAAGGATTTCCCATTCGCATCAAGGCTGCCAGCAATACAAACCTGATCCTCGACAGCCTGCGCCAACTCGACGAAGCGAAACGGTAGAACAGACATTCCTGTCTGTCCCTCGTTGAGCGAGTGAGGGAGGAGTGAGCAGTGAGCAGTGAGCAGTGAGCAGTGAGCTGTCAAGATTGAGAGTGATGGTCAAGATGGAGAGTCTCAGGGTTGGGAAGGGTGGCTTGCCCCCGCGCGTCGAAGGCCACCCGATCTCAGGCGGGGTCGAGCCACCCTTCCTAACCTCGA
>DATNOG010000234.1:0-18608 GCA_035601415.1 Pyrinomonadaceae bacterium | reverse complement strand
GCTGCACGAATATATTCAACATTAGATCATCGATCACCCGCCAAAACGAACACGCGAATTGAAACAGATGAAAGTTTTCTAGGGCGCGCTTCGTCAATTAAGCTAATGAAACGAATTTTATCTGCGGTCTTTTGTGCGCTCATCATTCTGACGTTCGCCTGTGGCCATCCGCCGCCGGGACGCGGAGCGGGCGAGGTCGAATCCAGTTCCGTGTCGTCGGAACAGAGTCAGGGTCAAAATGCCGGACAAGGCGCGGTCAAGTTCCGAGTTGAGACAGTGGTAAGCGGATTGGAAGTGCCATGGTCGATTGTTTGGGCGCCTGATGGCCGCATGATTTTTACCGAACGCCCCGGGCGTGTTCGCGTTTTCCAAAATGGCAAGCTGCAACAGCAACCGCTTTTTGTGGTTCCCGATGTAGAGCCGGGCGGCGAAAGTGGTTTGATGAGCGTCGCGCTGCATCCGCAATTCGCTTCCAATCATTGGCTCTATCTTTCCTACGCTTACAAAGGCGATGGCCAACGCGTGCGCGTGGTGCGCTACCGCGAAAGCGCCGCCGGCCTGGTTGATCGAACGGTAATCGTCGAAGACATTCCCGCAGCGCAGTATCATGCCGGCTGCCGTCTTCGCTTTGGACCAGACGGAAAGCTCTACATCACTACCGGAGACGCGACCGAACGTGAACTGGCGCAACGACTGGATTCCCTGGCCGGAAAAACATTGAGACTGAACGACGATGGTACGGTGCCTGCCGACAATCCCTTTGTGGGGCAGGCCAATGCGCGTCCCGAGATTTGGACGTATGGAAATCGCAATGGGCAGGGAATTGATTTTCAGCCCGGCTCGAATCTTTGTTTCGAGACCGAACATGGTCCAAGCGGCTTTGATGGGCCAGGCGGCGGCGATGAAGTAAACATTCTCGAAAAAGGAAAAAACTACGGTTGGCCACTGATTCATCACACCGAAACCCGGGCCGGGCTTGAATCGCCGCTGCTTGAGTACACACCGGCTTGCGCACCTGCCAGCGGAATGTTTTATCGTGGCTCAGCCTTTCCGCAGTTCAAAGGTAATTTCTTTTTCGGCTGCTTGCGAGGCACGCGCATCATTCGCGTCGTCCTTGATGGCCGCCGGGTTGTTAGTCAGGAGAACTTGCTTTCCGGCAAGTATGGCCGCATTCGCGACGTGGCCGAAGGACCTGACGGCAATCTTTACTTCTCAACTTCAAACCGCGATGGCCGCGGTTCGCCGGCAAATGATGACGATCGCATCATTCGTCTGACGCCCATTAAATAGGGACTGACAGGAAACAACCATGAACCTTGCGCGAACTAAAACAACACTCGCAACAATCCTATTAGCGCTTGTTGGTTTTTGTGGCGCGATGGCAATGGCCCAGTCGGGACGCGGCTCCGTGCATGGTTACGTTGCTTTCGAGGACCTTTCCTATCTTGAGGTCGGCGAGAAAAAGGTGCATGCCACGATCGAACTGAAGGGCAAGACCGAATTCAATCACGAAGTCTTCACTGCGAAAACAGACCAGCATGGCTCATACGACTTGAAGAGTATTCCAATGGGCCAGTACGTCCTGAAGATATCTTCACCCGGTTATCGCGACTATCAAACGGAGATTTATTTGCCGTCTGATTTCAATTGTAGTTTGGCAGTGATGCTGAAAAAGGAGAAGCACTGAAGGCAGAGGTCGGAAGTCAGAGGTCAGAGGTCAGAAAAATCGAGGGCAAAAATGACGACTGCACAAAAGCCGGCGAGTATCCGCGAACAGATTTCTAAAGAGGAATGGGAAGCGCGCGTTGATCTCGCTGCTGCTTACCGTTTGGTGGCGCATTACGGTTGGGACGATCTGATCTTCACTCATCTTTCGGCGCGGGTACCCGGCCCGGAACACCATTTTCTGATTAATCCTTACGGAATGATGTTTGAAGAGATCACAGCGTCGAGTTTGGTCAAAACAAACCTGGCCGGCGAGATCGTCATGCCCTCTCCCTATTTCATTAATCCGGCTGGTTTCACCATTCACAGTGCGGTGCATGCGGCGCGCGAAGACGCGTTGTGCGTCATTCACTTGCATACCGATTATGGCATCGCGGTTTCCGCGCAGGCGGAAGGATTGCTGCCAATCTCGCAGCAAGCATTGTTTGCTCTATCGACGCTTGCTTATCACGATTACGAAGGGCTGGCACTGAACGAAGATGAAAAATCACGACTGGTAGCGGACCTGGGTGACAAGAGCAACATGATTCTCAGGAACCATGGTCTGCTGACGGTTGGAAAAAATGCGGCTGAAGCGTTCCTGTCGATGTACATGCTTGAGCGCGCTTGTCGCATTCAGATTCTGGCGCAGGCGGGCGGGGGCACTTTGTTGTCAGTGCCGGATCCAATACTTCACAGTGTCGCTGCTCAATTGGGAGCGGTTACAGTTGGCCAGGGCGCACAACTGACGTGGCCAGGTTTGCTGCGCAAACTCGATCGAATGGATTCGTCTTTTCGCGAGTGAGTGGAACGAATGGCACTATCGCTTTTGTGCCAACATTGCGGTCTTGCTCCAGCCAATGATGTGCAGCGGCGGGAAGCGGTACTCGTGGACCATGCGGAAATGCCGTTCAGTCTCCGTAAGAATTTTCGGACGTGGATGGGACTTAAAGCGGAATAGAATTTCCAAAAATGTGCTGGCAGGCGTGGGCCGGCAGGGAAGATGAAGCATATGTCCTCCCGGCGCGATCACGCGCGCGATTTCAGCCATGCCTTCGCCGAGCGGAACATATTCAAGCGCGCCGCTCGTCACCACTAAATCCAGCGAGTTGTCGGCAAAAGGAAGCGATAGCAGATTACCTTCGGTGAAGGTGACATCGCGCGTTCGCCCGGAACTTTCGGCGAGCGCTTTTTTCGCAGCGCTGATCGATGTTGCGGAAAGATCCAGAGCTGTGATGTTGACTGGGAAATGCAGATTTCGCAGCAAGGCCAGCGTTAGCAGGCCGGTGCCGCAGCCGGCATCAAGAATTCCTGCGCCGCGCGAGACCGGCAACGGATGATTGGAAAAATACTGATCGAGCGAACGGCCATAGCCATTAAGCTTAAAAGTAAGATCGTAAAAAGCCGCAATCTTGTCGTAATACGAGCCGGCGGGTGCCTCGTCTTTGGTTGCGGTCAGGGCGTATTCCATCAGGTGCTCCTAAAAAGCCTAATATATGAGAATAATCGTCTCCGTTGAGAGCCGCTAAGATTGGCGCGTAATTGTAGCGTCACCTGCTTTTTTACTCAACAGCTTAAGGCCTCTGCCAAACCATCGAAACCCTTTAGTTTTCAAAAAACTAACCCTCCGTTTGCAAGCATCGCCAGCTTGGCTCGTTCTTGAGCAGCGAACTCTTTCTCGAGAAAGGAATAACCCATGAAAAAAGCGTTGATATTCGGCTGTGCGAGCCTGGCCGCGATTGTTGGACTGGGGGGCTTATTCGCGCGCGCCGGTGTGGAACCCGCGTCCATTAATGTCCTGGGAGCCGCACAATCAGATGTGGTCGTCAGAAACTTCGATCTGGAGATACTGGTTGGAGGCCGTCCGCTGGAGGAGTACTACGCTCGCGGCAAAGGCTACGTGGAAGCCATTCAGGGAAGTGAATATGAGGTCAGGATTCGCAACCCATTCCCGTTCCGCGTGGCGGTGGCGCTTTCCGTCGATGGCTTGAACACAATCGACGCGCGCCGCACGACCGCATGGAATGCGAGCAAGTGGGTGATCGAACCGTACGCGACGATTAGCATCAATGGTTGGCAAATGAGTTCTGAACGCGCGCGGCGTTTCTATTTTACTTCCGAACAGGATTCGTACGGAGCGAAGCTGGGACAGACTGCAAACCTTGGCGTCATTTCAGCAGTCTTCTTTCGCGAGCTTCGTCCCCTTCCGGTTCCGATCACGCCTGCGCCGCCACCCCGCCCGCGGTATGAAGAAAGGGATGAACGCGAACGCAGCTCAACCGTGCCTGACAGCGGGGCCGGAATTCGACAGGCGCCAAGTGATCGTTCGAGTAAAGGAGGGCTGGCGCGCGATGACGACTACGCGGCCACTGGAATTGGACGCTCAGTGCGCAATGATGTTCAGTGGGTCGAAATGAATCTGGATTCGAGGCCCGCCGGTGAAGTGATAATCCGCTACGAGTATTATGCGACGCTGGTGCGTTTGGGAATTTTGCCGCGTCACTATCCACGTCCGGATCCTTTAAGGAGAAGAGAAAGCGCGAGCGGCTTCGAGGATCGAAGATTTAGTCCGGAGCCGTGAGAAGCAGAAAGCAGAGAAGGCAGAAGGCAGTAGGCAGAGAAGGCAGTCGGCAGTCGGCAGAAGGCAGTAGGCAGCGTGCTCTTTTGCTTTCTGCCTACTGCCTACTGCCTTCTGCCTACTTTCTTTTCAGGTCAGCGGTGTACAGTTGCTGATAGACGCGGTAGTTGTTCATCACTTTCTGCACGTAGGCTTTTGTCTCATCAAAACCGATTTCTGACGTGAAGACACCGGCGTCTTTTTGTTTTGCGCGACGTACCCAGCGGGCCACGTTGTCTTCGCCGCCGTTGTAGGAAGCAGCTACGGCTTCAGGCAGATTTGGAAACATCGTCGCTAGCTCCGCGAGGTATTGACTGCCCAGGCGAATTGACGTCTCGGGTTGATAGAGTTGGTTTTCCTCGACGGACGTCATCCCGGCGTGCGCGGCATATTTTTGTGCCGCATCGATCGTCAGTTGCAACAAACCGCGCGCGCCCGATGGCGATTTAGCCTGCGGACGAAAAACACTTTCCTGCTTGATTAGCGCCAGCACGAAGCGCGGATCGAGCTTTCGTGCTTTTGCGGCATTAATGATGATTTGCCGATAAGGCACTGGATAACCATCCGATACTTGATCTACCTGTGCTTTAACTTTCTCGATCCGGTCGCCTGCAAAACCGCGATTGCGTCCGTCCGCAACGCTTGCGAGATGATCAGTTGCCAGCCAGCCGTAATAGGAATCAATGCCTGAGGGAACCGCGAGGTATGCGTTATACGCCTGAGCTTGTTTGCCGCCACGCTCCAGGCTGTAGGCTTTGAGATAAGCAACTTCAGAAGGAGAGGTTGCCACACCCTTTTGAAAACTCTCGCCGCTCAATTCATCCGCAGTTGTAATCGCCTGCTTCCAGTTGCTTTCTGAAATCTCCAGTCGCAGTTGCCCAAACAACGCGTTCGTTGCTGTCGGCGTGCCGGCGAAACGCTGCCTCGTCCGCGTGACCCAGGCAAGCGCTTCCTGTATCCGGCCCGCCTCTCTTAAGGTGTCGATTGCGTTGAGGTGCGCTGTGTCAATTCGTTCACCAGCGGAAAAGCGATTGATATATTGAAGGTAACGATCAGCCGCCTCTGAAGTTCTGCCCAATCGCAGCAGGGAAGCGGCGCTAAAGTTGAGACCTTCGCGGCCTTCTTTGGTCGTGGGGTACTCGCGCGCCAGACGATCGTAGGCGACGTAAGCTTCCATATAACGACGCGATTGAAAAAATGCTCGGCCCATGCCCAGTAAAGCTTGAGCAACCCTGGGATCGTTTGGGTAATAGTTTATGAGCGCTTGCCAATGCTCGCGTGCTTCATCGAAAGCGCGATTAGCAAGATAGATGGCGGCGCGACGAAGATGCTCGTCAGGGGTAAGCCGCGTCATTACGCCGTTCGCGTTGCGCGTCACACGATCCTGGCGTCGCACGGCTGCAAGGGCTGCGTCCGTGTTTGAACCGGACTGTGCGAGCAAAGGCGCAGAACCCGCACTAATCAATCCTGCCAATGCAAGAATCGAAACTGAAGCAATCCACGCTTTGCTACGGTCAGAGAGATTCATCACAACAACCAATCTACCCTTCGATGATTTCAAAGCTCGAAACGATTTCTGCGGTCGGCCGTAATGTTGCCGCCACGCTACAGTATTTCTCTTCAGAGAGTTGTATAGCTTGCTCGACGGATTGCTCGGAAATGCTACGGCCGGTGACAATGTGATGCACTTCCATGCGCTTATAGCTACGTGGGTGCTCATCGCGGCGCTGGCCTCGCACCTCAACCCGGTAGGCCGAAACGTTCTGCCGCTTTTTCCTCAAGATGGAAACGACGTCAACCGCGGTGCAGGAGCCCAGGGCGACAAGCAGGAGTTCCATTGGCGTAGGAGCCGAGTTTCGAGTGTGGTCCGTATCTATCAATATCGGGTGCCCAGACGGTGTATGACCAACGAATAAGTCTGTCGCCTTCAGCTCGATGACCGCTATGGCATCGTCTGCACTCATTTACCAGCCCTCCGAATTGGAGAATATCACATCCCCTCAGTCCATATGCCTGGCGAAGTTAAGGCTCAAGCAAACAAACTTTCCACAATAAGCACACTTTCGCAAACCAATCGGAAACGAATGGCACAGGCATTGTAGTCATATCCTCACATGCACTTTACTTTCTTGTTTCAATGAGAAGATCTGGGCACGTCTAAGCTCGCAATGACATCTTAGTTAGTGAACCAGGAAGTGTTTTCAAGTTGAATCTGGAGGAAACAAAATGATTATGGTTAGAAAAACAATGGCCGCGTTTCTGGTGGCGCTCGTCTTTGCGGCGGGGGCTTCTTTAACGCAGGCACAACGGCAACCGTATCGTGGAACCTACCGCTCGGTGCAACAGCTTTTAAGCCGAATAGGGACTGGCACTGATCTGCTGCTGAGTAGGGTGAACACTCGGAATCGAACCAGTGTCTATGACCGCAACATTCAAGCCGATCTTGGCAGTTCGGTGCAGAGTTTGAACTCGACGGTAATGCAGTTGAGGGAGCGGTTCAACAATAGGACCTCAACAACTGCCGATGTTCAGGAAGTACTTAACAGCGCCGCGCTCGTTGATCGCACCATTCGCACGAATAGAACCGACACAGTGACACTTCGCACCTGGACCAACCTGCGGGCTGATCTCAATCAACTGGCGAGCGTTTACAGGTTGAGTTGGCCGAACGTTTCACAGACTTACCCGTATCCTTCGAACAATCCGCCGGCTCAATATGGAGTTAGCCGCCTAACTGGTACCTATCGCCTGGATCCATCGCGAAGCGACGATCCTGGTCAAGCAGCCGACCGCGCCACGCAGTCGCTTGGCTATGGCGACCGAGCGCGCATGCGCGATCAAGTCGCTGCCAGATTGGAATCACCGGATCAGATTGCCATCGAGCTTCGGGGCAGGGACGTGACGTTGGCATCATCGCGAGCGCCGCAGATTACTTTTACTGCTGACGGCTCTGAACGCGTAGAAACCGCACCCAGTGGTCGTACAATTCGCGCGCGGGCAACATTGAATGGCGAACAACTCATTGTCAGTTCGACGGGAGATTCCGGCAATCAATTTAATGTAACCTTCGATCCGATCGACAACGGTCGTGGGTTGAGCGTCACGCGTCGCGTCTATGTTCAGGGCTTATCTCGCCCCGTAGTTGTTCAGAGCGTTTATCAAAAGACGTCTGACGTTGCCAGGTTCGATATTAGTACCGGACCGCAAACATCTCCGGGCAACACCACGATAGCTAACGGCGACTTCGTTATTACCAACGGTGAAACTGTGATCGGGGTGCTCGAAAACGGGCTTTCGACGCAGACTGCTCACGAAGGTGATCGTTTCACGATGACCGTGCGACAGCCCGCACAATACGAAGGCGCAATCATCGAAGGACACGTTTCCAACATTCAACGCAGTGGCCGTTTGACGGGGCGATCGCAGATGACGTTGAACTTCGACACCATCCGTCTTCGCGACGGTGGCTCATATCGCTTTGCGGGTATTCTTGAGTCGGTCAGAACAACTCAGGGAGACACCATCAGAGTTGATAACGAAGGTTCGGTAAGAGACACCAGTCAGACAACGAAAACCGAGCAGCGGGCAGCCATCGGTACGGCTGTCGGTGCCATCATTGGCGCCATCGCCGGCGGTGGCAAAGGCGCTGCCATCGGTGCCATAGTCGGCGCCGGAGGCGGTGCAGGATCTGTTTACGTTCAGGGCCGCGACGACCTTGACCTCGGAGCCGGCACGGAACTAACCATCCGTGCGTCGGGTCCAAGGTAATAAGTAAGGTTCGCTGCTTGCACACGGGGCTGGTGACAAGTTGCCAGCCCTCTTTTTATTTCGCAAGAGTTGATTTGTGTTATTATCAAATCCCAGGGCCGCTCACTCGTTAACACTTGTCCTCCCTTTTTTCTAAAATGACTATGTACCTGCTTAGGTGAACGGGGGAGGCCAAAGTGCCAAGAATCCTTTTAGTAGACGACGACGAAACTATCCGCGACACGCTCTACGAACTTCTGTCCGAGTACTACATCTGTCAGACTGCGGAGACAGCGGAAAAGGCGTTCGCGCGGTTAGAGGCGGATCAGTACGATGTCGTCCTTACAGACATCTCAATGCCAGGTCTAAGTGGCCTGGAACTTCTGGGCCATGTGCGGCAAAAGTTTCCGGATACTCCGGTAATAATCATTTCCGGTATCGGCGATCAGGAACACGCTCAGGGCCTTATCAAGCTGGGCGCCTTCGATTTTCTATTGAAGCCGTTCAGTCTTGACGTAGTTGAAAAGAGCGTTAAGAGGGCCGTTGAATATCGCAACCGACTACTGGAAGGAAAAGGATCGGAGGACGATGAGAACTCGACGAAGAACCTGGTTGCCGATTGGAAGATCATAAAAAACTGATGCTGGTGCGCCGCCGGGTTATGCGGCAACAATAGCCATTGCCGCGCGTTTGACCGAAACTGCACGTTGCCTGGAAATCTCCGCGGCAATCTCAGAAATCTTTTCTGCATGGAATGGCTTGGCAATAACCCAGTCTACGCCCGCTTCTTTCTGTTCATCTGATCCCACCGCTTCGCCCCAGCCAGTGACGACCGCAATCGGTATTGTTTTGTGGCGTTGGCGAATGGCGTGCGCCAACTCCCAGCCACTCATGCCCGGCATGCCGACATCAGTGAATACGCCATCAAACTGATGCACTTCAAAAAGTCCAAGCGCTTCGCGACTGCCTGGCGCCATGTAAACTCGACAGCCGTCGTGTTCCAACAGGTCGCGCAGCAGTTCGCGCACCGGCGCCTCATCGTCCACGACCAAGATCCTGGGTTGATTTTCACTGAATGTACGCGGAAGGTTTGCGCTGCGGGCGTCGATCGTTTGCGCTTTCGTAAGTTCCACCTCGGGAACGTTTGCTTCTTCGGTGACTTCCGCTTTAGGCAAACTGATCATGAACTTCGTGCCCATATTGACTTCTGACTCGACCTTTACCGAGCCTTCGTGCCGACGAATAATCCCGAAGCTCACTGCCAAACCCAAACCCATTCCCGCTTTGCCCTTCGTCGTAAAGAACGGATCAAAGATCCGCGACTTCACTTCGGGACCCATACCCGAACCCGTATCTGCGACCATGATGACCACAGATTCGTCGATGTCGAATGCCGCCAGCGTTAATTGACCGCCGTCGGGCATGGCATCCACGGCATTGAAGACCATGTTCACCAGTACCTCTCGCAATTCGGATTCGTCGCCCATAACTTTTGCTTTGGAGCGGATTTGCAGATCGAGACTAATCTGAACGTTTGCAGCTTCAGCTCGGTCCTTCCAGCGCGGCCGCGTCATCTCGCTGACATCCAACAATATCTGATCAATCGATACGGGTTCGAAATCATGATCGCGCCGCTGCCGCGCAAAGTCCTGAATCCTTTTGACTGTCTTGGCGCCGTCTTCGGCAGTCTTGATAATGATGTTGAGACCGCGACTGATCTTTTCCGGATCATTGGTGCGCAGGATCAACTGCGCGCGGCCAAGAATGCCGGCAAGTGTGTTGTTAAAATCGTGGGCCACTCCCGATGCAAGTTCCCCCAGCGCGGAAAGCTTCTCTATCTGTGAAAACTGTTCCCGGATTCGCTCTTGTTCCGCAATGTAGTGTGACAACTCGGCTACGTGACGTTCAGCCTGTTCGGCCTGTGCTACCGAGGCCTCAATGTTCTTCAGGTAGGTACGGTAAGTGAAAAATACGATGGCGATAATCGGAATTGTTATTGCCAGCGCATAAAACCCGAATTGCAAGATCAGCTTGGTGATGAAAGCGGCGGCGGACGCGCCCGCTAAATAGGTAATCGACGTCCAAAGGTAATGTTTCTTCCACGTCTGCCAGATAGGCTTTCTGGCCTGCAAGGCACCGCAGGTGGCTACAATACCTGAATTCGCGCCGTATTGAACCAACGCCATCAGGGCCACGGCCCAGACGAACCTGGCAGAAAGAGGAGCGGAACTGAGTTTCGCAGCGTCTCCGAAAAAGAAGTGCAACGAATACGCCGTGATGCAGGTCGAGAGTGAAGCGCACCCCCAATTGAAGAGCACAGTGGTTGACTTTCGGCAGAATCGAGCCGAAGAGAGCAGTGCTTCGGTCGCCGCCATCAGGATCGCAGCTTCGCCTCCATAAAGGAATAGCGTGAGAAAAATAAAGGTATCAGAAACCGAAATATGTGAACTGAACTGGGGAATCTTGATTGCAACTCGCGAGCTGAGTAACAGCGTCAAAATCGCGATGGACAGAAACCGGACGTCAAGCAAACGAAGGTTTAACCAGTACGCCGCCAGAAAGTAAACTGCTCCGCCACCAAGAATAGTCGCCCAGATGTACGTCTTAGTTAACTTTTCGTTGCTGGTATTGGCTTTTAGTAACATCAGTTCTTGTTAAGCTAAGCTGCGAATGCTTTCTCATATTGCAAGCGCGAAGTTGTTCAAGTCAGAATGCTCGTAATGGGGCGCGGATTCAGCGCGTGCCGGGGAAAAACGTTGGTCGCCGAAACCCAGCGGAAAAACGTTCGCCAGCACTGCTCTCATTCTCACTTGGCCCAGTAGGGTTTCCAGGTAACAGCGAAATTGATGAAGCACTGCGTCTAGTTGCTGTCCCTCTCGTTGCGGATCGATCTGTTCGCAAAGATTCTCAAATTGCGGCCAATCCGAATACATCAGGAGCTCCATGCTTTCGTTGCGAAACTTCTGGATACCCTCGGAGAGCGGACCGAACACTGCTTGATTTTTTTCCGCCGCTTCTACGAGCTGGATTAGCTGGGCGAGGTCTTCGCACAATTCCAACGACTGGCGAAAGCGCATGTCTGAATTGTTGAAAAGCTTCGCACCGTTAAGTTCCGGATCGAAGACCATAGCGAGTGTAATTGTTGACTGTTGGAGACAATTCGTAAGGACGTCATGGGCCCGATATAGTCTGCCGGTAATAGCGTGCGTTTTACTGCGCTCGCCCGAAGGGCTCGGATTGGTTTCAAACACGCGTTGCAAATCATGAGTGACCGCGAATGAAATGCCATCGAGCGTGTCAAACAATTCTCCCGTCACCGCCTCGGTTCTCAGCGCTTCGGTTTGCATGAAATCAACGAGCGCGTGCGCGTCGTCATGAATCAGTTGGAACAGCGCAAAGGTTTGTTCCGCAGAATCCACCTTCCGCAGGTGAACCTCGATCATATCCAAACATTCCAACAGCCGCAGCAGGTCATCGAAAACCACGTTGACGATTTCCCTGACAGCAGGCGACTCGATGTCTCGCACGACGCGGCTTATTTGATAGCGGCAGTCATTACTGTCCGGCGCCGCAAGGGTGAGCGTCTGCCTGGAACGAATAAGGTTCGCAAGAGACGAAGTGTTGGAAGTTGAATTGTTTATGGTCATTTCCGCACTTAGACCTTTACAACAGAATTTCTTTACTTCAGGAAGACCGTGTCGTAGACCGAGCGAAGGTGATAGCCCGATTGCTTATAGAATCGTTGCGCTTCCTGATTTTCGTTGTTTACGAACAAACATAGAGATTTCGTACGCCACAAAAGCGTTCTTGCGAGTTCTGACATGCAAATCCGGCCATGCCCCTCGCGTCTTGCTTCAGGATTGACCCAAACGCCTTCAATGTAGGTTGCTTCGGGCGTATCGGACATGACCTCGGCTTTGAATATGAGTTTCTTATCTTGAGTCAAAACCCAGGTCCTACCCTGCGAGATGCGACGCGCATAGCGATTGGCAAATCCTTGAGCATCATGATTTCTTGGATCGATCCCGCTCTCCTCAAAGGCCATTTCCGCATGCACCGGAATAAGAAGATCCAGGTCATCGACCGTCGCTAAGCGCAACCTTGGAACTTCGCTTGAAACATCAATGGGCCAGCGGAGTTCAAATAGAAGTTCCCGGCAGACACGGCGCATCTCCTGGCCTGTTTCGGCGTAGTAGCCCCAAAACTTATCGATGGAATCCTCTTTACACATGATCAGGTGAGCGGAAGTGCATCCCTGAGCAGTCTGCGCGAAAGCTTTGAGCGCTCGATCGCTGTCCGTTTCCATCAAAGTTGCGTGGCCAATGAGAGCAACGCCTTCAAGTTGACCAAGGTAATCGCGGCAGCCATAAAAGGCTCCGCGGTTGAGCGGGCTTTGCAGGCCATTGTCGTGAATCAGGCCTGCCATGGCGACCGTTTGGATTGGGTGTCTGCCGAGAAATGACAGGACCTCATCCAGGTTTTCATCGTGCAAGAGCTCTACTCCATTTGCTGCGCCCGCAGCCGGAAAGAATTGAGCCTTGGATGGCATTGGGCTTGTCGATGACGAGATAGACATCTTGATTCTCCGTGGTTCCGTCGGTTTGACTATCTAGTCTTCGTGGTTGTGTTTACGGTGCTGGAATAGGTCGAGTTGGCGGCGCTGTTGTACGCTCGAACTCGATAATAATACTTAGTCGCCTTCAGCAAACCGGTACTTGAGTACGCTTTGACGCCGGCGCCTACGATGGCAATCTGCGCGAAACTAACGCCGTCCGGCGATCTCTCAATCTTGAAGCCAGACTCGTTGTTTGAATTATCACTCCAGGCGAGATTGATTTGCGTTGTGGAGTATGCGGTGGCGGTCAATCCGCTGGGCGCATTTGGCGTTTGATCGACGACCGGCAACATACATGAGGTGTTGTCCCCATTGGAAACTACCGACTGTGCCATGGTCGTACCATCGGACAGCAGGACGCCGTCAGAAAGCAGGACGCCGTCAGAAAGCAACACTCCATCGGATAAAAGTACGCCGTCAGAGAGAAGCACACCATCGCCGAGTAAAACACCGTCACCACAAAACACTGTGCCGTCACCAAGCAGAACTCCGGAACTGATCATGATGTTGTCGCTTAGCAGCACGCCACTCGACAGCATGGTGTTGTCTCTCGTTAGACTTCCACTGGAGTTTACGATTGTGCCGTCAGATAGCAGAAC
Source organism: Pyrinomonadaceae bacterium (assembly GCA_035601415.1). Lineage (GTDB taxonomy): Bacteria > Acidobacteriota > Blastocatellia > Pyrinomonadales > Pyrinomonadaceae > PSRF01. Next base: position 5,326 of record DATNOG010000234.1, on the reverse strand, counting down.
GCCCGAGCCATAGATCTTTTGGTATTTATTGACAAGGTCTCCGCCGCTCACGGTTGTTTGGTCCAGAACAAGGCCCTGTGACCATGTAAATGTATATCCTGCGATGGTCGATTGGGGCGCGGGTGCCGGCGCGGTGAGTAACGCTGAGCCGAGAGACGTACTTGATGAAAGATCGGCGCGAACAAGGTTAGCTAACCTAATCGATCCGTCGATATTGATCTCCCCTGCTCCTTGCTCAAACGCATTGAAGCCGGGAAGCTGTTGGGCTGAATACATCATCAGGGCTTTTATCAGGTTTGGTGTGAGGTTTGGATTAGCCTGAAACATCAAAGCCGCAGTGCCCGAAACGATCGGGGAAGACATAGATGTTCCGTTGAGATACATCTCCTCTCTCGTGGAGGAACCACTGATTCCGCCATCCAGGTATGGATAGGTAGACACGAGATAATTACCGGCCGCTTCTGCATCCAAGATTTTGTTGCCGGGAGCGACCAGATCGGGCTTGATGAGGTTGTCGTAATGCTTGATGCCTGAAGAATCTGTTCTATAGCTTCTCGTTGGTCCGCGAGAACTGTAAGTGGTCACTGTGTCGTCCACGCGCGTGTCGGACCCATATGTGTTGGACGCGCCAACAGTGATAGCAGAGGGTTCGATGCCGGGCGAATGAATTTGCCCGTACACTTTTTGGCCCGATGCATTTTTGCCTTCGTTGCCGGCAGCGGCCACGACCACGACTCCCGCATTCACCAGTTGTCGTACGGCCTGGCATAGGGGATCATCGAGATAAGAAACAGTTGCGGTCGTGCCCAGGCTCATGTTGACTACGCGGATGTTGTAGGAAACGCGGTTGGTCATTAACCAATCGAGCGCGCTCAACAGGCCTGAGACAGTTCCCATACCTTGAGAGTTGAGTACGCGGAGATTGATAATGTTGGCGTTAGGTGCAGTGCCGACATACGCGCCCTGCGAAACCGCGCCATTGCCCGCAGCAGCAGAAGCCACGTGAGTGCCATGGCCGTAAGGGTCGTCGGTACGATTCTCTCCGGTAAAATCCACGCTGACTACGATGCGAGATTTGTTGCTCCCATCTTTCAACGAGGCATGATTTGGATCGATTCCGGAGTCCAGGATCGCGATGCCAATTCCGCTTCCATCGAGCGTGTAGCTCGCGCCGGTCGAATCCTGTTGCGCGCGAACCGCGTCGGCGCCGGTAGTACTCGATATGTGGCCCTGAGCTTTCAGGTCAGCATCCAAAGAGACAAACTTAACGTCAGTGCGCGCTGCGAAAGCTTCAACGGCGCCTGCGGGCAAGCTCACGGCCCTGGTGTTGAGGTTGGAATACGAGCGCGTCACCGAGCCACCGCTATCCGCGGCAGCGGCGTCGAGGCTGTTGGTCCAGCGGCTGTTTGATTGAATCAGCACGCTAACGCGGTCGGCAGGCTGCGACTTCTTCACCTTCTCACGAAGGTCGGCGGCCACTTTGTTTGGCGCCGAGACGCTTTGAGCATGCGCCGAATCATTTAGCATGATTCCCACCGCGAGTGAAAAAACCAGCGTTAGCGACGTAAGGAAGAAAGTTGATCTGGTGTTTCTGGATTTACTCATTTTGTTTGCCTCTATCGTCATCTGTAATTAGTTCAAAGGCGCAGATTATTCTCCGCCGGCTGACCCTATTGCAGAGACTGTGCCAAGGGCGGGCAGTCTAAAGGCCCTGATTTACTGGCATAAATTGCCTGGACGCAACGAGGCAATTGAGCAAGTTGACCTGTGTGGTCAAGTTGAAGTGCCCCTGCTTTCAGATTGACTCAAACCTCTGTCGTTCCTTAGGGAGTTTTTTTGACCGCAGAGTTTTATCGAGGAGAGTGCTGTTCGCGCTTACAGAGTCGCGCCGCCGCGCAGTCTTTGCGTCCAACTGCATGAACGAAGACACGATCACACAGCGTAGTGTTCATCAGATTCAGCAAGGCATTCTGCTGAACCTAGCTGAGCGGCGTAGGGTGGGGGGTTGAACATCGCCGAGAGCCGGACGTTCTTTGTTTCTCGTATTTGGCAGGCAAGGCGGGCGCCGATGTTTCATACCCCAGGGGATAGGCCCGAAGGAGCGGTGGGAGCTGAAAGGCGATCAGGCAATTAAGGTGTGTTCGTAGTCGATTAGGCTGTCAGAGGCGGGAGGGAAGAGTTTATTAGCCGAGTCCGTGGCTAAAAATCCCACCGCGTTTTCAGCGTTAAGTGCCTTCGAGAAGTAATAGCCTTGGCCATACTCGCAATTCATTGCCCTTAGCTCTGTTGCCTGGTCCAGAGTTTCCACGCCCTCAGCAATAACATCCATCTTGAGATTCCGCGCAAGCGCTATGATGGTACGAACTATTTCCCGGTGTTCCTGATTGTCGGTCATTGAGCTGACGAACGAACGGTCCACCTTCAACACTGAAATCGGAAAACGGTGCAGACAACTAAGCGAAGAATATCCTGTTCCGAAATCATCGAGACTGATCTCAACTCCCAACGCTCGCAGTTGACCTAGCATTTGAGTGGTTGATTCCACATTTTGCATAACCATGCTTTCAGTTATTTCGAGTTTTAGGCCCGCTGCATTCAAGCCACTCTTATCGAGGGCCAGACTCACCTGTTCTATGAGATCAGGCTGCATGAACTGTTTGGCAGAGAGGTTTACACTCACGTACAAAGGGGGATCCTGTGGACAACGTTTTTGCCACTCACGAGTCTGAGAGCACGCCTGATTTAGAACCCATTGGCCTATCGGTACAATCAGGCCAGTCTCTTCCGCGACGGAAATAAATTCGAGTGGCGAAACTATTCCGCGCGCCGGATGTAGCCAACGCAAAAGGGCTTCAAAACCGGCAATCCTTCCTGTTTGCAACGAAACAATGGGTTGATAGTCCAGCGCGAGCTCTTTGCGCTCAAGCGCGCGCCATAGATCAGTCTCAATCTGGAGCAGTTCCCTGGCATCCGCGTGCATTGTCTTATCAAAGACCTCGTAGCGCGCTTTGCCCAGGCTCTTTGCCCGGTACATTGCCGTGTCCGCATCGCGCAAGACGTCATCGGCCTTCTCGTAGCCGGCAGCGCTGAGCGCAACACCAACGCTGGCCGTGATAAACACCTCCCGGTCCGAAATACCGAAGGGCTCTGCCAGGTTGCGCAGCAGCCGTTTGACCACAACGATGGCCTCATCGGGACTATTCAGGTCTTCGAGCAGGATCGTGAATTCATCGCCACCCAGCCTGGCTACCGTGTCCCCCGGGCGAACGCTCGCCTCAAGTCTACTGGAAATTGCGATTAGGAGCTGATCACCAACCAGATGGCCCAGGCTGTCATTGATAAGTTTGAATCGATCGAAATCCAGGAATAAGACTGCAAACGGAGAGTGCTTCTTGCGCTTGATCCTCTGCATCGATTGCTTGAGGTGGTCCATAAAGAGAATTCTATTCGGCAAGCCAGTCAAGGCATCGTGAAATGCGTCATGGACCAGTTTCTCTTCCGCTTGCTTACGATCAGTAATGTCCTGCATCTGGAAAATCAAGTTAGCAGAGCGCTTTTCGGCATCGTTGACCTTCGTGACGCTCAGCAATACCCATCTCACCTGCCGGTCCTTATGAAGGTAGCGCTGCTCCAACTGAAGACTGGAAATCGTGGCTTCATTGAGCTTTTCAAGCTGCTCGAGCATGATCTTGAGGTCGTCATGATGAGTGACGAGCTGGAAGTTTCCGGCCAGGAGTTCTTCCTCAGAGTATCCAAGCATCTCGCAAAGAGATCTATTGACCTGAATCCAGCGACCGTCAGGTGCTACCAGCGCCATCCCCGCGGCGTGGTCAAAAGCGCTCCGGAAGCGCTCCTCGCTCTCGCGCAGGGCGTCGACGTGGCGTTCAGCCTGCTCCGCCTGCGACTTTGAGGCTTCGATGTTTTTCAGGTAAGTCATGTAGGTGAAGTAGACAACTACGATAATGGGAGTGGTTGCGAGGAAGGCGTAAAACCCAAAGGTGCCAATCAGCTTGGACACGATGCCGGCGGCAAAAGCCCCCGCGAAATATGTGATTGAGGTCCACAGGAAACCTTCTTTCCATGTTCGCCAGAAGGGTTGATCGGTTTTCAAGGCCGCCCCCAAGGCGACAATCCCTGAATTACTTGCATATTGGAGACACGCCAGAATTGAGAGTGCCACAATATAGTCGGCTGAGTATCCCTCATGAAAAGCAGACGGCCCCCGAAGGAATCGCAGTGAAGAGACTGCGAAAAAGGTAGAACAGGCCATGACACACATGTTGAAGAGAATTGTCGTAGTCTTCTTACTGAAGCGCACAGACGAGCACAGTCCTTCGGCAGCGGCGAGCAGTGTTGCCGCTTCTCGACTGAATAGCAGAATTGCAAGGAATACAAAAGTATCGGAAACGGAGATGAGTCCCTTTACTCTCGGAATCTGAATAGTAATTCTAGCGGTGACGATGACTGCGATAGCGACCAGCAGAAGAAAACGCAAATCGATTTCCGATGGCTGAAGACGGAAAATAGAAACAAGACAAATCACCAGACCAACGGCGATGACCGACCATTGATAAACTCGAAATTTGTTTGGTGTGTTCATCTGTTCGAAAAGAGTGGAAGGCACTACGTTAGCCAATGGAACGGGTGTACCTCTCCAAATTCTGGGCCGACGCCAGGGTGAACGGCAGCGGATTTTAGTATTCTCACTAAGAAAACCTCTACCCTTCGACGAGCGGGTTCTGATTCAGATCTCTCTGGAAGCCTTCGTTGATTATCGTCTGCTGACCTGCGTTGATGAGAGTTTCGCAGGGGTTAAAAGATTGGCCCTTAATTCCAAGCCTGGCGGTTTAGTTAACCGGCCGAAGCCACCGCGGTTGGAAAGCAGTTTAGAACAGGGTCGCTCATGTTGTCGAGACATTTCGCGGTCGAATCGGATTTCATGAGAGGTTTCTTGGGGTTTAACGGTCCGGCCTGCTGACGGGGTAGTAGGCTTGGTGGCCCAGTAATCAATGTGATGATAGCATTCTGCGGTGCCCATCGTTCAATCAGCCCTTCCGGAAGCTATTGAAGCTCACCGTGACAAATTGTGGTGTCGCGAACCGGAATTGCGCATCGAGGATTCCCTCGCAGCTGAGAGGCTGATTGAACGAGTTGGTTTTTGTGCGGCACTTACCGATTCACGACATCCCGGTCCTTCATTGTATATAGCCGTGTGCGGACGTCGCGATGCGCATACGCCCCGCAACGTGCAGAAGGATCCGGAAAGCAGCCTTGCGTGGACCATAAAGGACGAGGTCGTGCGGCGCGGCCGAGTCTACTACGGCAA
>DATNOG010000233.1:0-3800 GCA_035601415.1 Pyrinomonadaceae bacterium | reverse complement strand
CAGTCTTTCTGGCAATAATGCACCGGCGTTAGTTAACTTAAGATATCTATGAAATCAGTCACAATTTTTTGCGATGGCTCGAGTCTGGGCAACGGGCAAATGGCCACGCGCGCAGCGGCGGTGGCGTTGCTTGGTTATCGCGGTCTTTGGCGCGCGGTCGGCGCTTACCTGGGCCAGGCAACGAATCAGCAAGCGGAAGTGGCCGCAGCGGCGTTGGGATTAGAGTCACTGAAAGAACCCTGCCGCGTTCATTTGTTTACCGACTCGCGTTACGTGGTGGAGACGATGGGCGGTCGCTTTCGCCGCAAGACGAATCACGATTGGTGGCAGCGACTGGATCAGGCTGCGAAGCGTCACGAAGTTGTTTGGCAGTGGACGCGCGGGCACAACGGCCACGTGGTCCAGGAAGCGGTTGATAAGGCGGCACGCAAGATTGCGTCGTTGGGCCAGGTCGATGACGAGATACTGCGCGCGGCGATCGACAAGGTTGGCGACATCGATCCGCTCGCAGTAGAAGCTGAGAGCGATTAGCCTTTATGAGCGACCCAAAACCGTTTGACCGGCTGCGGTTCTTTAACGGACGGCTGTTGACGGCCGCTGATTTTGCGCTGGAACAAAATTATTTTCGCCGAAAGCAGAAACTTCACAACCAGGCATTGCATGGCTTCGGAATTGTTTCCGGACTGAGCGTCACGGTTGAGTCGGGAAAGGTTGCGGTCACTGCGGGCCTGGCATTGGATTGCGAAGGCAACGAGTTAGTGGTAGGGACAAATGAAATCTTGCCGGCGCCGCCCGCAAGCTGGCAGACCGCATACGTGAATTTGCGTTTCGTTGAGCAGGAATTGAATGAAGACGCGACGACGAACGAAGCAACCATCGTTCGCGAAACTGCTGCAGTGGATTTTGCCGCGAAAAATTTCAATTGCAATCACCGGCACCTGCGCGCTCGTTGGCTGGCCTGTGGGAACTGTCATCCATTAACTGTCGCGCGTTTGCGACGCGGCGCGGGAGGCTGGCGAGTTGATCGACGCTATCGTCCGCCGGCGGTGAAATAGCTTCGTTATTAGCGCCGGATTCGGTAGTCCTGGTTTGAATAATCTCTGTGAAGGGCAATGATCGCAAATCCCGATACTGATGCAATTTGAACTTGACGGCCTTTCTCATTAGCACCGTGGCTTTAGCCCGGTGATTAGTGATTAACCTCGGAAGGGAAAACCGTTTAAACGGTTTCCGGTTGTGTGCGGTTGGCAGGATCACCGCGCTGAAGCGACGGTGTTAATGAAATAGAACAAGGAACCTGAATCAGCACCGCAATTTTCGCTCATTCGCTTTCGACTTATCTGATCATTATAATTCTGCCTTCTGTTATTCCGCGTAATTCCCAGAGACGCGCTTCCACCAGTGGCAATGTATTTCACCTGCTCGATTGTTAAGCTAATGTTTTTGCCGCGCGTGCGAAGCATCTGTGCGATCCTCTTCGTTGTTCTGTCATTACTTTCAAGCCGGAATCACGCGCAGCAGCTTCCAGCCTGGCAATGGCAAAACCCTTTGCCGCAAGGCAATGCGCTTAACGCAATCAAGTTCGCCGCGGATAAGACGCACGGTTGGGCCGTCGGCAGCGATGGCTCGATCCTGCACACGCGCAACGGCGGCTTTACCTGGGAGGCGCAAATCTCGCCGGCGGCAACGACGCTTTACGGTCTCTATGTGCACGACCGGGCGCGCGCGGTGATTTCAGGCGCTGGCGGCGTAATTCTGACGACAACCAACGGCGGCAACAAATGGATGAGCAGAGCAACGGGAACGAAAGATCATTTGTTCGCTGTCACCTTCGCCGCGCAGGATCCGCTACGCGGTTGGGCCGCGGGCACATTCGGCTCGCTGATCGCGACCACTGATGGCGGGCTGACCTGGAAGGCGCAGAAGACCAAAACCAACGCGCACCTATTCGCGATTGCATTTTTCGACGCGAAGAACGGAATCGCTGTTGGGTCGCACGGCACTTTGCTCGTAACCAAAGATGGCGGCGCCGACTGGAAAGCGCATAGCGGCCTGACGAGTGTGGTATTGACTGGGGTTGTATTCGTGTCTGCAAAACGCGCGGTGGTAGTTGGTTATCAGGGAACGATTCTGCAAACGGATGACGGCGGCGCAAACTGGCAAGCTTTGAACTCGCTGGTCAACACGGATCTGTTTTCAGTTTTCTTTACCGATGAAAAGCACGGTTGGGCCGCGGGCGACAGTGGCGTCGTACTAAGCACGGCGGATGGCGGCACCATCTGGTTGCCGGTCAATGTGCGCACCAATCCGAAACTAAGCGGACTTTATTTCGCCGATGAATCGTTGGGCTGGGCCGCGGGTGATGATGGCCTGGTTTTGCGCACGGATGACGGTGGGTTTTCCTGGCGGCGCTTGACTGAAGGCGGGCGCGACGACTTGTCGCAGCTTTTCTTTTTAGACAACTCGCACGGTTGGGCCGTTGGCGCGCGTGGAAAAATACTTTTCACTGGCTCAGGCGGAAAGAATTGGACAGTTCGCCCTTCAGGCACCAACAATCGTTTGAACTCGATCCAGTTCATCAATCAAAAGACAGGCATCGCGGTTGGCGATCGCGGCACGATCCTTCGTTCCAACACCGGCGGCGTTACCTGGACCAGCGTGCCGCTCGAAGCCACCGAAGATCTTTTTAGTGTTGACTTTGTTACGCCTGAACTGGGTTGGATAGTCGGCGCTCGTGGGATCATCCTGCACACTGACGATGGCGGCGAGACCTGGCACATGCAACTGGCGAACACTCTTAGCTGGCTCGAGGATGTCCACTTCAGCGATCCGCAACATGGCATTGCGGTGGGATCGAGCGGGACCATTCTGCGCACGGAAGACAGCGGCGCAACCTGGAAACGTGTTGATAAGAATTTGAAAGAGTGGTTATACGCGCTTGCGTTTGCCGATGCGAATCGTGGTTACGCGGTCGGCGCCCGCGGCATCATTCTGCGCACCGACGATGGCGGCGCCACCTGGAAAGATCTTGAAAGTGGGCTGAGCGGTAATCTGTTTGCAGTTGCGGTCGACGGGCGTGATGAAGTGATTGTGACTGGCGACCAGGGCAGGATTATTTACAGCAAAGACGGCGGCGCAAACTGGGAAATTCAACCGAGCATTACCAGCGTGCCACTTTATTCCGTTGCCTATCGCGGCGGCAATAACATCTGGATAGCCGGACGCGGCGGCGCGATTCTGCGGCGCACTGAACCAGTCGCTACCGTTAAAATACCTACGCGATTGCCGCCCGGCTTGCGCGGTGGTCCACCAAAACTCCAAAGCGCACAAACGATCGACGATGGCGACATTCCCCGCGCCGTGCCCCCCAATAAAAAGCCGCCGCAAAAGTAGGGAGGCATTCCTGCCTGTCCTTTTCAGAGTGATATGAGTCAGTACCACCTCGCGGTAGCGGGTGGGTCTCCGGATTTTCGATTTGCGATTGCCGATTGCCAATTGGCTCTATCGCCAGACGCCAATCGAAAATCGGCAATTGACAATCGGCAATCACTAGGCCCACCCGCTACCGCGAGGTGGTACTGACTTCACGCCACAAAGTTGAGAACGCGTCTTGTCACTGGCCGCTGATCAAGAACACATCCCAGGCCCATCGACCTACATGCGAATGCTGCGCATCATCAACCTTGGCGCGATAACGGAATTGATTTCCAAACTGATCTGTTCGTTTTGACGTTTTGTAATCAAGCGAAATCGAATCGATACTAAGTTGTGGCAGGGTGTGCAATTCCGACGCTTCTGAA
>DATNOG010000232.1:0-28394 GCA_035601415.1 Pyrinomonadaceae bacterium | reverse complement strand
CCCAGCGAAAGCTTGTTGTTGCGCGCTTTTGTTTCATCAATCACAACCTCATCCGCAGCTTGCGGCGCTTTGCCGCTTTCCAAATGGATTTGGTTGACGCGCGCAAACGGTTCCCACTCGACGCCTTCGATCTGCTCGAAGCCAAGACCACTTCCGCCTTGAGACACATAGCGAATAACCGGCAGCACCTCTTCCACGCCTTCGATCTGTTTCAGACTGTCAACATACTTCGTACTAAGGTTTGCCGTCGACGCTGTTAGTTGCATTGAACCGGGCCGGGTGAAAATTATTTCCGCGCGAACATTCGAAGCGCGCCGTTGCATGTCGTTGGACATGCCGCGCGCCAGGCCGGTAAAAAGCATTATCAAACAAACGCCCAGCGCCACCCCCGCTACGCTTACCAGCGTGCGAATGGGGCGTTGTCGAATGTTGGAAGAAACGAGATTGTCCATGAAGGTTTAATTTTGCGGCTAGCGGTATGCTGTGTCGCTAAACGTTCGCGACCAACAATAAGACATTTTGGTCGCGCTGCCAAAAGCGAAACAATTGAGTGAGTGAAAATGTTGTGACAACTTCAGGCCAGGATGAAGATTCAAAAGGGCAGGACGAACACTTGAGTGAGCTATGAAGTCAATTAGAACAACTGCACCAGCCTTGTTATTGCTTGTCGTCGCGTTGATCGTTGCGAGTTTTCCGCTGGCGGGTTATGGCGTCTCCGCTAAGCGGATCCAGATCGTGATCCTGGGCACGACCGACCTGCATGGAAATCTTTATCCAACGGATTACTACACCAACAAACCTGACAATCGCGGTCTCGCGAAAATCGCGACAATGATTCGCCAGATTCGCAAAGAAAACGAAAACGTCATGCTGATCGATTCGGGCGACACGATTCAAGGCACGCCGCTGGAGTATTACCACAACAAGAAAAACAACACGCCGCCTGATCCCATGATGTTGGCCATGAACGCGCTCGCCTATGACGCCATGACGGTAGGCAATCATGAATACAACTTTGGTTTGCAGGTGCTGGAAAAGGCGCGCAGCGAAGCAAAGTTTCCCTGGTTGTCGGCAAACACTTACGACAAGGGCACGACGCGCACACACTATCAGCCGTACATCGTCAAAGAAGTGGCCGGCGTGCGCATTGCAGTTTTAGGATTGACGACACCGGGAATTCCAAACTGGGAAAACGCGCCAAATTACGCGGGACTGGAATTCAAAGATCCTTTAAGCGAAGCCAAGAAGTGGGTGTCGGTGCTGCGCGTCAAAGAGCGCGCCGACGTTGTCGTGATTGCGATGCACATGGGGCTCGAAGAGGACCTGCGCACGGGAGAACTCAACCCCGGGCAAGTCCCCAATGAAAACGAAGCGATAGCCATTGCGCGACAAGTGCCCGGCGTCGATTTGATTTTCATGGGCCATACACACCGCGACGTGCCTTCTGTCGTTATCAATGGCGTGCAGTTGTTGCAGGCCGATTATTGGGGAAACCATTTAGCGCGTGTTGATCTTTATCTCGAAAACGATGGCAGTCGCTGGCGTCTTTACGCAGAGTCAGCACGCACGATTGCGGTGGATGACAAAGTCGCACCAGACGCGGAACTGTTGAAAATCGGAGAGCCTTATGACCGCGAGACGCAGGCGTGGCTGTCGCGTCCTATCGGCAAGTCGGCTGCAGAGCTGACAGCGGCTGAAGCAACCTTCCGCGATACGGCCATTCTGGATCTGATTCAGCGGGTGCAGATGGAAACAGGCAACGCGGACGTGTCGATGGTCGCAAGCTTTAACGAAAAAGCGCGCATCGCCAAAGGAGCAGTAACGGTGCGCGATATTGCCGGGCTCTACATTTACGAAAACACGTTGGTGGTGCTGGAGGTTACCGGTCAACAGTTGAAGGATGCGCTGGAACATTCGGCGAAATACTTTCGACCCTACGAGCCGGGAAAATCGGCGCGCGATCTCGTGGACGAAAAGATCCCCAGTTACAATTTCGATATAGCCGAAGGCGTCAGCTACGACTTGAACATTGCAAAACCGTTTGGCCAGCGAATCGAAAACCTTCAATTCCACGGCAAGCCGCTTCTTCCCGATCAAAAACTGCGGCTGGCGACTAACAACTATCGCGCGAATGGTGGTGGCGGTTACGTGATGTACAAAGGCGCGCCAGTGGTCTATCGATCGAATGTAGAGATTCGCGAGCTAATCATCGACTGGATGGAGCGCCACAAAACCATTCCCACCGAACCGGATAACAACTGGAAGATTGTTTCCTGAAAGTCCAAAGCCCAACGCCAATGCCCAACGTCTGCAAAGCTCCATTAGTTCAGAGTACAAGCTTCAGCTTGCGTCCATCCCAGCCATGCAACCTAAAGGTTGTACTCTAATACTGCTTGAATGACATTGGACATTGGACATTGGACTTTTGGACTAGGCCCAAAACCAAAAAGGCAACCCGGGGGCATTGGGTTGCCATTTGGTTTGCGACAATCAGCCGGAGAGTGAGGTTCCGCCAGCCGTTGCGTGGGCAAATCAGAGTTCGCGTTTAGCCCGTAACTGCGGTGTAGGTTTCGTCTTCAGTTGAGGTGTTCGCACTAACCGAAGCCACTGCAGTCATGAGCGCCAACACGATTATCAGCGCCAACAACGAGAATCCCTTAAGAAGTTCTTTTTTCATTTGCGCTGCTCGAATGCCAATCGCGTGCCGTTCGTCGCGCGGCCTTGCCTGCCCTGACACTCATCCTTGCAAGATCAATTATTCTGTAACTTAGTCATCTGGATCATTTGGGCTGGCGACTTTTAGTGAGGCTCCTGAATGCGGCGGCAATCTATCCAGTCAGATAGTCGAAGGTACCCTTCAGATAGCAGCGCCTCTGCACCAGGCAGTGTCCTTGACGTTCTCTCTGAACGCACAGAGATTTGTTCAAGCACACCAGCCAACCGACCTGAACATTGCCCTGCAACGCTGCTACGCGTAGACTGGCCGGGCCAGACGCTCTCACAATTCGATGAACCCTCGACTTACAGCAATTGCCGGAAGACTTAAAGGAGCCGTCTTTTCAATTGAAGACTTTCCGGTGGTGATTGGCCGCGAGACGGCGGCCACGCTCTGCCTCGCCGATGCCTCCGTGTCGCGCCGGCACACTCAAATCGAGAAAGAGAATGACGAGTTTGTAATTCTGGACCTGGAAAGTCTTAACGGCACCTTCATTAACGACGTTCCCATCAAACGACGAACGCTGCAGCATGGCGATCGCGTGCGCATTGGAGATTCACAGTTCTTGTTTCTGCTGCACGAAAGCGACACCGCCGCGCTGTCAACCAGCATTCAGTTTGACGACGCTCATGTTGCCAGCGGTTCGACGCTGCAGATCAAATTCAACGACGCCCTGTTCCTGATGGCGCGCGATCTCAGCGCGCTGATGAAGATTAGCACCACGGTCAATGCCATTCGCGGCGTGGAAGAATTGAGAAAGACTCTGCTCGAGTTGCTCTTTGAAGTTGTGCCCGCGGAGCGAGGCGCCGTTCTGCTTACGGCCGAGCATGCCAGGGATGACGAGCTGGAGTTTACTTCCGTCTTCGCGCAACACCGGCAGCGTGGGCCCGATCAGTCGATCAAGATCAGCCGCACCATAACAAAATCGGTTTTGCAGCGACGCGAGTCCATTCTGATTGCAAACCAGCCGGATGCACCGAGTTTTGAGGCTGAGAGCCTGGTGCGCGATGCGCCACGTTCGATTCTGTGTGTGCCATTGATCATGCTCGATCGTCCGATCGGGGTAATCTACCTTGACACACGTGAGCCGGACGTTGATTTCGACCGGGACCATCTGCAACTGGTCACTGCGATAGCGGCCATCAGTGCGGTCGCCATAGAAAACGCGCGACACATCGAATGGCTGGTAAGCGAAAATCAGCGACTAATCGCCGACTTTAATATCGAGCACAATCTCGTTGGTGAAAGCGCAGCAGTGCGTGACGTATTACAGTTTATTTCCAAGGTTGCGCCCACTGATTCAACCGTGCTGCTGTTTGGTGAAAGCGGAACCGGCAAGGAACTGGCGGCGCGCGCGATTCATCAAAACAGCAAACGGGCGAATAAACCTTTCATGGCGGTGAACTGCGCGGCACTTGCAGAATCATTGCTTGAAAGTGAACTCTTCGGACATGAAAAGGGTTCGTTCACCGGCGCCTTGGTCCAGAAGAAGGGGCGGCTGGAAGTTGCCGAGGGCGGCACTGTATTTCTTGATGAGATTGGCGAGTTATCACCCGCGCTCCAGGTGAAGCTGCTGCGCGTTTTGCAAGAGCGAGAGTTTGAGCGAGTGGGAGGCACAAAGCCAATCAAGCTGGACATCCGCGTCATCGCTGCGACAAACAGAAATCTTGAAGAGGCAGTGAGCCAGGGAAATTTCCGCCAGGATCTTTATTACCGCCTTAATGTCGTCAGTCTGGAAATGCCGCCGCTTAGAAATCGGCAGGAAGACATTCCGCTGCTGGCAAATTATTTTGCTGCCAAGTATGGCCAGAAGTGCAATCGCCGCATTATGGGAATTGCTCCTCAGGCACAGGCGCGTTTGGTTGCTTATGATTGGCCCGGGAATGTGCGCGAGTTGGAGAATGCTATTGAACGAGCCGTGGTGCTGGGAAGTACCGAAAGAATACTGCCCGAAGACTTGCCGGAATCGGTGCTTGAATCGGCTTCCGTCGTTTCTGAGCCGGCGACCAAATATCATGAAGCCGTCATGCAAACTAAGAAGCAGATCATTCTCAGCGCGATGGCCCAGGCGAATGGCAGCTTCACCGAAGCGGCAAAGATTTTGGGTGTGCATCCGAATTACCTGCATCGCTTGATACGCAATCTGAATCTTAAAGAACAGTTGAAGAAATGATATCCGCAGATTACGCAGATTACACAGATAGGCAGAATGGCTTTGCACAAAGTCGTACCCGATAGCAGTTGGCGAAATCAGAACCCTCGATATGAATTCGCCTATGGAGTCTCTTTGCATTGTGGGTCGACGAATACAGAACGGGGAGCGGTAGCGACCTGGTTGCGCAACGCCAACACGCAATACAAAGGTAAGTGCTTGATACGAATAGCCACCGGTCAGTTGATGGTTGCTAATCCTACCCGGTTCGTATTTGTGGACCCACAGTGTGAGTGGTTGACCCGGTCGCTACTGCTCCCGGTTCTGTATTCGTCGACCCACTAACAGTGTGCATTTCTAATCTGTGAAATCTGCGTAATCGGCGGATAGATATCTGCGGATAAATATTGAGGAAAATGAATGCCCGCTACTCTTACCGAAGACGAGTTTTCGAAACACGTGAATACGAAGTTCCATCTCAAGCCGAATACATCGGACGGGCCGCAAGTGGAGCTGGAGTTATCGGAAGTTAAGGGCTATGCAAAAAAGGCAGAGGAGCACAGCGGCATGGAGCGGTTTTCTGTTTTCTTCGATGGACCGGGCGACCTGCAATTGCCGCAAGCAGTTTATTCACTCACTCACGATCAGATGGGCGAATTTGAAATCTTCCTGGTACCAATCGCGCGTGACGAGCGAGGCTTTCGCTATGAGGCGGTGTTTAATTACTTCAAATAACAGTAACAGGTGAAAAGTGAAAGGTGAAGAGCAAGTCGTCACCTTCACCCGCCTTACTCTTCACTTTTCACCTTTCACTCTTCACTGCTCTTCCACTCCATGTGCTTGTACGCACCCAGATCCTCAATCACCACAAATCCCAATCGCTCGTAAAACCGGTGCGCATCGTCATTGAGCACAAAGACCATGTGGCGCAATGGCTTGTGCGCAACTGCAGCTTCGTCGATCAATCTTTGTAAAAGAATTGTGCCGGCGCCGCGCCTCTGAAACTCCGGCAACAAGGCGATGTCCAGCAGACGAACCTCCTCTTTATCGCGGCCGATCCAGATGCGGCCGGCGCGTTGGTCATCAATAAGGACGACGTTGTATTCCGCATCGGGAAAACGCGCATCGTATTCCCTTCGCTGCATTTCAAATTGCCACTTCAGAAAACTTTCTCGTTGCCCTTCCTGCCACTGCACTTGCGACAGTTCCCGATCGCGCGTGCTGCCATACACGGAAAGTAAAAAGGCTTCGTCGTCTTTAGTGGCCGCGCAAAGCGCAAGCGTGCCGCCGCGAGGAAGCGGCAATTCCACTTTGCTACGTTTTTTCGGATCCATTTCTATACGCTGTTCGATATTTCTCGTCGCAGTGAGATGAGGTCATCTCTCGACGCTGTGACATGAAGTCATCTCTCGCCGTTGTGACATGAAGTAATCAGTACCACCACGCGGTAGCGGGTGGGTCTCGTGATTACCAATGTCAATTGCCGATGTTAATTGGTCGCTCGTGATAGAAGCAATCGGCAGTCGAAAAACGACAATTGGGAATGGCAAGACCCACCCGCTACCGCGTGGTGTTACTGATGACCTCATGCCACTAAGGCTACCCGAGCTTTGGCAGCAACAAATTACTGTGAGTTAAGTCGAGGCTTGCGCGTGGGTTTCGAAATTGGTGGTTTCGAAGCCGGCGGCGCGACAGCAGGCGTAGCTTTCGGTGGCGTTGCAACAGGCGCAGTTTTCGGCGCCGGCGCGACGTCTTTGGTCTCTACGTTCTTCTTTTTCTTTGTGGGCGGATTGAGCGGAGGAGCGATGTTCGCGCCGTCCAGGTGGTTAATCACTGCCTCGTAAATGTAGCCGGTGCTTCCTTCGCCGTGATAAACGAGAAACATCTGCAGCTTGCCGAGCGCAGGATGATTAAGCGTAGGAATGGTTGAGAATGCCGGCAGCTTGCCGCTTGCACTAAACATGAGCGAACAAGTCTGAGTGGTCAGTGCGCTTCCAGTTGAGATTCGCGTGCTCGCGCTTGGTGTGTATCGGGTGACCGACGTCAATGTTAGTTGTACTACCTCGCCTAGTGCGCAGCGCGCGGTGAAGATGCTGTTAACGTAGGGCGCAAACATGTCGTACCCGGAGTAGTAGAGCATGTCCGCCTGTGCGCTCTGCGGAATGGGAAAGCTTGCCGAAGATTTTGCATTCCTTGATTGACCGAAAACCAGACTGGCTGTCTTGCTAGCGAGTACCGCTGCCAGAGCGGTAAAAGTACCTGACTTCAAAAAGAAGCGGCGGGATAATGACATTCGATTGTATTCTCCTCAACGGCCGTGGGCGGGTTGTTGCCCCTTGTGGTTGCTGCAACCAGTTTATTTGAGTTTGGGTAAAAGCGCTACCAGAATCTATGCATTACCTTCGACGTATCCGCAGTTTACGCAAACAGGAGGTATCCGCAGATTGCGCAGATTCAAACCAGAAACAATTCCAGTAAACTAACTAAACAGTCAATCACGGCCTTCTTGTATGTTTTCTTTCTTCTCGAATCTGTGTAATCTGCGTAATCTGTGGATAGCTTGCCCATGCAAGATTTCTTGCTTGTATTTCTTGTGAGTTGGGGATAGAATCCCGGCGCTTCAACTTAGCGGGCGCGCTTTTCAGTTCTCACAGGCAGGGAATCCAAAGGCAGATCTTCACCGCTAAAACATTTCCAAGGGCACATGCAGGTTTCCGGTTTCCCCATCAACTGTCGACGTTTCTTTTCGGACCTCGCGCAACAATAACTCGAAACTCGAAACTTGAAACTTGAAACTTGAAACTTGAAACTTGAAACTTGAAACTTGAAACTTGAAACTAACCATTGAGACCACGGCTCGAACTTACTCTAAGGAGTAGCGATCATGGCAGAACCATTTCTCTCTGAAATCAGAATCTTCAGTTTCGGCTTTGCGCCCAAGGGCTGGGCGCAATGCAACGGGCAGTTGCTGCCTATCAATCAGAATCAGGCGCTCTTCAGTTTGCTGGGCACAACCTTCGGCGGCGATGGACGCGTTAATTTCGCGTTGCCAAATCTACAGGGTAACGTGCCGATTCACGTTGGCAATGGTCACACGCTCGGCGAGAAAGGCGGCGAGCAAGCGCACACGCTTTCGCTTCCCGAGCTTACGCAGCACACGCACGTGCTCAACGGAACAACGAACGTGGCAGTCAATACGCCATCAAATACCAGCATCCTTGGCAAATCAAACCCGCAGTCGGTTTATGGCGGCCCCGCCAATCTAGTTGCCATGGATTCTAGAAGTATTAGTAGCGTTGGCGGGTCGCAAGCACATTTGAATATGCAGCCGTTTCTCACGCTCAACTTTTCTATTGCTTTGCAAGGCATCTTTCCCAGCCAGAACTAAGGAGTGAAAAAACATGGCACAACCATATGTAGGTGAAATACGAATGTTTGCTGGCAACTTTGCTCCGGCGGGATGGATGTTTTGCAGCGGACAGTTGCTTCCTATCTCTGAAAATGAAACGCTGTTCAATCTAATTGGAACTACCTACGGCGGTGATGGTCAATCGACGTTTCAACTTCCTGATCTGCAGAGTCGAGTTCCGATTCACTTCGGCAACGGATTCATCTTGGCAGAGACTGGTGGAGCGGAGGAGATCACGCTAACCACTCAGCAAATCCCTATACACACACATACGCTAATGGGGTCTACTTCGACCGCCTCGTCCACTGCTCCTACAGGCAACGTTGGCGCACGCGTGACAGTTGCGGCGGTTTTCCCATATGGGACCGATGCGCCTTTGCAGCCCCTCTCACCGGTTGCCGTCGGTCCTACCGGCGGGAGTCAGCCGCACACTAACATTCAGCCCTATCTGACGATCAACTTCATTATTTCGCTGTTCGGGATTTTCCCGTCCCAGACTTAAGGAGAAAAAATGGCAGACCCATTTGTTGCTGAAATCAGAATCTTTCCCTTTAACTTTGCGCCGAAAGGCTGGGCGTTCTGCAACGGGCAGATACTACCACTCTCGCAGAACACGGCCCTGTTCTCGTTGCTCGGAACAACTTACGGCGGCGACGGCAAATCGAACTTCGCATTACCAAACTTGCAAGGTAGCGCGCCGATACACGCGGGGCAGGGTCCGGGTTTATCACTCTATGATCTTGGACAGCAGGGAGGAACTGAGACGGTCACCCTGCTTACAACTGAGATGCCCGCGCATCCTCACCAGATGTCAGTTTCGTCACAGCTCGGACTTGAGAACCAAGTGAACGTGAATAACGTCGGCCAGCTTTTCGCGATGGGGGATGGTGTCAACATGTACGGTGCGGCCAACAGCAACGTTACGCCAATGGCTGCTCAGGGACTGGCACTCGCCGGAGGTAATCTTCCGCATAACAACATGATGCCGTACCTGACGCTGAATTTTAATATTGCGCTGCAAGGTGTGTTTCCGCCGCGGACGTAAGCAGGAGCAGACGGCAGGAGCAGACGGCAGGTCAGAACCACCCGCGTTAGTGCGCACCCAATTAACAAGAGAGGGCGAGTCCGCGAGCCGGATTCGCCCTTTTTGCTTTTTTTGAATCCGCAGATTACAAAGATTACACAGACTGAACAAGAGTCCAAAGTCCAATGTCCAAAGTCCAAAGTCGAAACTCCCAGCCAGGCGTTGGACATTGGACGTTTGGACGTTGGACGATTTCTGCGGGATAACAAAGAACAGCCTTGTTATATGCCCGCTTATTGTGCTAATTTTTCAGTCCATTTCGGAAAAGCGTCTGCCGCCTCCTGACGTTCCGTTCGCCGTAAGAATTCCCAGAGCCGAGGCGGGTTCCTCTAAGCTGAAAAGAAACTAGTCATTCATAAGTTGTCCGCAATAAATTTTCACGTTGTGTTTCTCCCCGACCCAGTTTCATTTTGTCATGCAGACGGATTAACAATCACGTTCACCTCACGGCTGCCACGGCCCTGAACCTGCAATTTTCAAGGAGAGTCCATGCACCAATCAATCCCCCAAACCCTCAGTCACGCGAAAACCTTTATCGCGTGCTTACTCTCCTTCATGCTTCTGATCACGCCGATCACAGCACTGGCGGCAACAGCGGGCAATAGCCCGACAGTCAGGGAGGGCTTTTCTTCTAGCGCCACGAAAGCGAAGACTGCCGAATCAGAACTATTCCTCAATCAACCCGTCGAGATGCCGGCGCTGCCCACTGCGCAACCAGAGCCTGCTCCGGAACCGATGGCGCCTCCGGTGCCAATTGTTGGCTCGGTAACCGCGACCATGAGCGCAGCTCTCACAGTGACCGCGAATAACGGCGACGGTAAAGCTGATCCGGGCGACACCATCAACTACACGGTCCAGCTTGGCAACACCAGCGGTTCAGATGGTACCGGAATCACCTTCAGCGACACGATCGATACGCATACCACGCTTGTTGGCGGCACGCTTAACAGCACGCCAGTCGCTTTTGATCAGACGGGTGCGAATGCCGTTGTTACCAATGAAGACAACGGCGTCAGCGTAACCATCCAGGGGCAGGATCCCGACGGCAGTAATCTAACTTTTACGAATATCAGTTCGCCCCCTAATGGATCTTTCGGAAGTTTCAGCGCGCCCTCATGCGTATCAGGTATCTGTTCGAGTACCGCCACCTATACGCCGAATGCCAACTTCTTCGGCGCCGACAGTTTCACTTTCAAGGTGAACGACGGAACTTCGCCTTCAAATGAAACCGGCACTGTGTCGATCACGGTTAACGCGGTAAACGATGCGCCGACCTTTACTGTGCCGGGAAATCCAGCGGCAACGAACGAAGACGCTGGCGCGATTTCCGTTCCCAGCTTTATCACCGCTGTCAGGCCTGCCCAGGCGGGGAACACAACTGAAGATAGCCAGACGGTAAGTTTTGTCGTCACCAACAACACGAATCCCACTCTGTTCTCTTCCGGGCCAGCGTTGAATGTGGCCGCGCCAACCGGGCCATTTCCGACGACGGCGACGCTCACTTACACCTCTGCCTTGAACCAGAACGGCACGGCCGTGATCACTTATCACGCGCACGATAACGGCGGCACCGCAAACAGCGGCGTAGATAACTCCGCCGATCAGACGTTCACTATCACGGTCAACGCGGTGAATGATCCGCCCGTGGTAGTTGGGCCCGCAGCCTTTGCTGCTCAAGCCAACATGAAACGGACTGGACTTACCGGCCTGCTCGGGAATGTAAACGATAATGCCGACAACGGGGTGAATGGATGTGTCTCTACATCGTTCACGGTTACGAACGTGAGCGCTACGAGTCCAGCTGGAGGCAACGTCACAATCACCAATGCATCTACCGGCGCGTTTGATTTTGATCCGCCGGCGGGTGTCACGGGCGCGGTCACCTTTACCTACACAGTGACTGACACTGGTTGTCCCGGTCCGGGTGTTGCCAGCTCGCCCGCAACTACCGTGACCGTTAATGTCGCGGGTCCGGTAATTTGGTTCGTGAATCTTGGTGCTGTCAGTAATGGTGATGGCAGGCTGTCAAGTCCATTCAACCTCCTTAGCTCCGCGAACACAAAGTTGCAGAACTTGGGTGCGAATGAGCGAATATTTCTCTATTCCACCACAGCAAATACGACTGCGGCAATTAATGACGTCGCTAACTTGCAAAGCACACAGGGATTGATCGGCCAGGGAGCTATCGCCGCAGACTTCGATACATTATTCGGCATCACGCCACCATCGGGCACGATTGCGCGCCCTTCAATAAATGGTACCCGACCGACCGTTCGTGGCACGGTAACGATGAGGAACAATACCGTCGTGCGCGGCGTGAACATCGACGTGAGCGCAGCCGCAGCAGGAAGTAAGGGTCTAGCTTCAGCAAGCTTTACAAGCGGCACTTCGGCAGTCAGCGATGTCAACGTAACATCTGCAGCGGGTAACGCCGTGGATTTCAGCGGCACCCAGACGATTAGCTACACCACCAGCAATTCATCGACCTCGCCCAACATCCTTTCGTCTACGAGTGCCACGGCGCTTAGCGTTGTAAACACGACCATTGGTGCGAGTGGCCTGACTTTTCGGTCCATCTCAGCCGGAAACAACACCGCGGCTGCTGATCCCGCAAACGGCATCGTCCTTAACAACACCGGCGGGAGCGGTAGCCTTGTGGTTCAGGGCGACGGCAACACTTCGCTCGGCGGAAATAATTCCGGCGGCGTTATTCAGCACACCACCAGCCACGGTATCTCGCTAACGAACACATTCAGTCCCTCCTTTGTCAATATGTCGATCCACGACATTGGTAACAACGGTATCAACGGTACCAGCGTGACGAACTTCACGTTCGACAACGGCCAAATCACAAATACCGGCACGGCGGTCGTTGACCAATACAACGAAAGCGCCATCGCGTTTGTTGATCCTGCCGTATTGGCGAATACGGTAAGCGGAAATTTAATCATTACCGACAGCTTGATCTCGGGTGCGCGCCGAAACGCGATCATGATCGAAACCTGGAACGGTACGATTGCCAACGTAAACATTTCCAACAATACCGTGTCAGGTCCGTCCATTGCATCCGCGCTCAAGGATGCGACGTTAGCGACGACGGCGGACGTGCAAGACGGAATCCACGTTTTCGCGCAAGGGTCAGCAAGCACAACCGCTAACCTCACCACGGGCACGATCAACAACAACACGATTTCGGGTTTCGAATTCTTCAGCAACCCAATTTTCATCGGAGGCAATGGGATCAGAGTGGCTGGTGGCAGTGGTAATGCCAGCAATGCCACGACTGGGACCCTGGGCGCTGCAGCAACTCCCGTCGAAATCAGCGGCAACGACGTTGACAACGTCGGCAGCAACGCGATCGCTGTGTCATTCAACGGCGTGAACGGCCTCAGCAATTTCAACATCCACAACAACGGCACCGTCGCCAACCCGATGTCGAACGCGGAAGGACTCGGCATTTCAGTATTCTTTGGCGGCAGCGGAACGTTCAGCGGATTGGTTAGCAATAATGCGGTCAACAACAACGGGCCCACTGTAAACGCCGGATCGGCGGGTATCGCTGTACAAGCGGACGACGGTCCTGCGGGTCTCGCCAACAGCACCGGGGTCTCCACAATCCATGTAAATAACAACACCATCACCAATCCCGACGGCTTCGGCATTCGCGGAATCGCACGCGCCTCAAGCTGTACGCTCAACCTTTACGTGCAAAACAACGACGTGGGCACGCCTCGCGCTGCGAACCGCGAAGCCATTCGTATTGACAGCGGTAGTTCGGCCGGCGACACAACCCTCAACCTGAACATGACGGGCAACAGCGGCCCACTCGTGAGCACTACCGACCTTCTCGTCGGTAACGGTATTGATGCAGGTGTCGGTGTGCGCAAACAGGGAACGGTTGCGGGAACGAACGAATTCAATATTCAGGGGATCTCTGCCGCCCCGACTAATGCGCAAGTGCAGGCTTATCTTGGGAGTCCCGTACCCCCGGGCAAAAACTACACCGCTGCCGCCGGCGGAGCTGCCGGCACTAACGCTAATGGCAACGGTGTGGACATTATCAGCGGCAGCAACTACGGCACCACGAACGCCGTGCCATTGCTTGCCGCGCCTGGGGGCGTCGAGGCGGCGCAACCGAGCGCCGTGTCGGTTCTGACGCAAGCCCAACTTGACTTGCTCGTCGCCGCAGCTATCGGTCGCTGGAAGGCGACTGGTCTAAGCGCCGAGCAAATTGGCATGTTACGGAGCGTGAGGTTCGAGATTGTTGATCTGCCGGGTGTGCATCTCGGCGAGGCAGATGGCAATCGTGTCCTTGTTGACAGCGAGGCTGGAGGCCGCGGTTGGTTCGTCGATCCGAATCCACTCGTTGATAGTAACTTTGCCTGCGCGTTTTCGGCGACGCGCCTTTATACCGATTCAACCAACGCGCCCGCCGGTCACATCGATCTGCTCACGGCGCTCGAACATGAGATGGGTCACAAGCTTGGACTCGATGATTCTTATCTAGAGAAGGATCGCGACAGCCTCATGTACGGCTATCTGACTGTCGGCGAGCGGCGACTGCCGAGTAACGGTCAGGCAAAATTTGCTCATGCAGAGGCGCTAACCGGATCGCATTTCCTTTCGCTCGCTCGAGGTAATGATCAAGGCACGAAGCAATGGAATCACGCCAGAAGTGTGCGCCGGAAACCAGCGCACGCCGTGATGGCGCCGGTGTTTGCGCCTGTGCCTCCGCCGCCAGGAACGATAACGATCAACGGCGTCGGCTCCGGATTCAAACTGCCAAACGGCAAGACGATCACGATCAAGTTCAGCGTGACGCTTAACAATCCGCCGAACCTGAGCGGAGTTCCGCCCGCTACACCGCAGGTTTCAACTCAAGGCACCCTCACGGGCGGTTTCATCGGCAATCCAATCGTCACTGACGATCCCAGCACCGTCGCGGCGAACGATGCCACCGTAACGCTGGTTGATCTATTCGACACGACGACCACACTCGGCGCCGTGCCGGCAGCCGGCTCCTGGAACGTCGGACAGTCAGTTACGTTCATGGCCACCGTCGCCTCGAATCCGGCGGGGAATCCAACCGCGGTCAGCGGCAGCGTGATCTTCAAAGACAACGGGACCGCGATCTCGGGATGCAACCCTGTCGCTTTGAGTTCAGCTCAGGCGCAATGCGTGACGACGTTCGGCTCCGGAGCGCACAGCGTCACCGCGGTCTACAGCGGCGACGGCAACTTTGACCCGAGCACTTCGAGTGCTCTATCACAAGGCGCGGTCAATCAGTCGGGCACGGCGACCGCGGTTACGTCTTCGCTGAATCCTTCTCTGGTAACTCAGAGTGTGACCTTTACGGCCACAGTAACTTCGACGACCGGGTTTGCGGGACCGCCGACTGGCACGGTCCAGTTCAAGGATAATTTAGTCAACCTCGGCTCGGCGCAAACATTGAATGGCAGCGGTGTCGCGACTCTGATCACTTCAGCGCTGATTGCGGGTAATCATCCCATCACTGCTGTCTACAGTGGCGATACTAACTTCAACACCAGCACTGGAACCTTGACCGGCGATCCGCAAGTCGTCAATAAGTCGAACACGACGACCTTACTCGCGTCTTCGTCGAATCCGGTGGCGCCGACAGTAGAGGTGACATACACGGCCACGGTGAGTTCTGCAACTGCGGTAACCGGACCGCCGACCGGCACGGTCACGTTCAACGACGGCGCGAATCCGATCACTTGCTCGAATGCGGGTGGTCAGACGCTTAGTGGCGGTGTGGCGACCTGTAAGTTCACTTATCCAGACACGGTCGGTTCGCCGCATGACATTAGCGCCGTCTACGGAGGCGATACGACCTTCAACGGCAACACCTCGAACCACGTTTCAGAGGTGATCCAATCATGCTCGGCGTCGGTTGTGGTTACGAGCAACGCCGACAGCGGCGCCAACACTTTGCGCGACGCGATTAATACTGGCGTGTGCGCCGGCGGCACGATCACGTTTGATCCAGCGGTGACGTCAATCACACTCACCTCTGGCGAGTTGGCGATTGGCAAGAACATGACCATCACTGGTCCGGGCGCGGCCTCGCTTACGATCAGCGGTAATAATGCAAGTCGTGTTTTTAATGTCGCCAATGGCAATACGGTCATCATCTCAGGCATGACGATCAACGGCGGCAAGGTGGCTGGCAGCAATGGCGCGGCCGGCTCAGGAGCGACCGGTGGAGCAGCTAATGGCGGCGGCGTCTTCAATGCGGGCACGCTCACATTGTCGAACGTAATCCTGAGCGGCAATAACGCTACAGGCGGCGACGGCGGCTCCGCGACAGGATCAGGCGGAGGCGTGGGCGGTAACGCGAGCGGCGGCGGTGTCTACAGCACCGGCACGCTGACGTTAACAAACACAACCATCAGCGGTAATAACACCGCTACCGGCGGCAAGGGCGGCAACTCTGATACGGCTAACGGCAGCGGTGGATCTGCGTTCGGTGGTGGTGTTTATAGCTCGGGCACATTGACACTGACGAATACTACCGTGGCTTCCAATACCGTGAATGGCGGCGTTGCCGGCGCGGGCACTGGAGCTGCCGGCGTTAGCGGCACTTCATCAGGCGGCGGCATCTACAACGATGGTGCGAGCGGAGCGGCGAGCGCAACCATCAGCGGCAGCACGATCAGCGGTAACACGGCGGGCACCAACGGTGGCGGCATCTTCAACACCGGCGCTGGAAGCAATGCGACGCTGACGCTTAGCAACAGCACGATCAGCGGTAACACTGCCAACAACGATGGCGGCGGAATTTATAACAGCAGCGCCACCGGCACAGCGACGCTAACCAGCGTTACTGTCACCGGCAACAGGGCTGACAAGGACGATGACACCTTTGGCGCCGGCGGCGGCATCAATGTAGTTAGCGGCACGTTCACGTTGAAGAACACGATCGTGGCGGGCAACTTGAAGGGCACCGCCAGTCCGACGGCGCATGACATTGCCGGAACTATTAACACCACCGGCAGCGCCAGCACTTTCAATCTGATTGGCGACGCGGCCAGCAGCGGCACACTCACTGACGGCGTTGACAACAACATCGTCGGCAACGCGGGCGTTGGTACCATTGACATCGCGACAGTCCTTAACACGACGCTGGCCGACAATGGTGGTCCAACCAAGACGCATGCCCTGGTCAATAACAGTCCGGCGCTCGAGAAAGGGAAGGCTTTCAGTCTGACAACAGATCAGCGCGGTTTCCCGCGGCCGGTTGATTCCGACACTGGCGTAACGGGAGCCGGCGACGAGTCGGACATCGGCGCATTCGAAAAACAGATCGCGCCGAATGCACCAGGCGCGCCGAACCTCGATGCGGTCAGTGACTCGGGAGCAAACAGCGCAGATGACAAGACGAATGTCACGACTAACTTGTCGTTTACCATCCCGGGCGTCGTCTCGGGAGCGACGGTACAACTGTTCCGCGACGGCACTCCGGTGGCCAGCGGCTTAGCTTCAGGCGCGACCATTCAACTGACTGATCCAGGCCCGCTGACGTTCACTGCCAGCGGTACTGTTTATTCTTACACTGCCAAGCAGTCATTCGGGACTGACACCAGCGTCGCGTCCACCGCTCTGCCGGTTACGATAACTATTATTCCGGATGCGCCGGTCCTTGATCCAGCGAGCGACTCAGGAACGCTCGGTGACGGCATCACCAACGACACCAGTCCGACCTTTGACATCACGAACGTCGTGAACACTGCGACTGTCAAGCTATTCCGTGATGGCGTCGAGGTCGCGAGTGGGACCGCGGCCGGCACGACAATACAACTGACCGATCCCTCGGCTCCAAATGGCACGTTCACATACACGGCGAAGCAGATTTTCAACGCTGTCACCAGCGATGCTTCGGCCGGCACCAGCATTACGATCACGATCAAGCCTGACGCGCCGGATCTTGATGCCGCCAGCGACACAGGCATTCTTAACACCGATAACTACACGGCTGACTCGACGCCGACTTTCAACCTCACCGGCGTCGTGGTTGGGGCAAATGTGGAACTACTGCGCGATGGCACGTCTGTCGCGAACAACGCTTCGGCAGGATCGACGACGATTCAGTTGACTGATCCGGGCGCTGCGGACGGCATGCACACTTACAAGGTACGCCAAACTGTCGGTGTGACCTTAAGTCCCGATTCCGATGGACTCGACGTTATCATTGACACCGTCAATAACCCGCCGTCGACGCCTGACTTGCTGGCCTCGTCTGACAGCAACATCAACAACGACAACGTCACCAACATCAACACACCTACGTTCAGCGGCACCGCTGAAGCGAATAGTACGGTGCGCTTGTTTGCTAATGCTGTATTAAAGGGTACGACTGCGGCTGATAACGCCGGCGCCTGGACCATTACCTCGACCACGCTGCCGGATAACTCGTACAGCATCACCGCAAACTCGACGGACATCGCAGGCAATCTTTCGTCTGCATCAATCGCCTTGAATCCGGTTGTCATTGACACTGCTCAACCGACTGTGGCGATGACTTCCGGCGTTGGCAATCCGACCGCCACCACTCCGATCCCTGTGACGGTAACTTTCAATGAATCTGTCACCGGTTTCACGATTGGCGACATCGTTCCCGGCAATGGCACAGTCGGCAACTTTGCCGGCGGCCCCGCGGTCTATACCTTTGATCTGACGCCAACAAGTGCCGGCGCCGTCTCGGCGGATATCGCTGCGGGCGCAGCGATCGACTTGGCGGGCAATTCGAACACTGCTGCCACGCAATTCAATCGCACGTTTGATCCCTCGGCTTTGAGCGCAACGATCACTCCAGTTTCGCCGGATCCACGAAACACGAGTGTCAGCTCGATCCAAATCGTATTCAATAAAGCTGTCACTGGTTTCGACCTTCCGGATCTGACTTTGAAACTTAACGGCGGCGCCAACTTGTTGACCGGCGCGCAGACGTTGACGAGTGGTGACAACATCACCTGGACGCTGGGTAACCTCAGCGGACTCACCGGTACCAGCGGCACCTACGTTTTAAAGCTCACTGCTGCCGGCTCAAACATCAAGGACGCTGCGAACAACCCGCTGACGGGTGATGCGACTGAGACGTGGGTAGTTGATACGACACCGTTGACAGTAACGGTAAATCAGGCAGCCGGACAATCAGATCCAGTGACCGGCCCGATCGCCAGCACTGTCATCAACTTTACGGCCGTCTTCAATAAGCCGGTGGCGGACTTTACCAATTCCGACGTGACCATCGGTGGCACTGCAGGCGCCACGGTGGCGAACGTTTCACAGATCGCGCCGAACGATGGCACGACCTACAACGTTGCGATCGAAGGCATGACGGGCAGCGGGACGGTAATCGCTTCTATTCTCGCGAATCAGGCGACCGACAACGCGGGCAATCTCAACACTGCCTCGACCAGCATTGACAACACAGTCACTTTCTTCAAGGACGACTTCACTACGTTTGTGGTCAACTCGACGGCGGACACCGACGATGGACCATGCAGTCCCATTGGCACCGGCAACGGTTGCACTTTGCGCGAAGCGATCAATGCAGCCAACGCTGACGCCGGCCTTGAGACGATTACCTTCGACCCGAATGTGTTTGGCATACCGGGTCCGCATGTGATCAGTCTCTTGACTGCGCTGCCAAGTATTTCAACTGACATGACGATCCAGGGAACGGCAGCCAACGTGGTTACTGTTGAGCGCAACAGTGGCGCCGGCACAAACTTCCGTATCTTCAACATTACCGCGGGCACAGTCATCATCTCAGGGTTGACGATTACCAAGGGAGTGTTGGGAGCGAGCGGGCAGGGTGGCGGTATCTTCAACGGCGGCACTCTCACTCTTAACAACAACACCATCAGCCTCAACCAGGTTGGTACTTCCGGCTTGGGCGGTGGCGTTTACAACAGCGGCACGCTCACGATTAGCGGCAACACGATTAACGGCAATCAAGTTGGCAACTCGGGAAGTGGCGGCGGCATTTACAACCCCGGCACGATGACCATTAACAACAGCACGATTAGCGGCAACTCGACGGGCTCGTCTGGTTCGGGCGGCGGCATCTTTAGTCTTACCAACACTCTGACAATCAATGGCAGCACCATTACCGGGAACCTGACCGGCGCTGCCAGTTCCGGCGGCGGCATCTTCCGCTCGTCAGGCACTGTCACTCTCAAGAACACTATCGTCGGCGGCGGCAATACCGCAGCCACTGGGCCAGACATCAGCGGTACGGTCCAGTCAGATGGCTTCAATCTAATTCAAAGCACATCCGGCGCGACCATCAACGCGAACCCCGGTGCCGGTCCGAACATCACGGGCCAGGATCCGAAACTCGATCCTAATGGATTGCAAGACAATGGTGGGCCAACTAAGACTTTCAGTCTGCAATGCACCAGCCCAGCAATTGACAAGGGCTTCAAGTTTGGCTTGAGCACAGATCAACGCGGTGGCACTCGTCCATTCGATCTTGCTGACTCAGTCTATCCAAACGCAGTGGGCGGTGACGGTTCGGACATCGGCGCCTATGAAACACAAAGCGGCGGCGGCTGCTTACCGCTGGCAGTTACACCGGCTACCCAGGTAACAGACGAAGATACGCCGGGAACATTTACGTTAACGGGTACCTTCTCGCAAAACGCTACCCTGACGTTCACGATCAGCCAGGCGCCTACGCACGGGGCGACGGGTACTCCGAGTGCGGCTAACTGCACCTTCACTACGTTCACAACCTGTACGTCCACAGTCGTCTACACGCCAAGCCCGAACTACAACGGGCCCGACTTCTTCAAGTTCATCGTGAGTGCGGGACCGGGACTTGATTCCGATCCGGCGGACGTCAATGTCACTGTTAATCCGGTAAACGATCCGCCGGTGGCGTTGTTCGACGGCTATTCGACGCCGGAAAATACGCTGCTGACTGTGGCTGCTCCAGGCGTGCTTACGAATGACTCAGACATCGACAGCCCCACGCTGACAGCCGTGCTGGGCACTGGTCCATCACACGCGGCGTCCTTTGCGCTGAACGCTAACGGCTCGTTCAGCTACACGCCGGTCCACGGGTTTACCGGGAACGACACCTTCACTTACAGGGCATTTGATGGCGCGCTTAGTTCAAACCTGGCTACCGTTACCATCACGGTGAATGAAGGTGGAGCGATCCATTTCACCTCGCTGACCTACAGCGTTATCGAAAACGGCAGCGATGCGGTGATCGATGTCGTCCGCACTGGAGGCAGCGCCGGCATTGCAACCGCTGTCTTTACCGCAACTGACGGCACCGCCACGGTTGTCGGTGGTGACTACACCAGTGTCACTCAAACAGTAACCTTCAACGATGGCGAGACAGCCAAGCAAGTGCATGTTCCTATCACTGAAGACTTCATCAATGAACCGGATGAAACGGTAAACCTAACGCTCGGTAGCCCCGGCGGATCAGGTGACCTCATCGCTCCGAACGCGGCTGTCTTGACGATCGTGAATGACGATCCGACGGGCGGTTACATCCAGTTCAACTCGGCGACCTATACCGTTGCGGAAAATGCCGGCAGCATTGACATCACCGTCAAGCGCATTGGAACCACGACACTGCCAGTAACGGTCCATTACGCCACCTCCGACATGACCGCTAGCGAGCGCTCGGATTACACGACGACGCTCGGCACACTGAGTTTCGCAGCGGGCGAAAACACGAAGACCTTCACCGTGCTGGTGAACCAGGACGCGTTCGTTGAGGGCAGCGAGCTGCTTGGACTCACGCTTACGAATGCTGCCGGCGGCGCTACGCTGGGCGTACCGCAAAATGCCACGCTTCAGATCAATGATTCACTATGGACTCCGCCACCGGCGAACGCGATCGACGACGCGGGATTCTTTGTGCGTCAGCATTATCACGACTTCCTCAACCGCGAACCGGATGCTGCCGGTCTCGCCTTCTGGACCGATCAGATAACGAGTTGTGGTAGCGATGCAGCTTGCATCGACATCAGACGCATCAACGTATCGGCGGCGTTCTTCCTCTCGATCGAATACCAGGAGACCGGCTTTGTTGCTTTCCTGGCAAACAGGGCCGCGTTTGGACCGACCCTGCCACGCTATCGCGGGTTTGTGGAGGACACTCAGGCCTTGCAACGTGGTTTCATTTTCACTGCACCCGGCTCAGCCGCCGTGCTCGAAGCGAACAAGGTCGCATACTTCAATGATTTTGTTTTGCGACCTGACTTCGTGGCGATCTACGGTGCGCTTAGCAATGCGCAGTACGTTGACACGTTGATCGCAAACACCGGTGCGACCTTTACCACCGCTGAGCGAGACGCATTGGTCAACGGACTAAACAATGCTACTGAGACGCGGGCCACAGTGCTGCGGAAGATTACGGAAAAACCGAGCTTCAAGGCATCCCAATTCAACCGGGCGTTTGTCCTGATGCAGTACTTTGGTTATCTGCGGCGCAATCCTGACGATGCACCGGACAACAACCTGGACGGCTTTAACTTCTGGCTGAACAAGCTGAACCAGTTCAACGGAAACTTCGTTCAGGCGGACATGGTGAAAGCCTTCATCGTCTCCGGTGAATATCGCGGGCGCTTTGGCAACTAGAAGAGTCGGGCAGACACTGTCTGTCCCGCTTGCCTAACTACAAAGGGCGGGGAATCAAATTTCCCCGCCTTTCTTTTTGGATTGCGTGGCTGCGGAATGCTCGCTGAATGGGAGTGGACTGAGTGGGCACCTTCATCCGGGTCATCATCCTCCGCTCCCGGTGTAACTCGAGCCCACTTTGGTTTACCCAAAGCACGCAGCATATCGACTCGCTTGGATTTGCCGACCGTGAGTCCGTGAAATATTGCCGGCCGCCAGCGACGAGCAGCCGTCCGAACCCCGGGCGTGTGGCTTAACAGCAGAGACACAATCAATATGAACGTCATTTGGTTGGAACAGTCCTGTCTAGGACGAGCCATAACTGGGAAATGTCAGGCTTGGGTTAAAAGAAATTCCGACCGCCTCTTTGTTTGCATTCTTGATGCGCTCAAGCTTGACGCACTGCTATTGGTTCCAGTGTTGACTCTGTTTGCCGGCCAGCAGCATCACGTTGCGCGCCAGTGGGCAGCGGTGGGGGCGGGTTTGCCACCAACACCTCGAGCGCAGCGTCGATCACTTCACTAATCCGCGCCACAAACACGATCTGCAATTGCTTGCGCACGTCATCGGGCAAATCTTCAATGTCGGCCTCGTTGCGCGCCGGCAGCATGATGCGACGAATACCCGCGCGATGCGCTGCCAGTATCTTTTCTTTCAAGCCGCCGACGGGAAAAACCAAACCCGAAAGTGTTATCTCACCGGTCATCGCCGTATCCGGACGCACACGCCGACCGGTATAAAGTGACGCCAGTGCAGCAGTGATCGTCACGCCCGCGCTTGGTCCATCTTTGGGAATCGCGCCGGCGGGCACATGCAGGTGAACGCCATAGTCCTTAAACATTTCCGGATTAATGCCAAACTCATTTGCGTGTGACCAGAGATACGACTGCGCAGCGCGCGCTGATTCCTGCATCACTTCACCAAGTTGGCCGGTGATGGTCAGGCCCCTGCCGCCGGGAAGCAGCGTCGCTTCAATGAAAAGAACTTCGCCGCCCATCTCAGTCCAGGCCATGCCGGTCGCAACGCCGGCCGGCAACTCCTTGCGCGCCTGTTCAGGATAAAATCTAGGAGCGCCGAGATAATCGTGCAGGTCGGCCGCATCCACGGTGACGGTTTCTGCTACACCCTGCGCAACCTTCAGCGCCACTTTGCGCGCAATGCTGCCAATGGTCCGTTCGATTTGACGAACACCAGCTTCGCGCGTGTAGCGCGCGGCAATCAGCTCGACTGCTGCGTCGGTAATTGTCAATTGGCCGGGCTTCAAACCGTTCTCCTCGGTCTGGCGCGGAATCAAATAACGTTTGGCAATTTGCAACTTCTCCATATCGCTGTAACCGGGGAGGGCAATAACTTCCATTCGGTCTCGCAGAGGCGCGGGGATTGGCCCAAGCTGATTAGCGGTGGCAATGAAAAAGACGCGCGAAAGATCAAATGGAAGATCCAAATAGTGATCGCGAAAAGAATTATTCTGTTGCGGATCCAGAATTTCGAGTAATGCCGACGAAGGATCGCCGCGATAGTCGTTGCCCAGCTTGTCAATTTCATCGAGCATCAGCACGGGATTGTTAACGCCCGCACGCCGCAGCGATTGAATAATTCTGCCTGGCATCGAACCAATGTAGGTGCGTCGATGGCCGCGCAACTCCGCTTCGTCACGCATGCCGCCCAGCGACATTCGCTCAAACTGCCGGCCCAGCGCGCGCGCGATGGATCGGCCGAGCGACGTCTTGCCCACGCCCGGTGGGCCAACAAAACAGAGAATCGGACTTTTGGTATCAGGCCTAAGTTTAATGACTGCCAGAAACTCGAGAATGCGTTCCTTCACGTCTTCCAGACCGTAATGATCCTCGTCAAGAATCTTGCGCGCTTCGTTTAAGTCAAGCTTGTCTTCCGACGACTTGCGCCAGGGCAGTTCGAGCACATAATCCAGGTAGGTGCGAATGACGTGATAATCGGGCGCCGCCGCCGGAAGTTTCTCGAGACGCTTCAACTCTCGTTCCGCTTCGGTCCTTACTTCATCGGGCAGGTCCACCTTTGCCAGGCGTTCGCGCAGCATCTCTGCCTCGGCCTGTTCACCACTTTCATCCTCGCCCAATTCTTTTTGGATGGCCTTCATTTGCTGGCGCAAAACGTAATCGCGCTGGGCCTTGTCCATTTCCGATTGAGCTTCGGTAGCAATCTTCGAACGCAGTTGAATTATTTCCAGCTCGCGCGCCAGGTAACCATGCGCCAATCGCAGCAACTCGTCGGCAGAATTTGCTTCAAGCATCTTCTGCTCCTGCTCGACACCAAGGTTCAGGATCGAACCGAGGAAATAAGCGAGCCGAACCGGCTCTACCGAACCGAGAATCGCAACCCGAACTTCAGGCGGAATGCCGGGCAACAACGCCAGCGCCTGCTGCACCATTGACTGCACATTACGCTTGGTTGCTTCTACTTCTTCGGTGTCCTTCGTTTGCACTGGAGGAAGAATCTGCACGACAGCGCGCAAGTAAGGTTCATCCTGTTTCCATGAGATTACTTTGATGCGATCGCTGCCTTGCGCGATGATGTGCACCGTTTCGCCGAGGCGCTCCATACGCTTGATCATGGCCAGCGTGCCGACCTCATAAAGGTCCGCAGGCTTCGCGTCTTGAGGGCCGAGGGTAATCTCGGGCCGCACGGTAATGCAGCCGAGCAGTTTTTCTTCGGTGCTTAGCGCCGCTTCAACCGCTGCTACCGATCGCGCCCGTCCGATTGAAAGAGGAACAACTGTCTCCGGAAACAGCGTTGTGTTTTGCAGAGCCAGCACCGCAACCTCAAATGGCTCGCCCGGCTTTGGGGCTGAATTTACAACTCCAGCAGGCGCAGCTTCTGTTTCCGTCTCGGCTTTTGTTTTGTCAGCATTCTCTGCCACTGTTAATTAACCCTGAAAAGTTTCCCGCGTGACCGCAATCCTATTTGCAGTGCAGGTTGATAATGAGAAACCCGTCGCGATAATCATGTGCGAGTGAGGCTTCTTCGATCGGGCAGGGAAACTGAATCGTCTTTTCAAAGCGACTGTAGGTTATTTCCATTTGCTGATAACTAAACCCTTCTTTATAGACTGTATCGCGCCTACAACCTCTTACTCTCAAGCTTGTCTGATCCAAATCGATCTCCAATTCGTCGGCCGAAATGCCGGCCACGTCGAGCTTAACCATCCAACCGTCGCCGGTGCGATAGACATCAGCGGCCGGGTTCCACAGGGGACCTGACGGCCTGACTCGGTGCGCAACCGTTAGCAGGGAAAACTCACGATTAGGCTTTGCCATGATTCATAGGATACGGGAAGTGTGCAAAGGTGCAAAAGGCGGCATGCTTGTCGCTCCTCGTTATTCGCAAAGAAAGTAAAGCCCCGCTTGAAAACGAGGCGAGCATTCGTCCATTTTCAGGGGGCTAATCAGCGCCAGAAACTGTAAAACTGATAGTAACTAAAACATTATGACGGCCAGCGGTCAACTAAATCGGTACTCAGGGTGTTTGAATCTAATAAGACAGACAAGCTGCATGCTCAGCGCGCACCGACTTCAACTTCGGCAACTAATTGAACGCGCGACGTTATGTCCAGCGTGCCGACTTCGATCGGCGTTTGGACCGCCGCCGCAGTGGTCATTCGACCGAACTCGGCCTGGTAAATTGGGCGCGGCCGTTCAAATCCTTCTTCCTGTACTTCGATTATGCGCACTACACGACCGCCCAGCGCGCCGGCAATCACCTGTGCTTTGCTAATTGCTTCACGCGTCGCTTCTGCCAGTGCCTGATCGTGCGCGGGCCGATCTTTCCGTAACGTAAAAGAGATGCCGGCAACGTCATTGGCTCCGGCTTGTGAAGCGGCGTCGATCACCGCGCCGACTTTTGTTAAATCGGCAATCGTCACGGTGACACTATTGCGGGCTTCATAGCCGACGATCGTGGGCGGCTGGTTCTCTTTGTAAACACGCTGTGGTTGCAAGCTGTAGCCGCTCGTTTTGACTTCCGAACCGGCGCCTGCCACCGACTTAAGCGCGCGGACCACCGCATCGCTCTTGTTGGCGTTCTGCTGTTGCGCGTCAAGCGCAGCACGCGCCTGGGTTACGACAGAGATTGTTAGGATCGCAGTGTCTGGCTGCGCCTGAATGATCGAGTCGCCGGTAACCAATACTTTTGTTAGCGCTCTTGAATCGTTTTGCATGGCGGCGGAGCCGCCTTCTGCTAAAGGGCGCAGTGTCCGCAACTCAAACGGAGTGCCCTCCATGTAGATGGTCATTACATCTGTTTTGGTTTCGCCAACAGCTTCCACTTCAGACGCTTCCACAAACCATTTCTCGTTTTGATAACGCTGAGCATTGAGAAGCAAATACTTCTGATTGCCGGCAACAATGACCCAACCGCCGGCTTCGACTGTCTTTTGCAGTCGGCCGCGCACAGTAATTTCTTTGGCAAATGCCTGGCCCGCCAAAACTGTGGCCAGGGCAATGGCGCCAACGATCGTTAACATTTTTCTAAGCATCATGTCCCTCTTCCAATTCAAAACATTTGGCGCCAAATGTTCATCTTGCGCCCGCCTTTTGAGAACGCTTACGAGGTCTTATTCTTGCACCGACGTTGTTTGAGTGCAAAGCATTGATGGTAGGACAGGCATTCCTGCCTGTCCGCGGTTCTTCCATTGATGTCTCTATTTTTATAAAGAAAAAGGGACAGACAAGAATGTCTGTCCTACTCTTCGCCATCGTTTCCGATAGCTTCCACCGGACAACATAAAAGCGCTTCTTCACATAGCGTCTTCTCTTCTTCACTCTCAGGTTGCTTGAACACAAAAGAGTAGTTGTTCTTGTCAGAGCGCATAAAATTTGCCGGCGCCGTATCGCGACAGACATCACAGTCGATACACGTCGAGTCGACGTAGTACGCTCCGGCAACATTTTCTTTTACGCTGTCGTTTCGATCAGGCATGAAGCAGAGATCAGAAGTCAGAGGTCAGAAGTCAGAGGTCAGAGGTCGGTCAGAACTTAGTGTCCAGGTTCAGGCTCGGCACCGCTGGCTTCTGATCTCTGACCTCTGACTAGGGATGCGTCATCTCTTCCGGCTTGACGTACTTGTCAAAATCCTCGCCGCTCAAAAATCCCAGCTCGACTGCCGACTCGCGCAGGCTGATCCCTTTCTTGTGCGCGTTCTTTGCCACCTGCGCCGCCTTGTCATAGCCGATGTGTGGATTCAACGCGGTAACCAGCATCAGCGAGTTATTCAAGTGATCGTCAATCTGTGCGCGATTCAATTCAATGCCTTTAATGCAGTACTCGACAAAGCCGTGACACGCATCGTGCAGTAAGCGAATCGAATGCAGAAAGTTGTGAATCATGACGGGCTTGTACACATTCAACTCAAAGTTTCCCTGCGAGCCGGCAATTGTGATGGCCGTATCATTGCCAAAAACCTGGACCGCCACCATCGTCATGGCTTCACTTTGAGTAGGGTTCACTTTGCCCGGCATGATTGAAGAGCCAGGTTCGTTCTCCGGCAGTATCAATTCACCCAAACCACAGCGCGGACCTGATGCCAGCCAGCGAATGTCGTTGGCAATCTTCATCAGCGAGGCAGCCAGTGTTTTGAGCGCGCCGCTCGCAAAAATGATTTCGTCGTGAGCTGATAGAGCGGCGAATTTATTTGGATGCGATTTGAACGGTAGCCCCGTTAACTCCGCAATCTTTTTGGCAGCACGTTCACCAAATTCAGGATGCGAATTCAGACCGGTACCGACGGCAGTGCCACCAATCGCCAAATCCAACACACCCGGCAGGGTCATTTTCAAACGTTCGATATCTCTTTCCAGCAGACTGGCCCAGCCCGACATCTCCTGGCCCACGGTTAAAGGTGTAGCGTCCTGAAGATGGGTGCGGCCAATTTTTACTACGTCCTTAAACTCCTCGGCTTTTGCTGCAATCGCAGCGTGTACGTTTTGGATTTCAGGAATCAACCAGGTCAACTGCTCGGCCCCCGCGATGTACATCGCCGTAGGAAAGGTGTCGTTTGACGACTGCGACATATTCACATCGTCATTCGGATGGACTGGTGTTTTACCGCCCAAAACGCCACCGGCAATCTCGATAGCACGATTCGAGATCACTTCGTTGGCATTCATGTTCGTTTGCGTGCCGCTACCGGTCTGCCAGACGCGCAAGGGAAAGTGATCGTCCAGCTTGCCGACAATTACTTCATCGGCAGCTTGTTCGATGAGCCTCAGCTTGTCGCTCGGGAGTTTCCCAAGTTCATGATTGACGACTGCGGCGGCTTTTTTGAGAATGCCCAGGGCGCGGATCATTTCGCGCGGCATGCGATCGTCGCCGATAGCGAAATGGATCAGGCT
>DATNOG010000231.1:0-8604 GCA_035601415.1 Pyrinomonadaceae bacterium | reverse complement strand
TTTGCCGTGGATGAACCGGCGCATTCCCATTCATCTGGTTAAAGCAATCGAAGGTCAAGTCCAAACTCAGGATATCCGCGACGCCATGAACGTGCGCACCGGAGTGATTTGTTTGAGCCACGTGCAATTCTCCAACGGCTTCCGCAGCGACTTGGAAGAATTAGGAAATGCAAAAGGTGGGCATGCCTTCGTAGTAAATGCTGCCCAGTCGGTGGGAGCTTTTGCGATCGATGTAAAGCGCATGAAGATCGATGCGCTCTGTGCCACTGGCCACAAATGGCTGCTGTCAGGCTATGGCAGCGGTTTCGTTTACCTGTCGCGGGAACTACTGGCGCGTTCAAAGCCGCACGCGATTGGCTGGCTCAGCCTGCAGGACCCTTTTACGATGCGTAACGATGAAGCACATTTGAGACACGATGCTGCTGCGCGTGCGGAAATCGGTTGTCCCCATTACGCCGGCATTTTTGCACTGGGCGCATCGGTAGATCTGCTGAGCAATATTGGCATCGAGAATATTGAGGAGCGCGCGCTCGCACTGAATCGTGATCTGACTAATCGGTTGATCGATTCTGGTTGGGAAGTGCTGTCTCCGATCAGCAATGAGCGAACGCGCTCGGCAGAGACGCTGGTTGCCGCCAACGAACCCGGTCAATTGGTTGCAAAACTCGCGAGCCAAAAAATAATCGTGACGGAAAAGCCGCAGGGAATTCGGGTGGCAACAGATTTCTTCAACAATGAAGCGGATATTGACCGTTTGCTTGAAGCTCTGTCACGCGACCATTGACACCGTTGCTGTTGGAGTTTGTCTATCCCATTTTATTAGCACCGTCGCTTTAGCGCGGTGGCACACTAACCTACACGACCCGAAACCGTTTAAACGGTTTCCCGTTCCGAGCCTCCAAAGATCACCGGGCTAAAGCCACGGTGCTAATGAGAAAGAGAATGAAGTTTCAAACTGTACCAGGAAGTCTAACGTCTAGCTTTCTTCTTCTTTGGCGACCTCGGAAGCCCACCTTTTTTGCCACTGCTACCTTCGCTCCCAAAATACTTGCGCGCGATCTTAATGAACGTTTCCATAATCGGCGACTCGTAACCGCCGATGTGTTTTGCTACTCCGAGTTCCCAATTTATTTGCGCGCCTTCGATCCACCATCTTATTAGCCGGCCTTTTGCGACTGCATCGCTAACTGATTGCAGCGGAACAATTCCCACGCCCATATCTTCTTCCACCATGCGGCGAATTGCAGCTTGCCGGCTAAGTTCCATCGACACCTGAGGCGATACCCCCGCCTGCGCGAAAAACTGATCGATCAATCGCCTCGTGTTCCCACCGCGCTCGCCGAGGATCAGCTTTTCTCCAGCCAGAGTGTAGGCGCTAACTGTCTTTTGTTTTGCCAGCCGGTGACGCGGCGACGCGATGGCCACCAGTTGGTCCTGGCTGAGCCGCTCGGTGTGTATGCCGCGGGCCTCGACTGGTAAGGATACAAACGCCAGTTCCAACTCGCCGTTGAGGAGCTGGTGGACCAGCGCGTCGCTGGTCCCTGAAATCAAACTTATGTTTGCGCCTGCATGTTGCTTTCGCACTTCTTTCAAAAGTCTCGGCAAGGCGTCGGTCGTGACCACCGCCGAGGCGCTGCCGATCCGCAAACGCCCGCGCTGTGTTCCCGCCAACTCCGCCACTTCGTCGACGGCCGCATCGTGATCGCGCAGGATGTGTCGCGCTCGCTGCAGCAATTGCTCGCCTGCTTCCGTCAACACCACCCGGCGCGGAGCGCGCACAAACAGTTTGGCGCCCAACTCAGTTTCCAATTGCCGGATCTGCATGCTGATCGCAGCTTGCGTAACGTGAACTTGCTGCGCAGCCGCGGTGAATGTGCCCGTGTCGGCAATTGCAACAAAGGCCCTTAGTTGTCGTATCTCCATGCGCTCCTCCAGTATCAGGCATTGTTATTGTAATAATAAAATCTTTTAGTTTCCATTATGGCTGGGCGTTTTTTAGAATTACTACGGCGCAACTTTTTCGCCGCTGCTTATGACTAGCAAAAACCCACTGCCTTTTCTGAAGGACCGCTATCCGACTTCGCGGCGAGCGGTAGTTGGTGTGGACGGCGGCGGAACAAAAACCCACGCCGTAATTCTCGATCTCAACTTGAATTTACTGGGCGAAGGACGCGCCGGGCCGTCGAACCCGTTGCGCGTTGGTGTGGTAAAGGCAGCAGCAGCAGTTCGCGAGGCGGTAGACAAAGCCTGCGACGCGGCGCGTTTGCGGCGAACAGATCTTGTCGCTGCCGAAGTTGGTCTCGCCGGCGTGCGACGTCTCGAGTTGCGAGCGCGCATGTATGAGGCGCTCAAGAACATCAGCAATGGCGTGGTCGTGGTGCTTGGTGACGCTGAAATCGCACTGCATGGGGTAACGGAAGGTGAACCGGGATTGATCGTAATTGCCGGCACTGGATCGATCTGCTGTGGCAGCAACGCTCGTGGCAAACAGGCTTGCGCCGGCGGTTGGGGGCCGCTTGCGGGTGACGAAGGTGGCGGCGCGTGGATTGCGCGGCGCGGGTTGCGCGCGATCGCGCATGCTGCCGACGGCAGAGGGCCAGCTACTTCACTCAGCGACGCGGCCTGCAGTTACTTTCACGTGACCAATCCGGACGATCTATCGACGGCGATCTACGCGCCTTCGATTACCAACGAGTGCCTTGCCGGGTTTGGCAAGTTTGTGATCCAGGCTGCGAGAGCAAAAGATCGAGTAGCGCGCGAAATTCTAATTGAAGCAGGCAAAGAACTCGGCTTGGCTGCCAACGCGGTAATTCGTAACCTGAAATTGGAGCGCGAAACTTTTCCGGTCGGTTACGTTGGCGGCGTGTTTGCCTCGAGTGGCGAACTAGTGCTGTCACACTTACGTGCTGCGATACTGAAAACAGCTCCGCGCGCTCATTTAACGCGGCCAAAATTTCCGCCGGCGATCGCAGCAGCAAGAATGGCGCGCGCTCATCTCAACAATTTAGCGCTTGCCGTTTGAGCCTCGGAATCACATGACTTCAGATAACTCTGCTGAGCTGCCAATCACGGAACAGGAAAATCCAAACACGCTCAACTTGAGCGAGTTGCCGCTGGCGGACATCGTGCGTTTGATGAACGAGGAGGACAACCTGGTCGCGCCGGCAGTACGTCTCGTCTTACCCGCGGTCGAAAAAGCAACTGAAGGAATCGTAGGCAGGCTGAGCAAAGGCGGCAGACTGTTTTATATCGGCACGGGAACTTCTGGCCGCCTGGGTGTGCTCGATGCCGCTGAATGTCCGCCGACATTCGGAGTTGCTCCCGAACTGGTCCAGGCGGTCATCGCCGGTGGTTACGAAGCTTGCTACCGCGCCGTGGAAGCTTCGGAAGATGACTCGGACGCGGGCACTAATGATTTGCGCCGGCGCGGTTTCACGAAAGACGACGCGTTGGTCGGCGTCGCCGCTTCCGGTAGAACCTCATACACGGTAGGTGCGATCAAGTATGCGCGCGAGCTCGGTGCATTCACCGTGGCCGTGACATGTGTTCCCGAATCGCCAATCGCAAAAGCAGCGGAGATTAGTATTGTGCCGGTGGTGGGACCAGAAGTTATCGCCGGCTCGACCAGACTGAAAGCCGGCACTGCACAGAAAATGGTCCTCAACATGTTATCTACGGCAACGTTAGTTAAGCTGGGTTATGTTACCGGCAACCGCATGACGAATTTACAAACTCGCAATGCCAAACTACGCGAGCGGGCAGTAAGAATCATCGTGGCTGAAACCGGACTTACTGAAGAGGCGGCGAAGGAAAAATTGGCAGCGGCGGCAGGCGATCTGCGAACGGCTTTAGTTATTTCAAAGACTGGTTGCACGTTGCGCGTGGCGAAAGACGCCTTAAGAGCTTCAAACGGAGTGGTGCAGAAAGCTATTGCGCAACTCGAGCGCGGCCGGCATTCCAATTAATCGCGGGTTGCGGCTGATGAAGGTTTCGCTAGTCACGCTTTACGTCAGCAGCTATAATCGGCGGCAAAATTCGGCGACCACTTTCGGAGGAACACATGACAATCGCGAACGATTCGTTAACCAGCTCGACGTTTGAAAGCGACTTACTTGCGGCCGTAATGCAGCATTCAATGCTCAAGCATCCATTCTACGTTGCCTGGAGCGAAGGCAAGTTAAGCAAAGAGATTTTGCAGGAGTACGCAAAACAGTACTACGCGCACGTTCGCGCTTTCCCAACATATGTCAGCGCCGTGCACTCGCATTGCGACGATCTCGAAACTCGGCAAATGTTGCTCGAGAATTTGATCGAAGAAGAGCAGGGTGAGGAGAATCATCCTGAATTGTGGTTGCGGTTCGCCGAGAGTTTGGGTGTGACGCGCGATGAAGTCAGGAATGCCGAGTTGTTGCCAACGACGAAAAATTCAGTGGCGCGTTTGAAACAACTTACACAGAGCGTTGACTACCGCGAAGGTCTGGCGGCGCTTTACGCGTACGAAACTCAGATTCCGGAAGTGGCAAAAACGAAACGAGCCGGCTTAAAAGAGTTTTATGGAATCGCTGACGAACGCGCTGTGTCGTTCTTTCGCGTGCATGAGTCGATTGATCTGCTTCACAAAGAAGTCGAACAGCGCATTCTCTCTCAAGAGTGCTCGACGGCAGCCGATAAAGAGCGTGTCACCGCGGCCGCGAGTGCGGGCGCCCAGGCGCTCTGGGTATTTCTCGACGGCGTTACCGAAGCTTATTTAGCGCCGGCGCTGGCGTGAGATTAGATTGCTAATTACTTTAATCGGCGCGCGTCTGGCCTGTTAAGTTCGCTTGTAAATCAAATTCGGGATTTCCTGACGTAACAATAATCCAAAGTCAACGCGTTTTTTGTGGAGCCGTAAGCTCGCGGGCTACACTTGTGCCGCGAGGCTTTTGCTCTGCGATTGAAAGACGTAACATCGTTTTGCTGTGTAGGGTATCGAAGTGATCTTGATTGATGCACTCGAGCCCGCAAATGCTAGTTATTGATAACACGCTCTCAATTTCTTGAAGCCGTCCAACTCAAACAAAACGCTGCTGCAAAATGCACGTATCGTCCTTCCCGAGGGCGTGACTCAGAAGTCCGACCTGCTCATTGAGAGCGGGAGAATCAAGAGCGTCAGTGATTCAGAAATCGACACGTCGTCTGCGAGTGTTGAGGCCATTGATCTTGCCGGGTGCACGCTCTTTCCCGGTTTCATCGACGTGCACATTCACGGGGCCGCAGGCGTGGACACGATGGACGCCGACGCTGCTGGCCTGCGCCGCATCTCCGAATTTCTTGCTGCGCAAGGCGTGACTGCGTGGTTACCTACACTGGTGCCGGCGCCGGAAGCGGACTACCAACGTGCCGTCGCTACGATTGAAACCGCGATGACATCGATTGAGGGCGCGCAGATCTTGGGCGTTCATTATGAAGGTCCTTTTGTAAGCTCGGCGCAGTGTGGCGCTTTACATTCGCAATACTTTCGCAGCTTCGCCCAACACGACGCACTCGATAGTTTGCCAACGCTGGCCAATACTGCGGCGTTGCACCTGATGACGCTCGCTCCGGAGATCGAAGGCGGCATCGAACTGGTTCATGAGTTGAAGCGGCGTGGTTGGATTGTTTCCATCGGACATACGCGCGCCGGATTTGCTGTGCTTGACGAAGCGCTTGCCGGCGGCGCGCGACACATGACTCACTTCATGAACGCGATGGCGCCCTTGCATCAGCGCGCCCCTGGGCCAGTTGGCTGGGGTCTGCTGCGCGACGAAGTAACCTGCGATGTGATCGCGGATGGCATTCATCTGAATCGTCAAACGCTGAAACTGATCCTGAAAACCAAAGGCGCGGAGCGTTTGCTGCTGATTAGCGATGCGATTGCCGCCGCCGGTCTGGGTGATGGTGATTATCAAATTTGGGGTGAATCAATTTCTGTAAAGCATGGCCAAGCGCGCAACCAGCGCGGCAACATTGCCGGCTCCGTAATCACTTTGCGCGACGCAATCCGTACGATGGGATCACTTGGCGTTTCTGAAGTTGATCTGGCGCGTATGGCTGCAACTAATCCAGCAAAGTTTCTGGGAATCGACCACGACTGTGGCTCAATCGAAGCAGGGAAGCGAGCGGACCTGGTAGCGTTGGACGCTGACAGGAACATAATTTTGGCGCTGGTTAACGGCGCGGTTGCAGTATCGCCTGCCTGACTGCACACCGGCAGAATCCATTTTCTCGGACGAAAGGTTTTCGCTGTTTGTTGTTGCGCGACGGC
This sequence comes from Pyrinomonadaceae bacterium, assembly GCA_035601415.1. Lineage (GTDB taxonomy): Bacteria > Acidobacteriota > Blastocatellia > Pyrinomonadales > Pyrinomonadaceae > PSRF01. The sequence continues at coordinate 2,321 of DATNOG010000231.1, read as the reverse complement.
TGCGGTTTGATACATAGTTAGCGCATCGACGTTCATTGCTTATTTAGGCGGATCGTCTTTCGTTCTCTGGCTGCTCCTGCAGCAGGCGTCTCCCCGGAAAAATTGTTAGCTAAGATACCTTACAGGTTATGCACTTGACGCCTGGCATTTCGAAAACTGCGACAATGTGCGTTTTGCTGTGCGCGCTCGTTTGTGCACCCATATTTGCGCAGACGCCGGAACGCGGCCGGCACGACCAGACAGATGTTTTGCGCGTGTACACCGAGCTCGTGCAAACAGATGTAATGGTTTTTGATAAGCAGGGCCGCTTCGTCGATGGCTTAAAAAAAGAAGACTTTGAACTGCGCATCGACGGCCAGCCCAAGCCGATCGATTTCTTTGAACGCATCACCGCCGGCAGCGCGAACGAAGAATCTCAGCTTGCGGCTGCACGCGGAACTGCCAATCGCACCGGCAATGCAAACCCCACTGCCCCGGTGCCGCTCGATCGCGGCCGGCCTATCTTCTTTTATCTTGACGATCTGCATCTCGACTTAGCCAGTCTAAAAGCCGGCAAGAAACTAATCAGCAATTTCATCGACAAGCAGATGGGCCAGAACGATGAGGTTGCGATTACGTCAGCCAGCGGCCAAATCGGCTTTCTACAACAACTGACGAATAACAAGACGGTGCTTCGCGCAGCGCTCGAGCGGCTCAATGTCCATCCTTATTTCGTGCGCGACATGGAGCGGCCGCCGATGACGGAATATCAGGCGCTGCTGATCGAATCGTTTGATCGGGACACGACGAGTTACTTTATCGATGAAACTATCAGACAAAACCTGGGAATGACTGCCGAGTCCGCGGAAATTGAAGTGCGCAATCGTGCACGCGTCATGTTGCAGCAAGCCGACAACGTGACAATGGCGACACTGGGAGGGCTTGACAGCCTGGTTCGTTCGGCAAACAAACTGCCAGGACGAAAGCTAATATTTTTTATCTCGGGTGGCTTCTTTCTTAATCCGCACGAAAACTCGATGAACCGCCTGCAGCGGATTACCAGCGCGGCGGCCAAAAGCGACGTGGTCATTTATTCGCTGGACGCGCGCGGATTGGTTAGTGGGTTGCCGGATGCCAGCAGTGATGCAGGCTTTGACGTTTCGGGCAGACTTGAGCACTCAAAGATGGGTGAACTCGCAGCCTCGCAGGATACTTTGAATGCTCTGGCCCGCGACACCGGCGGCAGAGCTGTCTTTAATACTAACGCGCTGGGCGTGGGTCTGACGCGCGCTCTGAAGGAAACGTCCGCCTATTATCTGCTGGCCTGGAAGCCGGAAGGCGAGACGCAACACGCCAGCAAGTTTCATCGCATCGAAGTGAAAGTTATCGGCCACCCGCAACTAACCGTGCAGGTCAGGCGGGGATTTTTCGACGTTGAGCCCGAGGTGGCCGCCGCGAAGCCGAGTAAAGCAAAACCGCCTGCGTCTGTGCCTGCTGCCAAAACTGAAGAGCCGGATCTGCGTCAGAAGTTGGGTACGACTTTTCCGGAACGCGCAATTCCAATTTCGTTGAACTTGAATTACGTCAACACATCAGACAAGGGCTGGATGCTGAGCACCATGATGGAAGTGCCCAGCTCTTTTCTTACTTTCGAAGACGTTGGCGGAAAACAAGTGGCGGCAGTCGACGTCGCCGGTGTTTTTTACAACGACCACGGTCAGACGGGCTCGTCATTCACCAAGCGCGTCACCGTTGAAACACAGGCTAGTGATGCTCCCGGACGTGGCGTAGTTAGATATTCTTATCAGATTTTTCTGCCGCCCGGTTTGTATCAGGTTCGGGTGGGAGCCAGAGATGCGAAGAGCGGCCGCATCGGCAGCGCGAACGGTTGGGTTGAAATTCCAAATCTGAAAGCGACTCAACTGGGCTTAAGCAGTGTGCTGGTTGGCGTCCGCCCATCGTCCGCGGTGAACACCACTTCCGAAACCAGCCAAACGCTGACGAGTTCGCTGGAGCTGAGCATCTCGCATCGCTTTCAACACAACAGTAACCTGCGCTTTGTAATTTTCATTTACAATGCGAGGCTCGCGCCGCCGCCTGAGTCTAAAGCGGACATCGCTCTGCAAGTGCAATTCATTCGCGACGATCAGCCGGTGGTCACTACTCCCTTGAAGAAGATACCAACTGAAGACATCGCCGACGTTTCGCGAGTACTCTACGCTGCTGAGATTCCCCTTGCGGGTCTGCCGGCTGGTCGTTACCTGATGCAGGTCACGATCATCGATCGCACTTCAAAACAGAGCGCTTCGCAACAGATACGCTTTGAAATCGAGTGAGACAGA
>DATNOG010000230.1:0-42629 GCA_035601415.1 Pyrinomonadaceae bacterium | reverse complement strand
TTCGCGTATAATCCGCCGCGGTAATTATTCTCGATCATAAGAAGGACGCAGACGGGAGCAATCGTTTCGCCCTTGACCCGTCTACAACTGCTTGATCATTTCACTTGCGCTCCTGCTTTTAGTGACGGCCAGTGGCACACTGGCCACTTATGCTTACGATGAAGTCGGGAATTTTCCGGCGCGCCTTTGCACCGGCGCCTGCACGGGAATCGCGGCCCTTGGCTTGATCGGCTTCATCGTCGCATCGTTTCTCGGACTCACGCCGCTCGCAATTCTTCTCACGCTCGTTGTGCTCGCCGCTCCGCTTGTCCTGCTCAAAAATTCGCATCGCAGAGTTGTGGTGCAGCAGGACGTGATAAAAGCCTGGCGCAGGGTGCGTGATTGCATTTCAAACCCCAGCCGAATTCCGCTTGGCTACACAATCTTCTACGCAATCGTCGCCGTAATCCTGTGGCGCGTCTTTCAACGCGCAATGATCGACTTGCCTGAAGGCATTTATACTGGCGTACTCAACAACTTTGGCGACTTGCCGTTTCACATTAGCGTGATCACCAGTTTTGCTTATGGAAACAATTTTCTGCCCGAAGATCCAACCTATGCTGGAGTTCGTTTTACCTATCCTTTTCTGACTGATTTTGTTTCCGCGATCTTTCTTCGCTGCGGCGCCGACTTGCGCCAATCAATGTTCATTGAAAACTTTGTGCTGGCGCTCGCTTTTGTGGGCGTGCTTCACCGTTGGGCGCTCGAACTTCTGCGCGATCGTTTGGCGGCCCTGCTCACCCCCGTACTAGTTTTTCTAAACGGGGGTTTTGGTTGGGTCTTATTGTGGCCGGCGATGCAGAAATACAACAGCACTGCTGAACTTCTGAAAGCCCTGCCCGTTTCGTTTACGATTATTCCGGAAACAACCTGGCGCTGGGGCAACGCAGTGTCTGCGCTGCTGATTCCACAGCGTGGCTTCCTGTTGGGATTGCCGCTGGCCGTGATCGTGTTTACGCAGTGGTGGCTGGCCACTGAAGATGCGGAGACGCGGGGACAGGGGGACGCGGGGAACAAAAACAAATCTGAGAAGTCCAAACAGAAAACCAAAAAGCTAGGCGCTGCGAAACAGAGTGGCCATCTCCCCGTCTCCCTGTCTCCGCGTCTCCGCGTCTCTCCAATCGCGCGAATGATTGCCGCCGGCATCATTGCCGGATTGTTACCGCTCGTGCACGCGCACAGTTTTGTTGTGGTGATGGTTGTAGGCGCCTGCATCGCACTCCTACAACAGCGCTGGCGCGACTGGACAACATTCTTCATTGTCGCTTCTTTAATCGCGCTGCCGCAGATGTGGTGGTCAACTCACAACAGCGCTGTGAACTCGAGCGCATTCTTCGCGTATGAGTTTGGCTGGGACAGCGCCAAGGAAATCTTCTTCAACTTCAAACTCGGAAGTCAGACTCTTCAAACGATGCCACGGCTGCGGACAACGCTTGAGCGGTTACCCGACGTGGTTTGGTTCTGGCTAAAGAATGCCGGCTTGTTTCTCCCGTTGACAATTGCCGCCCTGCTTTGGCGCGGCGAAAAGAAACGTCTTGTGTCTCGCCGGCTGCTGCTGTTTCTCGCGCCTTTCAGTTTGTGCTTCATCGTCCCCAACGTCCTGAAGATGGCGCCCTGGATTTGGGACAACATCAAAGTGCTGTTTTACTGGTGGGTGGCTTCAGCTCCGTTGGTTGCCATCCTGCTGGCGCGGTTGTGGCAGAAGGGCTTTGCGCAAAGATTTTTGGCGTTAGTTTTGTTCGCGTGCATTACTCTGGCCGGCGCGCTGGATGTGGGCGCAATTGTAATGCAGTCAGCTAAGTTTCAGGTGTTTGATTCCGCTGGCGTGGCGTTCGCGGAGTTGGTAAAAGAGAAAACAGAACCACGAGCGCTGATCATTCATGCGCCGGTCCATAATCATCCGGTGTTCCTAACGGGAAGACGATCGCTGATGGGTTATCCCGGACACATTTGGACGCATGGCCTGGATTACACTCAACGTGAAGCGGAAATCAAAAGGATTTATGCGGGCGGATCGGATGCGCCACTATTGCTGCAAAAATATGGCGTGCAATACGCCGTCGTCGGGCCGCACGAGCGCGACCTCATGACTGTAAACGATCGATTCTTTTCCGGATTTCATTTAATAGGAGAAGTTGGTGGGTACCGCCTCTACAAAATCACGCAACCGTAAGCAGAGCAATCAGGAGATAGCGGCACAAAAGAGCGTTGCCGATTCGCCTGCTGCTGGCGTTAACGAGCATCCGGACATTTCGGAACCCGCATGGCGCATTGCGAGCATTTCGATCTTTGTGGTGGCGGCTTGCCTGCGGCTGTTCGATCTCAACCTTGTGCCGCTACACCACGACGAAGGAGTCAACGGAAATTTTCTGGTCGGGCTGGTGCGCGACGGTTTCTACCATTACGATCCGGCAAACTATCACGGCCCGACTTTGTACTATTTCGCCGCCGTTTTTCCCTGGTTATTGCGCCTGGTCTTTGGAGCCGGCGCACAAAATAGTTATGGGCTGACTACGGTTGCAATCAGGATGGTGCCGGCTCTCTTCGGTATCGCGACGGTAGGCTTGATATTCACGTTGCGGCGAAATCTCGGGACCATTGCGACACTGGGCGCAGCGTTGCTGCTGGCGATTTCACCCGGCGCGGTTTACCTGTCGCGCTACTTTATCCACGAGACGCTGTTTGTTTTCTTCACTTTGGGTCTGGTGGTAGCGGCTCTGAAATTTTATGAACAAGCGCAACTTCTTTACTTAATCCTCGCTGCGATTTCCGCCGCGCTGATGTTCGCAACCAAAGAGACTGCGATCATATCGGCCGGCGTATTGGTGATTGCGCTGGTTATCACTCTCGTTTACCGCTCGCTCATTGGGGCGTCGGGCACGTACGCCGGAACAAGAAAGAAGAAACGCAAACGTTCCACGGCGGGCAATTCATTCACCAACTTCCTTGAGCGTGTTGGCGGGCCCGGAAAGCTAGCAATCTGGATAATGGTGGCGCTGCTCATATTTGTCGCCGTTAACGTGCTCTTCTACTCTTCATTCTTCAAAAACTATCCCAAGGGTGTTTACGACTCACTGAAGACTTTTCAATTTTGGACGAAGACCGGCAAAGAGGCCCATAAACATCCAAAGGTTACATATTTTTGGTGGTTGCTGTTGCAGGAGTCGCCGCTGCTTGTTCTTGGCGCAATCGGCGCGGCAGTCACGGTGTTGAAACCCGTGAAGTTGTTTGCGCTGTTTTCCGCGCTTTCGGCCTTCGGGCTTCTTGCCGCGTATTCTTTGATCGCTTACAAGACGCCGTGGCTTAGCCTGAATTTCATTGTGCCCCTCGCGCTTACGAGCGGCGTCGCAATCGAGTGGCTTTATGAAGAGCTCGGGCGATGGGAAGTGAGCAAACGTACCCGCTGGTACGCTCTGGCCTGCATCCTCCTGATAGCCATTGGGCCATTGCCTGGTCTCGCCAGGATATTTGATCAGATAGTAGCGCCCAATCCCTGGCCTGGTTTACTTCCCGCCCTCAAACAAACAGAGATTCATGGGAAAACTCTTATCCCCGGCTATCAAACAATCGATCTCAATTTTATCAACTACGACAACGACAATCGCTATTACGTTTATGTTTACGCGCACACGCGCCGGGAAACACTCAAGCTTGTCGACGAAATAAATATGATTGCGCAGCGCAGTCACCAGGGAGCCGCCGCCGGCGTCACGATAGTTTCACCCGACTACTGGCCGTTGCCCTGGTACTTGCGCGACTACAATCGCATTGGTTATTACGGACGAATTACGCCATCGAACGAGCCAATGATTGTTGCTTCTACGAATCAGGCGGCGGAAGTGCAAGCCACTTACGGCGATCGTTATGTGCAGGTTAAATCAGGTTTCAATCCTGAGGGCAGTTTTCCTTTGCGGCCAGGAGTAGATCTACTGCTCTACGCGAGAAGAGAATTGCTGCCCTGAGCATGGTCCATCACGATGCGAAGCAAAAAATAGTCAACTATGAACAGTTATCGTCCCTTTTTGATCATCGCGCTGGTGTTGCTGGTAGCGGCAGCGGGCACGGCGTTACTGCTAAAATCAAATCAGAGAGGAGATTCTTCTTCACGCACTACCGATACACAGTCGCCTGACAACGCGAACAAGAGCGCTTCAAATACAGTCGTTACTTTAGAAGAGTTTGGCGATTATCAGTGTCCGCCGTGCGGTCAACTTCACCCCACCCTCAAAAAGTTGAAGCAGGAATATGGCGACCATCTGAACTTCATTTTTCGCAACCTGCCTTTGACCAAAATCCATCAGCACGCACTTGCAGCGGCGCAGGCGGCAGAGGCGGCGCGCATTCAAAACCACTTCTGGGAAATGCATGATTTACTCTACGAGAATCAGGGCCTGTGGAAGGATGACATTAATCCGCGCTCAATCTTCATTAAATTTGCCGCGGACCTTGGTCTGAACACTGCGCAGTTCACTCGCGACATGGACGACAAGCAGATCCAAATGCGCATCGAAGCCGACATGGAGGCCGCGGCCAAACAAGGCATCGAGGGAACGCCAACGATTCTAATCAACGGCCGCCAACTGCGGGCTGAAATGACCACGCCGGACGGCGTGCGCAAGGGAATTGAGCTGATGTTGTCTGGCGGAATTACTCCTTCTCCTTGAGCCGCGCAAAGGTTACGCGGCGCGGGTTCTTTGCTATTGTTCCGGGTGCGTCGCTTAAGCGCCTAAACGTAACTTTGCTGTCCACTTCAATAACCGTTCCTGACCTCAAGTTTTGGTTGACATTCTAAGCAACTCGCACTTATATTGGCACACCCTCGCGCGGTCCCCTGATTGGGGTTAGTCTGTTGGCGCCTGGGCCCTGGAAACAATAGACTAATTCGCGCATGTTTAAACTGAAACGCCTCGAGATTACCGGCTTTAAATCCTTCGCGGACTACACAGAAATTCTCTTCACGGGTGACGGCATTACCGGCATTGTCGGACCAAACGGCTGCGGCAAAAGTAATGTTGCCGACGCGATTGCCTGGGTCCTTGGCGAGCAGCGCGTGAAACATCTGCGTGGCGGTGCCATGCAGGACGTAATCTTTCAAGGCTCGCGCAATCGCGCGCCCAGCGGCATGGCCGAAGTCGTTATGCACCTGGTGCGTGATGAAGTAATTGAGCACGAACCCGATATCGAAGACATTGATTCTACCCTTGAGCAGATCGACGAGCAGATCATAGACGTCGACGTCATTGCCGCTCCGGAAGTGGTCGCGGACGTTCAGGAGCAGGTGATTGCCGCCGCTCAGGAACCAATAGAAGCGTTGGCACCGGTTGATGGCGTAGTTCCCTCGGTCGTTGCTGACTCGACGATCGCACATAAGACTCACCACAAACGCCACTGGCGGCGAAGAAACCTGGCGCTCGAATTTGCTCCGGGCGAGGCAGTCTCGGTGACGCGTCGCCTTTATCGTTCTGGTGAAAGCGAGTATCTGCTCAACGACAAACTGTGCCGGCTGCGTGACATTCAGGATCTCTTCTCTGGAACCGGACTTGCCGGCGGACATTACGCCATCATCGAGCAGGGAAGAATCGGCCAGATTCTTTCCGCCAAACCGATGGATCGCCGCACAATCATTGAAGAAGCGGCCGGCATCACGAAGTTTCGCGTTCGTCAGCGCGCCGCGGAAGCCCGGCTTGAATCTGCACGCGGAAATCTTTCTCGCATCTCCGACATAATTTCCGAAATCGATCGCCAGGTTAACAGCTTAAGACGTCAGGCAGCGAAAGCACGTCGCTACCGCGTCTTTCGTGAGGAGCTACGCGAGTTGCTGAAGCGGGTGTTCGTCGCTGAAGAACAAAAGCTGACTGCTTTGCTCGAAGACACCGTGGCAAAGTTGGAAGAAGCTACCGCTTTGGAACGCCGCGTCGCTGAGGACCTCGCGAGGCAGGAAGAAGACGCGCGTACGGCGACTCAGGAAGCGAGAAAAACAGAAGACGATTTGGCAGCCGCGCGCGCTGCGGCTGCGGAAGCGGTGTTGCGGCGTGACCGGCAAACACGCGAGCGCGCTTATAAGGAAGAACAGGTGATTTCGCTCGACAAACGAAACGGCGAAGTTGCCGCAGAAATTTCCGCACTCTCCGAACGCCTGATCCTGGTGGAATCGGAATGCAAGCGCTTGCAGGAAGACGATGCAAGGTTACGAAGCGAAGCCGATCAAAGCGCTGCGAGCTTAAGCGTCGCAGAGGAATCGTATGCCGGGAAGCTGGCGCTGGCCGCCGGAGCGGAGGCGGAGATCGAAAGTGCGCGCGCAGATTTGCTGCAGCACACTGCGGTTGCCGAACGACTGCGAGAGATTGCGCGGCAACTGGAAGGTACGCTGGAACGGTTGGCAGTCCAGGCACAGGGCCTGGCCCATGAAGGAGAGCGCGCCGCAACCCAACACGCCGAACACCTCGCCGCGGCCGATGCTTTTAGCGTTGAGATCAGCGCCGCCCGGGAACATATCGCTGAACTCAATGCTGAGCGTGAACGCGCGGTTGATGCGGTGGTCCAGGGACACGAAGCGGTCAGCGATACCGAAGCTGAGCTGACTCGTGTGCGCGATGAACATTCGCGCACCAGTCATCGGCTCGAAAGTTTGCAGGAACTTGACGATCGCCGCGCCTACTACTCGTCTGCGGTGCAGTTGATGTTTGCAAATGAAGAGGCTTCGCGCGAATTCCACTTTATCGGCACACTCGCCGATGCGCTTAACGTGGATGCCAAGTGGGAGCGCGCGGTTGAAGGTGTTTTTGGTTCATCGTTGCAGTCGGTTGTCGTTCCCACGCCCGATGATGCTGCGCGCGGGGCGCAATGGTTGAGGGAAAACAATGGCGGTCGCGCCAGTTTTCTGGTCGCAGGACTTCATGGCGGCAGCGAGGAAATGAATACACTGGCATGTCAGGTTGAAGAGCGGCCGGCGCTTTCAATTTCAATCGCGACCGAGCCTATCGGCGATAATCTGTGCATCGCCGATCTATTGGGAGCGCCACGCGAACTTCTTGCAGTGCTGCAGCGCACGTTGCCCGAGAAATTGAATGCGCGCCTGGCCAGCAACCTGGATAATGCGATGGCGCGTTCGCTCGCTACCGGCGAAATGTTTGTAACGCTCAATGGCGATTGGGTGGCAAGTGGACAGTTTGTCAGCGCCGGCGATGCACGCGCTCTCGAAGAAGGCGCCGGCCTGCTGACTTTCAAACGCGAGCTGCGCGAATTGGAAGCGCGCGCGCAAGTGTTAGCAGACGAAGCAAAGCACGCCGAAGAAGCTTCCAAACAAGCGCGTTTGCGTCTGGTTGGGCTCGAAGACGCAGTCGTGCTTTTAAACGAAGCGATTGGCCGCGAAGAACGCGAAGCCATGGCGCGCGATGTAAAAGCGACGGGCCTGGCGCACGAGATTGAGCGCGCCGAACGCCACCTGCGCGTGGTTTCCGACGACAGCGCTCGAGTTGAGCAGGAGCGTTTCGAACTCGATAAGCGACGAACCACCGCCCTCGCCGACGCGCAGGAAGCTGAGTCAGCACGCGTGGCGGCGGGTGAAGCCGTGGCCGCCGCGACTGCAGTTCTGACAGAGGCGCGGCGTTCAGCCGAAATTGAAAGCGAAGCCCTGGCTGAACAACGAGCCGCCGCCGCTGCCGCCGCGGAAAGAAGGCGCAGCACCGCTGCTGAACTGCGGCGCATAGAAGCGGAATACGCTGACGTTGCCGGACGCATTGAACGCCATCGCCTGGAACTGGTTGAAATCACCGAGCGCATTAATGGTCTGCAGGCCTCCATCGCAGATCTGGAATTCCAGGCGAACAATGTTGCTGAAGAGCGCGAGCGGGAAGAGCAGGAAATCGCAGCATTGACCACGCAGCTTGAAGGAGCGCGGCAGCGGGCTGACGCGCTGGCAGCGCAACTCTCCGACTTGAACCGTCACGCTGCCGACATACGCGATTCGCGAGCGGCGATCGAAGTGCAACGTGCCGAAGCCCAGGCGCGACTCACTTTCGTTCGTGAAAACTGCGCGTCGGAACTGAATCAATCGCTGGCAGAACTTGCTCAGGAACAACAACTCGAAGCCGATTTTGATCTCGATGTTGCGCACGCGCGCGTTGAAGAATTGCGGTCACGCATCGAAGCCTTTGGCGGCGTCAACATGATGGCGCTGGACGAGTTGGCTGAAAATGAAGCGCGCCTGTTGTTCCTGACCACGCAGCGGCAGGACATCGTGGACAGCGTCGCTTCCACAGAAGAAGCGCTGCGCGAGATTAAGCGCCGTTCGCGCGAGCGGTTCCGTCACGCCTTCGAACAGATTAACAAAAACTTTAGCGAGCTCTTCCAGGAGCTTTTCGGTGGCGGTAAGGGCGAGATGAGTTTGATTGAAGCCGACGATGTGCTGGAGTCGGGCATTGATGTCATCGCTCAGCCGCCCGGCAAGCGTTTGCAAAACGTGTTGCTGCTTTCCGGTGGCGAAAAAGCGATGGCCGCGTTGGCGCTGGTCCTGGGTATTTTCCATTATCGTCCGTCGCCTTTCTGTTTGCTTGACGAAGTTGACGCGCCGCTTGATGAAGCCAACGTCGGCCGCTTTACGAACAAGGTCGCGCAGATGTCGGCGAGCACACAGTTCATTGTGATCACTCACAACAAGCGCACGATGGAGATGGCCAAGGCTCTCTATGGAGTGACCATGGAAGAAGTCGGCGTTTCGAAATTGGTATCGGTGAGGTTTGAGTAGGACAGGCATTCCTGCCTGTCCCAGCGCGCCCACCTATGTCCTGCCGAAAGTAAAAGAACGAAAAGCTAAATTTGCCGCGGATTAACGCGGATGCGCGCAGATACAAAATCCAAATAATTTCTGACGGTTATCAATTTTCTTGTACCGCTCGTCCTTGTTCTGATCCGCGTTCATTCGCGCAAATCCGCGGCCAAATCTTCTTAGGCAAACCCTACGCATTTCCCTGCAACCAACCATTTCGTTAAAATGGCCAGGCCATTTTCCAATTAGTGAACAGACTAACCATCAATTCAAAGCTGCTCCCCGCTGCGTTTCTGGTTTTGAGCGCGGCGGCTTTTGCGCTTGCACAACAGTCGTCTGGAACCAAGCAAAACAACCGCCCCGCACAACCTTCCATTTCCCCGGTAGCTACGCCGAAAAAGTTGGCGGACACGAAGCCGGTCCGGTTCGCATATGAGTTTACACAACCGCAGTTTTACATCCGTCACATCGTCATCGAACACGATGAAAGCGGCCACGGCTGGGTGACCTTCGAACGTTCAAATGAAGAACCGTACAAGGAACCACTGGAATTGTCTGCCGCGGCCACCGAGCGCATATTGGGCCTCTGGCAATCGCTGCGTTTCCTTGACTCAGACGAGAACTATCAATCGCCCCGGCAGTATCCACATCTCGGCACCATGCATTTGCGAATGGAGCAGGAGGCGCGCAAACGTACCGCCGAGTTCAATTGGACCAACAACAAAGATGCGTCTGCATTGGTCGGCGAATATCGCCGCGCCGCCGATCAGGCGATACTGATCTTTGATCTTTCGATTGCGCGAGAGAATCAACCACTCAACTCTCCCAAGCTCATGGACCAATTGGAGTCTATGCTCAAACGCAATGCGCTCTCCGATCCGCAGCAGTTAGTGCCGCTGCTGAAGGACATAACCACCGACGAGCACCTGCCCTTGATTACCCGCAACCACGCCGCCCGCCTGCTTAAACAAATTGAGAAGTAAAATTGGTCGTAACTGTTTGCCCTAGAGGCTCTCGTTCGCTAATTCGCAGAAGTCCACCACTCGATTCTCAGCCCAAAAGCGATCCGTATCGGAAAGAGATGTGCGATAGTTTGCGGAGAGGAAGGCGACGTGACCACCTTGCTTGGTGGCGATAAGAAGGATGTACGGGTTTGTCGTTACTGCCGGATCGAGCATTGGTGCGAACGGGATGAAAGGATCGTCTTCGGCGTGAATGATCAGCGTGGGGATACGAATCTTATCAATGACGCGAATTGAGCTGGCGCGATAGTAGTAATCATCAGCGCCGTCGAAGCCATGGGCCCTCGATGTGAAGCGATCGTCAAATTCTCGCAGCGTCCTCACTGACGAAAGGCCGCTGATATCATAGGCGTCTGGAAAAAGTTTATGTTTACGCCGCATCCGTTGCTTTAATCGTCTTACGAAATCCTGCTGATAAAGCCAATTCGAGCGCTTCAAGATCAATTTTGCGCTGGCCTGCAAATCAATTGAAGGCGAGACGGCGCAAGCGGCAAGCACTTCTTTCGGAGCATCGTCGCCATACTCGCCGGCGAGTTTCAAAACCAGATTTCCTCCCAACGAAAAGCCAACCAGAAGTAATCGGGACAAGCCGTCCTGTTGGATCAATTCACTTACAACGGCGCGCAGGTCGTCGGTCAGACCACCGTGATAAATTGTGGAGGTCAAATGTTCAGTCCCACCGCAGGTGCGCAGGTTCATGCGAACCACGTTGAAGCCCGCGCTAAATGATTTTTGCGCCGTGCTCAGCATGTAGGTAGACTCGCTCGAGCCCTCGATGCCGTGCCAAATTATCATCGTGGGATGGTCAGTGGGATCGCGTTGCCAGCGGCAACGAGCCAGGACCTTTACATCTGGTGCAGTTTGAAAAAGCCGTTCTTCATCACGGACTGACTTAAAGTTGCGCGGCCAGGCGAAAGCGGCGAGCGTTTGCGCATGTCCCCCATGAAAAATGGGATGAGGCTGAAAGGCTTTTGCACCAAACAACCGGGCGACGCGGTTGAGAAACGCGCCTACTCTTTCAACCGGCTGGCTGCTTTTGACTTCGTTAATAGTTTGGATCACGGATTTAATCCGGAACTTGGACTGGGGAGCGATCTGAGTCTACCCTAAAAAAAGAAAGCGCGTCAGTTTGGAAACGTACGCACAGATACGGGAATACCGGTATTCACAGGACGATTTGGCATTTATGCGTTCTAAGCCAGTAAATAGGGAGTGGCGGTCTCGCACGAAGCGCGATCTGATCATCGAGGTCTGGGAAGCGCTGGATTGTGAGTCGGTGGGCGCGCGCGAATTGGAGCAGATACAACAAGTGCTCCAGGAAAAGTTAGGCGCCGGCGCGATCGAGAGCCCGGGATCGATTGCGCGCGTAGTCGCAGACGAGGGCGCCGCCTTGCGTCATCCGGAAGTTTTTGAAAGCGACTTGAAATGGCGGGAAGGGAAGTTAGCTGCAACTGTCGACAATCTTGATTTTTCCAGTCTTAATACCGCGCTTGAATCGTTTGCTGAGGTCGAAGGCCGGCGTGTGTCGGCAGAACAGAAGGACGATGCAGCGTCGCGGCGTTTGCGCGAAGTGATTGCCGGCGCGCGCCTGAACGCTTTGCTGGTGGCGCGCAGCAGAGTCATTCCTGATTCGCAGCGGGCAGAAGCGAAAGAAATTTCCGAGTGGTTAAGAGTTTGGCTGGTTGCGCCTGAATTATTTCGCGATTGGTTGGATCTGCGGATGCGATCCGCGGAGTTTCACAAGAGGTTCCGAAACTACTAAGAGCGGGGGCATGCCCGCCTTCCCGACCTGAGAGACCCTTCAGTTGAAAGTTTGCTCGTCCTTGAAAGCCTTTCGATCGGAAGGCTTCAATCGTGGGCGCAGCGCTTAGCAGAAATAAGCTCGAGGTCAGGAAGGGGGCATGCTCCCCGCACGGCCTCAGACTAATTATTCTTCTTCTTCGCCGCGGATGCGGCCTTCCGCTCTCGATTGCTCCACGATCTTGTGCGCCAGTTGTCCCGGCACCGGATCGTAATGCGAAAACTGCATGTGAAACGATCCGCGAGCGGCGGTGATCGAGTTGAGCGTCGATTGATAGTTGAGCATTTCTGACATCGGCACCTGCGCTTTGATCACCTGCGACTTGCCGCTTGCTTCCATGCCCTGCACGCGACCGCGGCGTGAATTGAGGTCACCCATAATGTCGCCGCTGTTTTCCTGTGGCGCGAGAATCTCCACATCCATGATCGGTTCAAGGATCGACGGCTTCACCTTCTCCATGGCTGCGCGAAAGGCTTTGCGGCCCGCGGCGCGAAACGAATGCTCGTCTGAGTCGACGTTGTGATACGACCCGTCAATCAATTGCACTTTAAAGTCCACCAGCGGATAGCCGGCGATGGCGCCCGACTTTGCTGCTTCGATAATGCCTTTCTCGATTGCCGGCCGAAACTGTTGCGGCACGGCGCCGCCGAAAATCTTGTCCTCAAAAATGAAACCACTACCTCGCGGCAATGGCTCAAACACAACCTTGCAGTCGCCAAACTGTCCACGGCCGCCTGTTTGTTTCTTGTGTCGTCCCTGGACCTCCGCGCGTTGTGTGATCGTTTCTTTGTAAGGAACCTTGGGCGGATGCAGAGTCACTTCCACGCCGTAGCGTTTCTTCAGTTTCTCGACCACGGTCTCAACGTGAAGTTGACCTGAACCCGAAAGCAGAAACTCCTTTGTCTGCGCATCGCGAGTAAAGTGCAGCGCCTGATCTTCTTCCAGAATCTTATGCAGCGCCACGCTGATCTTCTCTTCGTCCTGTCGCGATTTCGGTTCGATTGCAAACGCGATCGCGGCCTCGGGATACTCGACCGGCGGATAGACAATCGGCGCCGCCTTATCGCACAAGGTATCGCCGGTCTGCGTCTCTTTTAATTTCACGCAGGCGATGATGTCGCCAGCCTGCGCATCCGGAACCTTGTCGAGCTGCTTGCCCTGCACCGAGTGCAGCATGCCGAGGCGTTCCATGGTCCCACGGCTTGAGTTCAAGACCGTAGCATCATTTTGCAGCTTGCCACTGATAACCTTCATAACATTTATGCGTCCGGCGAAAGGATCGGCGATGGTGCGAAAACAGTAAGCGGAAAATGGCTCGCTCGCGCTGTATTTGCGCGCAATCCTTTCAGCGTCCGCGGGCGCATCAACTAGCAGGCCATACTCAGCTTCGTGATGCGCCGGGTCAGGCGCGTAATCAACAATAGCGTTTAGAAAAGCGCGCAAGCCCACCAGAGTGGCGCCGGAAACGGCGAAGACCGGACACAGTTTGCTGTTAGCGATGGCCTTGTTGATGTTCGGCAGGATGTCGGCTTCATCGAGTGTACCCTGTTCGAAATACTTCTCCATCAGCGCATCGTCAGATTCGGCAACGAGCTCAACCAGGCGTTCGCGGGTCTTGTCAACGTATTCGCGGCCTTCGCTGGGAATATCAATCTCCTTAGCCTGGCCGTCAGCGCCGAGTTCGTATGCCTTCATATGGACCACGTCAACAACCCCGCGGAAATCCTTTTCTTTTCCAATCGGCAAGGTGAAGGGAATAATTGCGCGGCTAAAAGTTTTTTGCGCGCTTTCTACTGCTTTGCCGAAATCGGAGTGCTCTTTATCAAGCTTAGTGATCGCCATTATGCGCGGCACCATGAATTCGTTTGCATAGGCCCATGTCTTTTCAGTTTGAACTTCTACTCCCTTAACAGCGTCAACTACCGCCAGCGCGCAATCGGCGACGCGCAGCGCGGGACGAGCATGAGAGATAAATGCCGCATAGCCGGGCGTGTCTATAAAATTTATTTTTGTATCGCGATGTTCTAAATGAGCAAGGGCGGTATTGAGTGTAATTTTGCGGGCAATGGAATCTTCTTCGTGATCGGTAATAGTAGTGCCTTCATCAACTTTTCCCCAGCGTGGTGTAGCTCCGGCGACGTAGAGAAGCGAACTAATTAGTTGCGTCTTCCCTACGTCGCCGTGTCCGATGACCGCAAGGTTGCGAATAGATTCCGTGGCATAGGCTTTCATAAAAGTAATCCTTTCGGATGAGCAAATGTAGGATAGACATTCTTGTCTCTCTCATACTGAGCAAGGACAGACAGGAATGTCTGTCCTACCTGGGCGGCGACAGGCAAGAATGCCTGTCCTACCATTTTCCGGATTGGGAAGTAATTTATCCGAGCGAGAAGCCTAAAGGCAAGCGAGGTGACCGGGACTCGTTTGGCCATCCTTTTCATCCAAATTTGCATCAAAAATCACGTAAAATTCTAATGGCTATTGGGAGAAGTATTATGTTTTACCGAAGATTCGTTTTAAGTTCTGTTGCGTTGCTGCTCGCCCTCGCGGCGACAGTAACGAGCTTTGGGGCAAGCGCGACGGAAACACGAAATAGCAGCCTGAAAGACGCGCGAGTAGTTGAGCCGATTAACCTGGCGATTCTGATTCAGGACGATCTGACATCGCAGGTCGGTAACGAACTGGGTGTAACTGCTGACTTCATACGATCGCTGCCGCGAGGCTCGCGTGTGATGGTTGGTTACATCACGAGCGGTACGCTACAGGTGCGGCAACCGTTTACCGGCGATCTAAATAGGGCGGCCCAGTCGTTGCGAATTCCTATTTCCAGCACTGCTGCTTCTTCGTTTAATCCGTACGTTGAAGTGATAGAAGCTTTGCGCGCTTTCAACTCGAATCTGCGCGGAAGAAATGCGGTGCTCCTGATATCTGATGGCCTGGACGTTTCGCGCGGATTTGATGCGACCAGCGCCGGGCAGTCGATCGATCTGGAACGAGCAATCAAGCAGGCAAACCGACACAACGTTGCCGTCTATACGTTCTATGCGCCATCGGTTGGCTTGACCAGTCGCAGCATGCTGGCGGCGAGCTATGGGCAGAGTTCACTTAACCGGTTGGCCCACGATACTGGAGGTAAAGCATTCTTTCAGGGTTCGACCGGATTTGTGACTTTCAATTCTTACTTCGCACGATTGGCGCAAGCACTTAACGCCCAATCCGCAACCGCGTCGTAAGCCAACACCAATAAGTGAAAAGCCGCCGAAAGTCGAAAGACCTCGGCGGCTTTTTGTTTTCTTCCCATCCCTTTGGGAGGGAGAGGGAGAAAGACTTCAAACTTTCTCGTTTGTCGCGGCGTTACGACAAGCTAAAGCTTATCGTACATCAAACTGGCCCATCACACTTTTTTGCTTGGTTTGACCAGAAAGGCGGTGATAGAGTTGCGTCTGGAATCGCAGGTTAAGTTTCCACTGACTCTTGCGGCCCGGTCTAGTTTTACCGGCGGACCACGTTTCATACTGGCTGGCAGCGTGCGCGAATATTGTCTAATCGTCGAGGGTGCTTACCTTTCGGAATCCGAAGCCGAACATGCCCTGCGTGACCCTTTCATTGAAGACTGGGTCGAACAAACCGGACATTTCAAAATCCACAACATGAACGAGATCCAGATTACCCCGGGCGTCACGCTGGGTTCTTTAGGAGTCGTAATGCTGGACGAACGTCTATTTGAGATTGCCAGCGCTGATGCTGAACATCCGTTGAGTGAAAGCAAAGCAAAAGGTGTAGCCGACGCGTTGCGGCGCCAGGATATGTTTGAGGAAATCAAAGTGGAACCACGCGATGAGGCAGGTTTAGAGTCCAGCCTTTAGGCTGCAGCCCGCTGAGGTCAGCACGCTAAAGCTTGTACTCTCAACCTGAACAGACTTTTGTCAATGAACGAGTAGTTATCTCTGTCGGCGACATCACAGGGCAAGACGTTGACGCGATCGTCAACGCTGCCAATTCCTCACTGATGGGTGGCGCCGGCGTTGATGGGGCGATTCATCGCGTTGGCGGCCCAGCAATCCTCGCAGCCTGTCGCGAGATCCGGCGCATAACCTATCCGGACGGCTTGCCTACAGGCGAAGCAGTGATAACGAATGCCGGTGAACTGCCGGCGCAACATGTCATTCACACCGTTGGACCAATCTATGGTCAACATCAAGGGCGCGAGCAAGAGTTACTCGCTGCGTGTTATCAAAACAGTTTGCTCCTGGCCGCGCAAAAAAGTCTAACGTCTATTGCGTTCCCGGCAATATCGACGGGCGCCTACGGCTATCCACTAGACGAGGCAGCGCAAGTGTCATCAGCGGCCATAGCGAATTTTTTGGCAGGCGATGAAACGTTACAACAAGTACGTCTCGTCTTCTTTCGATCTCAAGACGCGGAAACTTTTCTCAAACACCACAAATTCGCCTGAGCGCCGAACTGTGTTATAAGAGCCGCTTTGTTTTTGACCCCGGTGTCCATTCGCGAAGGAGCGCCCAACGATTTGTTATTGCTATGATTGAAACCATCGAAGACCTGAACAACAAAGTGGTGTCTCAAAGTCAGGTACTGCCATCGCCGCTCGAACCGCTCAGGAGAATTTCCTGGAATTATTGGTGGAGCTGGTCGCGTGACGGCGCCGGTTGTTTTCGCGAGCTGGCGCCCGCGATTTGGGAAGAGTGTGAACACAACCCACGCCTTTTGTTGTCGCGAGTTTCCGAATACCGGCTCGCGGAGATGGCCAACGATCCGGTCTACTGCGAACGGGTAAACAAGCTCGCTAACGATTTCGATGAATACATGGGCCTCCACCCCAGCGGGGCTCCGCTGGGGATCCCGGGCCTGGGCCAAACGTGGTCGAATCAGGAAGACGCAGCGAGCATCACGCCCGAGCATCCGGTTGCCTATTTCTGTGCGGAGTTTGGCGTTCACAATTCGCTGCCGCTTTATTCAGGCGGCCTGGGCATACTCGCAGGCGATCATTTGAAGTCAGCAAGCGATCTGCGCCTGCCTTTGGTGGCGATTGGTTTGCTCTATCACCAGGGATATTTTCGCCAGCGCTTGAATCGGGAAGGTTGGCAGCAGGAAACGTACCGGGAAACTGATCCGGAAATATTGCCGCTGCACCTTGTCAAACGCGAAGACGATTCGCCTCTTTTGATTGAAGTGTTGATTCGCGATCATCAGGTACGCGCGCAGGTTTGGCGTGCCGACGTCGGCCGCGTTCCGTTGTATTTACTCGATACGAACATTGCTGAGAATGATGAAACAGATCGTTGGGTGACAGGTCATCTGTATGGCGGCGATCGCGAGACGCGTATTGTACAGGAGATGCTACTCGGCATCGGCGGCGTGCGCTTGTTGCAGCTTTTGAACATCGGGCCGCATGTCTATCATCTCAATGAAGGTCATTCTGCTTTCTTAACGCTCGAGTTGGCGCGCGAAGCGATGCAGTCGCGCGGGGTGAGTTTCGCGGAAGCGATGCAGCTGGTGCGCGAGCGTTGCGTGTTCACCACGCACACGCCCATCGCGGCCGGCAATGACGAATTCGCAGTTGACTTAATTGAGCGTTCGTTTGGGTCTGCTTACGAGCAGGAGCTGGGCCTCAGTCACGAAGAGTTCCTTGGTCTTGGCCGCATAAATCCCAAAAACCCGGACGAAGCGTTTGGTCTAACGCCGCTGGCATTACGGATGTGCCGTTCGACAAACGGTGTCAGTCGCAAGCATGGAGAGGTTTCACGCGCGCTGTGGCAAAAACTTTGGCCTGAAAAAACTGTTGATGAAGTTCCCATTACGCACGTCACGAATGGCGTGCACGCGCCGACCTGGGTGGCGCCGACCATCCGAGCGCTTTATGAAAAACACGTTGGTAAAGACTGGGCCAATCAACTATGCCATCGTGCAGACTGGGAGCAGGGCATTGCGCAGTTATCCGATGAAGAGTTGTGGGCGGCGCACTCGCTGTTGAAACAGCGGCTGGTTGCTTTTGTGCGCGAGCGTTCGTTTCAGGCACGCGTGAATCGCGGCGAAACGGTTGAGTACGCCGAAGCCGCGCGTAGCATGTTTGATCCATCCGTGTTGACCATAGGATTCGCGCGACGAGTCGCCGGTTACAAGCGCTGGAGTTTGTTGTTAAAGGACACTGAGCGGCTGCTCAAAATTATTGACAACGACGAACGGCCGGTTCAATTCGTGTTTGCCGGTAAGGCGCATCCGCAAGACTCTGAAGCGAAAATGACTTTGCAGCAAGTGGCGACGTGGAAACGTGACGGGCGGCTGAATGAGCGCGCAGTTTTTATTGACGACTATGATCAGGAAGTCGCGCGCCAGTTGGTGCAGTCGGTCGATGTCTGGTTGAACGTTCCCAGGCGGCCGCTCGAAGCTTCGGGTACCAGCGGTGAGAAGGTGGCGATGAACGGTGGCCTGAATCTGTCTGTACTCGATGGTTGGTGGCTCGAAGGTTACGACGGAACGAACGGATTTGCGGTTGGCAATGGCGTCGAGTCGTCCAACGATGTGGATGCGAGCGATGCGGAATCGCTGTATCGCACGCTCGAACAGGATGTCGTACCTCTTTATTATGATCGCGACGGCGCAGGTTTGCCGCGAAAGTGGATCTGGATGATGAAACGCTCGCTTACCACGCTCGGGCCCCAGTTTAATAGCAACCGCATGGTCGCCGAATATGTCCTGCGTATATACAGCTAGAACGCCTACCAGGATCGCGTGCGAAAAACCTCAAATTCTGCTGCGCTAGCGATAATTGTTAGTCGGCCCGCCTATGTTAGACTAACCGTCTCCGACGCTCCGTATGAGTGGAGACTGCCATGAGGTTAGGCCGCGCCAAACTTCGACTACGGCTATCGCTTCAATTTAAGCCTGCATGAAGTACTGCACCATCTGCAAATCAAAGTACGAGGATAGCATCAGCTTCTGCCCGACCGACGGCGAAGTTTTGGAAGACGATCCGTCTTCCATTGTCGGCACTGTGTTGGACGGCCAGTACAAAATTGAAACGCTGCTGGGCAAAGGCGGCATGGGGGCCGTCTACCTGGCGCGTCATATCCTGCTGGGCGATCGGGTCGCGATTAAGATCCTGCCGCAGGAAGTTAGAACCAACGCCGAATGGTTACGACGCTTTCGGCGCGAAGGACAAGCAGCGCGACGCTTTCGGCACGCGAACGCCGTTACGGTTTATGATCTAAGGACGGCAGCCGACGGCAATATCTACATGGTGATGGAGTACGTCGAGGGTCATACGCTCGACGCTGAGATAAAACAGCGCGGCAAGTTTACTGCTGCCGAAAGCTTCGAAATTCTCGAGCCCATCATGAGTGTGCTGAATACAGCGCATGCGATGGGTGTGGTCCATCGCGATCTGAAACCGGAAAATATCATGATCGGGAAAGCAACTACCGGGGGCGAGCCCACGATCAAGTTGCTTGACCTGGGCATCGCAAAAATGCGCGAGATTGCCGGCGTCGAAAGCAGCGGCACCACGGAACTCACCATGGCCGGGCAGGTATTGGGCACGCCTTACTACATGTCGCCGGAGCAATGGGGAGAACTCTCCCGCGACGGCAACCTCGAGATTGACGGCCGTGCTGACATTTATAGCCTGGGGTTAGTTATTTATGAAATGATCACCGGGCGCCGCGCTTATTCGGCGGCAACCCTGCACGAACTGCGACGAGATCACGTTTCAGTGACGCCCCCGCCACTGGTTGAAAAAGCTCCCGGTGTGCCGCGGCCTTTCAGCGATGCCATCGCCCGCGCGATTGCGAAGGACCGGGTTGACCGGCCTGCGACCTCAGGTGAACTAGCGAACGAGTTGCGTGAAGCGCTGGCGAACGCGCCGCAGCTTCCAGTGGACCGCACCGTCCCTGATATTCCACACGTCGAGAGTTCGTCTTCACATACGCACGGCATTCGCGGCGCGGTTAGCACCAAATCAGATGTAAACGCGCCCACGATCATTACCCTTGACTCGCCCGCGACCAGTCCCCAACGTCCGGCGGCAACACCCGCGATAGCAGAACCCATCGCGGCCCAGGAGGCGGCGAAGCGGGCTGCGGCGGGTGTTGACCTGGGATCGAGCGCGACGGCTCCTCGCCGCCAATCACCAATGGAAATTCCGTTGGCTCAGGAAAGGCGTCGCGGTAAAGGTTTGCTGATCGTCGGCGCTGCGGTACTGCTTGTCATCGTGGCCATAGTCGGCGCAGGCGGCATCGTTGCTTTCAGTTGGTTCAAAAGCAAACCAGGCACATCCGCTGCTGCGCCTGCAAAGAAACCGAATTCATCCACGGTAGCACCGGCAGCAACCAGCGATTTTGGACGTTATTGGCTCGAGACATTGCCAAATCAACTTGCCGCCGAGCCTGTGCGCGTCGCCGGCGCGGTACCGCTAAAATCAGGCCAGGCGTTCAAGTTTCATTTCGAGTTTTTAGAGAATGGCTTTGTGTATGTCATTGGACCTGGTGAACAAAATCAGCCGACCGCATTTTTAACTGAAAAACCCGCGGCGATCTCGGGACTGGAGAGCAATCAAGTGGTCAAAGGCGACGACTTTAGTTTTCCCAGCGGGCTGGAGCATTGGTTGGAGTTGGACAAGAAGCCGGGCAGCGAAAATTACACGATAATTTTTTCCACCCAAAAGCTTAGCGCACCGGCGTTTTTGACGCAGCAGGCAACGGGTAAACCGCTCCGGGATACTGAACAAACTGAGTTGCGCGATTTTTTGAACCAGCATCAAACCAACACGCCCGTGACTGAACTCAACGACAAAGACGCAGCGGCGCCGTATGTTGCTTTGAAAATACCGGCGGCGAAAGATCCGGGCACACCGGTAATTTTTGAGATTAGAATCCAGCACAAATAGATTTGCCAATTGCATTTCGTTTAAGGAGACCTGCGATGAAGAGCAAGACGATGTTTCTTAGTTTGCTGCTGCTGCTTTTTGCATTTGCCGCACTGCCCGCTTTTGCGCAGCAGGATGAGGACGTGCGCGGCGCATTTCTTACCACGCGACCGAAAGCAAACGACAAAGGAAACAAACCTGCCCCCAAGCCCAGTCACCGGCGTCCGAAACCGGCGCCCGGGCCGGCACCAGTCGGTGGCGGCGGCACAACTTCCCGTACATCAAAAAAAGCGTTGCCACGCATGGGCCTGGGCCTGACGCTTTTCCTGCGCGACTCGAATGGTTTGGCTGTGCGCACCGATCCCTCGCGCGAGTTTCACAAAGGCGATCATGTGCGTGTTTTGCTCGAGACAAATACTGACGGCTATCTTTACGTATTCAATACAACAGATAACGGTCAAGCGAGCATGATCTATCCGGATCCTGAGCTTGATGAAGCAGGAAACTACATCCAGGCACACGTTCCTTTCGAGATACCTTCGAGCGTTGCCGCCGAAGAGCGACTGCGCTGGTTCACTTTTGATCAGTACGCTGGCGCTGAAAAGCTTTATTTTGTTTTTACTCGCGAGCCGCTCTCCGGAACTCCCATTGAAGATGACCTGGTCAGTTTCTGCCGCGATAACGCCTCGAAATGTCCCTGGCATCCGGCGGCGGAAACCTGGGCAGCAATCCAAAAAGAATTGGGCGAGCCGGTGAAGGTCGCCAAAGCCGAACGACAGGGAGCGTCAGAAACATCGGCCGAGCATCGCGGCGCGACTCGGGGTATCGGGTTGAATCGAGACGATCCTGAACCGTCATTGATCATGCTGACCGCCTCGACAAACAAGAAAATACTGGTGGCCACGCTGGAATTGGTCCATAAAGTTGCCAGCCTGCCGACGACCGAATCGCATGAGGCAGAGCCGTAATTGTTTCAGGAGAGGACCGACGTATACGCCATGATAAAGAAATTCACTGTCGTTCTATTGGTTGCAGGTCTGTCGTTTTCGTTTCAGGCGCGCGTTGCTGCACGCGTTTCAAATTTGCCGCAAACCGATCAAGCGGCGAGCGCTTTGCAGGAAGGACGACGGCTCTTGAAGCGCGGCAAGAGCGATCAGGCGCTTTCGCTATTGCAAAAGGCGCTGAATCTCTACACGGCCGCGAAAAACAATCACGGTATCGCCGCGACAGAAAACGAGCTTGGCGATCTGTATTTGCGGCAAGGTGAGTACAACGTTGCGTTGGACCACTACAAGCACGCGCTCGAAGGTTTTGTGGGCGCCGATAAAAAGAACGAACAAAACGTGGCGGCTGCCAGCCTGGTTGATAGTCGCCTGGCCAACGCCAACATCGCTGACGATAAATTCAATGCGAATCTGATGCTCGCAAAAATTGGCGACGTGAACTTTCGTCTGGGACGGCTAGCCGAAGCTAGTTCAGCCTACGGACAGATGCAGGTAAAGAAGCCGGAAAGCACTGGGTCGAAAGTTGGGCGCCGCTTTGGCGGTATCGGCGCAATCATGGGCGGCGTCTCGACCGGCCACGTTTCAGTCGAAGCGCCGGTCAGCGCAGTCACCGTCGCGCTGGAGGCGAAGAAGGAGCTCGACGAGTATCGCGTTTCGATCGTTTTTTCCAGTTACGAGATCGGCATGGGCCGCATCGCCTATGCGCAAAACGATCTCGAGTCTGCTAAAAAACATTTTCAAAATGCGCTCGATGCCGCGGGCAGCAGCCTGGGCGGAATTACAAAGCTTGGCCAGACTCGACGCTTTCGTGCTGCCGCGCGCACCAGCTTAGGCGACGTCGCCTTACGTCAGGGGCGATTTAAAGATGCAAGCAAGGCCTACACGGAAGCAATCAAGGGAGCGCAGGACGACAAGCGCATGGATCTCATTTGGCCGGCGCAACGTGGTTTGGGTAAAAGCTTGTGGCTGCAAGGCGCACAGGAAACAGATGCCAAAAAATCTTTGGCACTACGCGAGTCAGGGTTGAAAAACTATCGCGACGCCATCCAGACTATCGAGACACTTCGATCAGGTAGCCTGCGTGCCGATGAGGCGCGCACCACCTTCCTCGCGACCACCAAAGATGTGTTTGATGAGACGACCACTGACCTGGCCGAAATGTCGTTGTTGTCCGCGCCCGCCGGCAGCGGCGCGCTTCCCGGCATAGCACTCGATTATGCGGCGGAAGCATTCAAAGTTTCCGAGCAGTCGCGTGCGCGTTCGCTGCTCGACCTGCTGAGTGAAACCGGAACCGCCATCACCGAAGGCATCCCCGCCGATTTGTTAAAGCGTAAGCAGGACAATCTCGATCGGCAGCAGGAGATTGCGGAAGACCTTTTGGGAGTGAACCTGAATCCGGACCAGCAAAAGAAAAAGCCGTCAGAGCTGGAAGCGGAACTTGAAAAGTTGCAGACGGACTTTGACGATATTGAGAACCAGATCAGGACTGCGAGCCCGCGCTACGCCAGTTTAACTGGGGGCCAGCCGCTCTCGCTTGCCGATGCGCAGCAACGCGTGCTCGACGACCAGACAGTATTGCTGGAATACAGTCTGCAACCAGACGCTTCTTATCTTTGGGCCATCAGCAAGTCAGGCGTCAACTTGTTCAAACTTCCGGCGCGTCCGGTGCTGGAAAAACTCGCCACCGATCTGCGCGCGCAACTGATTCCTACCAAGCTTCAGCGCCGCATCGTCGGCATCGATGTGATGGCTGATTCGCAGCGCGGTCTTGGCGTCAGTGCCACGCCTTTTGCCGAAGACGCAGCCGCGTTTGTTGTGGCTGCAAACGCGCTTTACAAAGCGGCGCTCGAACCCGCTGCAGCGGTCATCGCTGATAAGCGACTACTGATAGTTGCTGACGGCGCATTGAATTACGTTCCTTTTGAGGCGTTGGTAACCTCTGCTGCCAGTGCAGATTATTCCGCGCTCCCGTATCTGGTTAAGACAAACGAGATCATTTACGCGCCCTCGGCTTCGGTAGTTGGCGCCATCAGGCAACAGGAAAACAAAACTAATGGCCGCGCGATGTTGATAGTTGCTGATCCGGTTTTCAATTCTAAGGACACGCGCGCGCGTAATGCCGTTTCCTCGCCGAATGCAGAAACGCGTGGCCTCGGCATTCAAAGCGCGCTTGCGGATGTTGCCGGCCAGGACGCCGCCGCCTCAGTAGAATCAAGCAAGATGGAGGGCCTGCCGCTCGCACGACTCGCAGGCACGCGAGCCGAAGCGGACCAGATTGCAAAACTGGCCAAGGCGTCCGGAACGCAGGCCGATGTTTGGTTAGATCTCGATGCCAGCGAAGATAACATTGACGTGCGCGACATCAGCAAGTATCGCATTCTGCACGTTGCCACTCACGGCTTGCTGAACGCCGAGCGGCCACAGTTCACCGGCCTGGTGCTTTCGCTGGTTGGCAACAAAAATGAAGACGGCTTTTTGCGCACTGACGAAGTTTTCAATCTGAAGCTGGGCTCGCCCCTGGTGATGCTTTCGGCTTGCGAAACAGGATTGGGAAAAGAGAAGCGCGGCGAAGGCGTGATGGGCTTAACGCGCGCGTTTATGTATGCCGGTGCGCCAACTGTCGGCGTCACTCTTTGGTCGGTAGCCGATAAATCAACCGCAGATTTGATGACTGACTTTTATAAGCGCTTGCTGGCCTCGCAAACTGCATCTCCTGCTACTGCTATGCGCGAAGCGCAGCTCACGATGATCGCAGGTAAGAAATACAGCGCGCCATTCTATTGGGCTCCATTCGTGCTGGTCGGCGACTGGCGCTGAACGCTCGTAAATCGTAAATCGTAAATCGTAAATCGTAAATCGTAAATCGTGGGTTTGATTTAGAAGCAGACTGCTTAATGTTTTTCCTGATCCGCGCATATCTGCGTTTATCCGCGGCTTATCTCTTTTCCAAAATCGAAAATTTCTTGGCAGGTTCAAGCGAATCGTGCTACAAGGCGCTCCAATAAATTCTGCCACGGTTTAATCGGCGACATCTTTTTGGGAGGAAGAGCATGCAGCCCACTCCAGTACTCAATCGCAGACGACGCGAGCGTTGGTTTTATATTTCCATGTCGATCGCGGCCGTGACCACGGTCTTCGCCGGCTTCTCGCGCACTTATTATCTGCGGCCTTATTTCAACACTGCGCCACTGATGCCGCTGCTGCACCTGCACGGACTCGTATTCACGTCGTGGCTGGCGCTTTTCCTGATACAAACCACGCTGGTCGCCGCCCACCGCACCGACATTCATCGCCGCCTCGGGATTCTCGGCGGCGTGATTGCCGCGCTCATGATTTTGATCGGCCCTACCACCGCTGTCATCAGGGCCAGCCAGGGCGCAACGCCGGTGCCTGGCGTATCGCCGTTGTCCTTCTTAGTAGTTCCACTCGGCGACATGTTTGTGTTTGCGATTTTAGTGGGCGCGGGTTTCTATTACCGGCGCCGTGCCGATGTGCACAAACGGCTGATGCTGCTCGCGACTATTTCGATTTTGGCGGCAGCGATCGCACGACTGCCTTTTGCGATTATGCAAGCCGGTCCGCCGGCGTTCTTCGGCTTAACAGATGTGTTTGTGGTTGCTTGTCTTCTTTATGATCTGATTACGCTGAAGCGGATCCATCGCGCTACGGCATTAGCGGCTTTGCTAATCGTCGCCTCTCAACCGCTGCGATTGCTGCTCGGCGGTACACACGCATGGCTCGCGTTTGCAGGCTGGCTGACGCATTTCGCTCGTTAGAGCCACACTTTGCAGTGCAGTGATCTCTAAGATTCAATTTCTCTGTGTTACCTCTGCGCGCTCTGTGTCTCTGTGGTGAGTGTTTGTCGGACGTTTAATCACCACAGGGC
Source organism: Pyrinomonadaceae bacterium (assembly GCA_035601415.1). Classification (GTDB taxonomy): domain Bacteria; phylum Acidobacteriota; class Blastocatellia; order Pyrinomonadales; family Pyrinomonadaceae; genus PSRF01. Next base: position 17,229 of record DATNOG010000230.1, on the reverse strand, counting down.
ACAGAGGACAGAGAGGTTGCACAAGAGAACTTAACGCCGCTGCTTAAATGCCCAAACGAACTTCAACCCGCGTCAGCGGTCCTCAACCACAGCCAGCAAAACTCTCACTATCAAATTTATTCGCCAGAACGAATCGCGGACTCTTATTAGACGTCTTCGTTTTCGTGCTGAACATTTTTCTGATGCGTTTTCTGACGCATCAATTCATAAACGTCTTCAACGAGGCTTCAGCCGACGACCCAATAGCAAAACTAGTGCTTGGCCTGACCTTGCTGGCGATGTGGATCTTGCCACCGGCCGGCGCCGTTATGAAGCGCTGGCACTTTCATCAACGCCTCAAAGCTCAGGGCATTTCGGCTGAACAGGAAGAGACGAAACTTGCGGGTTGCCTGTTCAACCCAATCTTTTATTTTTGCCTGAATCTGGTGATTACTTCGGCGCTGCTGGCCGGTTTCGGCGAATTCTTTCTGGGAAAGAATGCAGACAGTGGCCCGGTGTTCATTCCGCTCGTCATCAGCGGTTTGATTCTTACTATCTTTCAAACTTACTTGATCTATCGCTATTTCATACCGCCGAAAAAGCCGCCGCAGTCACCGTTCTTGCTCAGTCAGCAAAGCGAAAATCTCGGTGACGTCTGCCTGTTCCTGAACATGATTTTGTTTCAGGTCGGTTGGAACATGTTGACGTTCGTCGACCTCGGCCATCCCAAAAATTTGCTGGACTTTGGCGGCAGACTCTTCTTTTTGAGTTTCATTGCCTTATTGATTTACTTCCCGCCGCGAATGTTTTATCTCGCCGAAGACATTCACCGCCGGCGCACGTGGCTCACGATGCTGCTGGCGAACTCGCCGGTAATCGTGCGTGTCCTCATCGGCACGGGCTCGAACACAACCGGCTGGTGAGCCTAAAAGCCGTAAATCGTAAATCGTAAATCGTGAATGGTAAGAGCAAACAGTCGACGGTAGACAGCCTAGAGCGGCGGATTATGACCTTCGGTTTTAGGTCACTCGGTTTCCGGTTTACAGTTCCCGGTTCACAGTTCCCGGTTTTTCAACCATTCACGATTTACGATTTACGAATCACGGCTTTAGACGATTCGCGCCTTTTCATTGACAAGGCCCTATCCCATGACATAAAAGCGCCTTGCTTTTCCACCTTCCAAAAATAAGGGAGTCTCCCGATGAAGAAAGTAACTCTGCTTGCCATTCTCATCTGCTGTTCTTTGGGATTTGTACAGCGAGCACAGGCCCAGGAAAACTACACCGAAGGCCCGGTATGGGAAGTCAATTATTACCGCACTAAGCCCGGTAAGTTTGATGAGTACCTGAAGTATCTGCGAGCAAACTTCGCAAAGAGTGCCGCGAAGCAGAAACAGGCCGGCATCATTCTTGACAGCAAGGTGCTGATTAATTCTGCCATAAGTGGTCCTGAAGACTGGGACATCGCCATCTGCTATCTCTATTCCGACTTTGGCAGGCTGAACTATAACCAGTCCATCGAGGATCAGATTCAGAAGATTAGCGCGGAAATCTCCGGCGAAAAAAACAAGGAGAAGCGGGACACTAAGAACGACGTTACTCGCTTCCCGCTGCGCGACTATATCCGCACCCGCTATCTGCGCGAGATAACGCTCAAACCGTAATCGAGAACGGGGAACAGTGAACGGTGAACAATAGACTGTAAACCGGTTTTCGGTTCACGGTTCCCGGCTCCCGTCTTTTCCTGCAACAAAAAGCTGGTGTGTGGTGTTTACTTTCCAGACAAAGAGATTTAGAGAGGAGTAACGAGCATGAGGCCATTACCGTCGTTATTACTGCTTCTTGTCTGCATCGGCGCAGGTGTGTGCACTCAGCCCACCTCGGCGCAGACCCACATCGACCGACCTGACTCTACAGCGCCAGGATGCATGTGCATTGAAAATTCATTGGCGCTAACGCCCTGCGCTGCTGGTGGCTCATCCCAGCCAACCGCTCAGGTGATGATTGCGCGCCGGGAGATTCAGCAACGAATCGACCAAACGATCGAGGCCGATGAAGCAAAGGATGTGTCAGCTGCCATGCACTTTGATACGACTGACTTTGCGGTGAAGAACCGGGATGGTTCAGTTAGTGCACGGGCAGACGTCCGCAAGGGAATACAGCAAGGGTACGATTGGTTTTATGCGGTTAGCGATAAGACGCGCGTCAACATCGACTGCCTTACTCTCAAAGGCAACGAGGCTAGCGTATATATTAACCAGCACTTCGTTAGGACTATACCGGACAGAAACGATAACAGCCCTCACGAGCTGATCACCAACGTCACGCACCGGGAGACCTGGGTATACACCGGGCAAGAGTGGCTGAGGAAATACATCGAAGAGCTGCAAGAGGGGCCGATTTTCCTCGACGGCCAGCGATATAATCCCTAATAGCAGGCGCGGGCAAGCGGAAACTGTGAACCCAAAAGCGGTGAACAGTAAACAGCAAACAGTAAACAGTAAATCATGAACGGGAAACAGGGAATCGCCTGCAGTCCACTGTTTACTGTTCCCGGTTCCCGGTTTACTATTTACGAACCAATGAACATGCCTCTTAACATGCACGCAGCTCGATCAGCACTGAACCAGGATCGGGAACTCCGGCAGTGGGCGGAAGATTGGCTAAAGGACAAAGAACGTACCGCCAACCAGACGATGACCGAGCAGGAATTTGAAAAGCACTGGCTATATGTTCGTCCTGAGAGAATGCACGAAGGCGCCATGGAAGCGGTCGCTGCCTACGCCGCAGCCGCTCAAAACCAGTAATGACCGGCGTAACTTTGCCTTAAAAGTCATGGGCCTGTCAGGTTCGGCTTTGCCGCCTGATGTGCGGCGGTGGCTATGCCCCGCCGTAGAGATGCCTTATCACTTTAGGGCTATGCCCGTTGGTGCGGCCTTTGACACCAATAAATCCAAAGGGCTAAGCCGGAACCAGGGCATAGCCCCGAGAATAATCTAGCGGCTGTCCGGCGGGGCATAGCCACCGCCGCACATCCGGCGGCAAAGCCGAAGCCGCACCAAACGAAGTACTTTTAGGGCAAAGCTAACTCGCGTTTTCCTTTTCCGCGTCTGATATGCTCCGTTCCGCTTATCGGTTCTTGTACATTACGCCGGATCAGCTATTAGCCGTATAATCCCTGCCAACCACTTTTATCCCCTAAGTTGTTATCCCCTGAGTTTGTTAGTTCTGGATTGTCCGGGACTATCTGTATTTGACTGAGCCTACCAAGGAGGCAACATGAAGCGGAAAATTATGCAATCCTTAACTGTAACGTCTCTGGGATTAATCTTGTCGTTCACACTGATGTCAGCAAACGCCCAGGAAAACAACAACAGCGCCAAGGGTGAAATGAAGACCAGCGGCAGCGAGGTAAAACGCGCCGGCACTACCGCGGGCCACGACATAAAACACGGCCGCTTGTTGCGCGCTGGGAGGCATTTCGGCAGACACAGCGGGCGCGCGGGCCGACACTTTGGCCGCGGCACTAAGAAGGCTGCGAAGCACGTAGTTTCATAACCGGGAACCGGAAACTGTGAACCGGGAACTGTGAATCGGAAATTGTGAATCGTGAACAGTTGAACCGTGGAAAGAGTGAACGGGAACCGGGAAGCAGCGTAACTCTTTTCATTGATTCACGATTCACAGTTTGCAACCGGCAAGGTTGTTCGACTAACAGTTCCGCGTGTAAAGAAAAAGGCGCGTCTTAAAATAGCGCGTCGGTTCCCCGAATGGTCTCCCCCACGTCATTGCCTAATCCTCGAGGTCATCCGCGTCATGAACTGGGCGGGCACTCTTTGCTTTCTGCTTGCTTATCCGGCTTTTACCTTTGGGCCGGCCGCGACGGCGCCGCAAGCAACGTCCACAATTAGATTTGGTTCCTCGTCCTACGCCGCGCAGGAAGGGGCAGGCGGTGTCGAAGTTACTGTCATGCGCTCCGGCGACGCGGCGGGTGCGGTCACGGTTGACTACGCCACCAGCAATGGCACGGCCTCAGAGCGCACGGATTTCACTCCCGCGCTCGGCACACTGCGCTTCGCACCCGGCGAGACAACGAAGACGTTCCCCATCTTCATCACTGATAACTTCACGCCCGAAAGTGACGAGACGATTGACGTAATGCTGTTCAACCCGACAGGCGGGGCGGTCCTGTCGACGCCGGACGCCGCAGTCGTGACGATCAAGGACGACGACGCGGCGCCATCTTCCGCGAACCCCGTTGACGACGCGCGCTTCTTCGTTCGCCAGCATTACTACGACTTCCTCGGGCGCGAGCCGGACCAGGCTGGGCTGGACTTCTGGACCAACCAGATTGAGTCGTGCGGTTCGGACGCGCAGTGCCGCGAGGTGAAACGCATCAACGTCAGCGCCGCGTTCTTTCTGTCCATCGAGTTTCAGGAGACCGGATACTTCGTTCGCCGCCTTTACCAATTCTACTTTGCGTCGCGTTGGCCGATCTGGCGCGAGTTCATGCGCGATGTGCAGGAAGTCGGACGCGGCGTAGTAGTCAACGCACCAGGCTGGCAAGAGCATCTGGAGGCCAACAAGCGCGCGTTCATCGAGGACTGGTACAGCCGCCACCGCGTTGTGCTGGAATCGCAGATCGGTAACCCGGGCCAGCCGCTCACCGACGACCGATACGTTGACGGCCTGTTCCGGAAAATCGCAATCACCCCAGGCGCGGATGAGCGCCAGGCGTTGATTGACGGGCTGAGCATGGGGACGGAAACGCGCGCCAGCGTGCTACGCAGAGTTGCGGAAAACGCGGAGTTTGTGCACCGGGAATTCCGTCCCGCTTTTGTGATGATGCAGTACTTCGGCTACCTCCGGCGCGAGCCCGACTTCCTTGGGTTCGATTTCTGGGTGAACAAGCTCAACCAATTTGACGGCGACTTCGTTCGGGCCGAGATGGTCAAGTCGTTCATCATCTCCAGCGAGTATCGCGAGCGGTTCACGCTGAGCGACGCGTTGCCGGAAGCTTTCTTCGAGTTCGACGTCCCACCCCGACCCGAAACGATCGTCTTTAAGTTAAGCGATCCGGCGAGGATCGCCGAGGCAAGGAGCCTGATTGGGCAAAACAAGATCGTCCTCGGCAGAGTCCTCAAAGAACCTATCTATTACAACCGAGCGTGGCATTTCCATCTCGAACCCGGCTCTATCGGTTTCGCCGACGCCGCGATTGAAGTGTGCGACACGGCGATCTTGCCCGTGGAAACCGGTCTTGAGGCGGTCGGCGGATCTTTTCTGCCGGGGAACGTCATGTGCCCGTGGGGCTCGCGGATTCTGAGAGAAGTGCCGCCACCATCCCACTGAGACGCAACTCAAGGGCGTCGAAAACATCCTCGACATCATCGCGCCAATCGTGATACAAGGCAGTTCTCAGACGGACTTTGATTTACGTTAACCAGCGACGATTCGCCCGTCGCCAACAACTCAGCACTCGTCACTACCAGACACAGAACTGCAAACCGCGGCCTGCCGCAAGGAGATCCTCATGAAAAAAGCAGCTTCGATCGCCACGCTTTTCCTTTTCCTCGCTTCAATCTCAATCCCGTTCCCAGCAAAGGCGCAAGTTCGGCAGTTAACGATCTTTCTCTATGCCGCAAAATTCGTTTGCGGTAAGTCGGACGGAAGGATCGTTTCTCCGGGTCAATACTTCACCGCGATCAACGTGCATAACGCCTCGCCCACTACGGCCGTGAGGTACATCAAGCGGTTTGCCATCGCTCTGCCCGAAGAGCGCCCCGGAAAGCTTTCGGAATTCCTTGGCGGCACTATCCCGGCGGACCATGCGATGGGGATCGATTGCGAGAACATTTACAAACATACGAACACGCCGCCCGGCCAATTTCTCGAAGGTTATGCGCTGCTTTACAGCCTGGGAGAACTGGACGTCGTCTCGGTTCATACGGCCGGCCATAGCGAAGTAGAAACGCTGCATACCGAGCGCGTCCCTGCGCGTCGATTTCCCCTCGGTCGCAGCAAAGAGATGATTCGTTTGTTGTCACTGCAGTAACCGAAGAGTGGCGGCCGATCTTAGAGCCAGTAATCCCGGTTTAAAACCGCCGGGCCAAACTCACGTTGACGCTACGCGTCGCAATCGATCGTGACCACGCAGTTTCATCCTCGCCAACAACAGAAAAGGAGAGCGAAGTATGTCAAAGACAGGACAGGCTAGTGCCGGTCATGGCTGGCAAAACGCCCCCGCATTAAACAAGCTTGCAGCCTCGCAACAGGGAGGCAACCGCGGCGCACAACTTTGGGGTGTCCAAATCAACGGCACTCTCAACACCATTTATCAAATAACTCCGGGCGGCGGTTGGAGCCAGTGGCTGGGACCGACTTGGGCCGCGCCAGCAGGTTATCCCAAACAGGTGTACGAGCTGGCAGCGGCGCAACAGAACAACGGCTGCGTCCAGTTCTTTGCACTCGACATGAAGCTGCAACTTTGGACCACCGCCCAGAGCGCGCCCGGCGGCGACTGGATCCCGTGGTCAGGGCCGAACTGGAACAAAGCGCCACAGGGAATGAAGCGCATCGCCGCGTCGCAGCAGGGCGGCACACGCGGGGCGCAACTCTGGGGCATCGCTGACGACTATTCGCTCCATACCTGTTACCAGTTGACCCCCGGCGGCACTTGGAGCGCGTGGCAGGGTTGGGCGGCCACGTCCCAAAATTCTCAGTTCATCGAGATCACTGCGGCGCAGCAGAACGACGGGCGCGTGCAGTTGTGGGCACTCGACACCAAGCGCCAGCTTTGGAGTTGTTATCAAACTTCGCCGGGCGGTGATTGGACGGCATGGTCCACGCCTAACTGGGATGGCGCGCCACTTCTAATCAATATCGCCGTGTGTCAGCAGGGCGGCTCGCGCGGCGCGCAACTCTGGGGCATCACCGAAGACTACGTGCTCGTCAGCGACTATCAAGTTTCGCCCGGCGGTAACTGGAGTGGTTGGTCCAAGGGCAGTTGGTCGAATGCGCCAGAATGCTACGAGCTGGCTGCCGCGCAACAGAACAACGGCTGTGTTGAGCTCTGGATTATCACCTTGAAACAGGTGTTGTCCGGCATCAGCCAGACTTCGCCCGGAGGCAACTGGGGCAGCTGGTCGTAAACGGAGCAAGAACTCGGCAAGCTGGCTTTACATAGACGCGCCATCGTGAATCGTGAACCAATGGCGAAATGTGGTGTTGACTGACGCCGATTCCCGGTTAACAGTTCCCGGTTCACGCCTCCGCGGCTCTTCATCTGTTTACGATTTACGATTCACGATTTACTATGTTGGCTCCCTCGCGCCTGACAATCTCGAGTGAGCCGAGTTAGTCACTAATCATTGCACCGTTTAGAAGCGGATTCTTCTCAATGAATTTCTTCGCGTCCGAAATCGCAAAAGTTAGATATCTAATTGGCAGTGAGCAACCCACGATTACATGAAGTTGGTTCGAAAGGCAACGGAAGCAAGGTGACTCGGACTGAGAGCCGCCCGCGAAAGTTCCAGCCTTTCTATGAAGCCGTTACGGCGCACTTGCCCGGTCCCGCTTCATTGATTTGGAAGGTTGGTCTCTCAGTCACGTTTGGCGTTGCTTTCCTCATCGCTCTTTTTATTACCATTGGCAAAGGCATCTTGGGGGATTGGGTCTGGCTCCTCAGCGCGATGATAACTACCAGCATGTTGTCTCTCTACTATGCCACTGACACGCTGCGAAACTTATTCCCACATATGGACAGCCGGTTACACCAGCGCGGCAAGCCTTTTCGTCGCGCAAAACAGACTTACTATCGGACAGTGCGAAAGCGGCTAAGCGATAGAAACTTCATGGCGGCCGGGGTCTTCTTCGGGATTGTTAACTGCGCGATGGGTTATTTATTCGGAGTTCCCGCTGCCTATAATTGGTCGGGCCGTATCGCCATTTTTAGCGCCTTCTTTGTGGTTGGCTTCGTCTGTGGTATGGCAGCGTTGGGGATTTACGGTGTGCTTGAAACAGTCAAAGAATTCATAACAGCGCCGCACCTGGAACTCGACTACACTGCGCCTGACGGTTGCGGAGGCATGCGCTTTTTGGGGGAGGCGCTGGTGAAGTTTGGTTCAGTGACGCTCGTCATGGGCGTCTTGATCGCCGTCTTTATCATGAAGTTTCCCTGGGCCGGAGAAGAGAGCTTCGTCGTTAGGGGGTTCAGGTGGTTCTGGATAGCGTGGCCCTTTGCCCTTTCTTTGATTGTCCTGCTGGCGCCAGCCACGGAGATAAGCAGAGTGCTAAGTGATTACAAAGTCGATCAGCAAGACAAGTTAGACGAGCGGCTGGCGGACCTGCGAACACGCGCTAACGACCCGAGCGTGTTGGCTTCAGATCGTGAGGCGGCACGGAAGGAAGGTGAGTATTACAGCAAGCAGCGCGAAGACGTTTACGAGATGAGCACCTGGCCTTACGGGTTTAGGTCAAGCGTTAAGTACGCCAGCGTATTTATCGCCAACGCCGGCGCGCTGGCAATGGCAGGCGCGAAGACTATGGTCGAGAAATTGGTGAAAGGCTAGGCCTTGCCTGTCGATTGCCACTCGTGTCTTACTGTCCACTGTCTACTGTTTGCTGTTTGCTATTCGCACGATTTACGATTTACTATCTGGCCGCTTCACTCCCCGCGCCTCGCAATCTCCACGCATTGAGTGAGCCTTGATTATTAATCGCTCAACTACTTCGGCACCGGCTATTCTGTTTGCTTTCTCAGCGCTTCTCATGCGTTTCTGCGGAGAAGTAACGTTGCGGTTAGAAACTTAAAGCGAACGCATTAACTCGTGCCTAACCGGTTGGGCATGGGCGAAGAAACTTTTGGATATCAAACTCCACGACAAAGGTGCATTAATTTCAATTGCCCGCAATGCGGACAAGCCAGTAGCCTTCCTCGTTGGAGCACCTCTATCTGAAGATTCTGGAGGTGGTGTTCCCGGAGTTTCCCCGATGCTATCGCTTGTGAGCGCTGAAGTGAGAGCGCGCGATTCATCACAGCTGTCGCGGTATGAGGCAGCGCTAGCGGGCAAGTCAGGTAGCGATGCATACCAAGCCGCTCTGGAATGGCTCCAAGCAAACTTCGGGCAGTCGGCGGTTAACCGAGTTGTTCACGCTGCAGTATTGAAAGCTCGCAAGGCGGCTTCGTCCGCAACTTTCTATGGCGACGGTGCCGCGGGCGAATGGTACATCCCTAATGGTACGCGCCAACTCGCCTTACTCGTCTGTTCCGATCGCGAGCGGTATCCGGGACCCCTACTCACGACGAATTTCGATCCTCTTTTGTCTCTCGCTATTGAGGAGGGTGGCGGACAAGCACATCTGAGGGTTATTCAATCAGACGGCGGACTCGCCTACGACGTCAAGCCGCTTGGTTCTATAGATGTTGTTCATTTGCATGGCTACTGGCGCGACTCCGACACCCTGCACACGCCTGCTCAACTCACAGCCTCACGACCACGACTCAGAGCGGCTCTTCAGCAGATTCTCAAACAACGCACTTTAATCGTAGCTGCGTACGGAGGGTGGGATGACGTCTTCGCCCGAGCGCTGGCTGAGGTGGCCGTCGACGACGCCTCGGAAGTCAATGTTCTGTGGTGTTTTCGAGATACCGAAATCGGTGAAGTAAAACGAAAGTACACGACGCTTTTTGAGAGAGTAGAACCTGCGATAATTAGGGGGCGCTTCCTCGCCTATGGCGGCATCGACTGCCATGCCATATTTGGTGAAATCGGCGCATTCCCGCCAACGGCACCCTTAGCCAAAATGGTTCTCTCATGTCCGCTTGCCGGTTGGCAGCGGACAAATTCAGCTTACCTCTCCGCCCTCCCAAAACTGCGCCCAGAAGAGGTTATTCGATACTTCGACGGTGCGGTGCCAACTTGGCGACACGCAGTATCCGATGCGATACCTCGGCGCCAAGCCGTGACTGATGTGACCAACCGTCTGGCGAAACTCCAACTCGGCAAGGACGATTGTTCACTCCAACTTATTCGCGCTGCCGGAGGCGAGGGAAAAACAACGCTACTACTCCAGGCAGCATGCGATGCAGTCCAAAGCGGCGAGTGGATCGTTTTGTGGCGACCTTCGCCGCACGTCGGTCTGCCGCCTGAGCATGTCGTGGGTCTGGACACGACGAAACAGTGGCTCATTGTCGCAGATGACGCTGAGAATATCGTGGTCGACCTCGCCGAATCCGCCCGATTTCTACACGAGGCTGGGCGCTCGAACGTCCACTTTCTCCTCGCCGCGCGCGACACCGATTGGCGTTTCTTCCGCGGGGACAATCCGCCGTGGGACACCTGGCTGAAGCGCCAGAAAGACATCCTTCTCCGGGGGATTACGAGAGGTGACGCAAAGTCTGTAGTAGAGGCGTGGCGCAAGTGCGGCGCAGACGGGTTGAGAGAACTCGCCGCACTAGCAAGTGCTGATGAACAAGTGACGGCCCTTGTGGATGCGGTAAAGGATGCAGCTCAGATACGCGACGAAGGTTCGTTATTTGGCGGCCTGCTCACGGTACGCTTCGGTCAACAAGGGCTAAGTGCCCACGTCCGTTCACTTCTTAATCACCTGAAGGAGGAGGCCATTGAAGGCAGCACTCGCTCTCTGTTCGATGCTCTCGTTTACGTGGCCGCGTGTCATGCGGTTGGCATCCCCGGTCTCGATGAAAACGTACTAGCTGATTTGGTCGGCGTGCCGCGAGATTGGGTTCAAAGCCGCGTCGTGCGCCAACTGGGTGAGGAGACGGCGGGAGTTCAAAGCGCAGGTCACGTGCTCACGCGCCACAGCAAAGTTGCCGCTGCCGTACTGGTGGAGGCTGATCAATCATTGGGTGTGGATCTCGCTGAAATCTGGAGCGCAGTGGTGCGCCAAACGGTTCGGACGAGTCGTGATGTTTCTGTGGGCTATCAAAGCCACGCAAAGATTGTCCACGCAGGCCCTAGACTGCAGAAAGCCCTTCCGAAGCAGTTGTCCGAAGAACGTCGAAAGGAAATAGCGATTGCAACGGCAAACGCTGTGGTTGAAGCAGAACCTGACAGATTAGATTTCATCACAGACCTCGGAAGAACACACCGGTTCGCTGATAGCTTCATCGATGCAGTGCAGGTGTTCCGAAACAACTTGGCGGACGCTCGTTCCAAGGTCGACTACGAGGACAACATCCGCGGCTACTGGTATGAGTGGAGTGTCTGCGAAGGCGAGAGTGGCGATGAGCCAGAAAATGCTTTGACCAACGCATGGCTAGGAGGGCTGTCGCTCGCCGACCATCTGAACCCCGGCCCGATTACCGAGGAACAGGCGAAGCTGAGTTGTGCTGGCCTCGGCCTCGCCTTCGGCAAACTCGCCCAGCCTCGACAAGATTGCCCGTTCGCCCTAGGCCGCCGCGCAGCAACCTACCTCGGCAGGCGGGGTGGCTATGATCCGAAGGCGCACTTCTTTGACCGCCACGACCGCGAGGCCAACAAGATTGGCACGCCCCATCCAAAGGATGTCAAAGAAGCTATCGCTTGGCTGACGACCGCCGTAGCCCAAGCCGGCCACGAACTCCAAGACGCATTCCTGTCAAATCTAGAGGATCCAGACCATGTTTCCTTCATGACGTTGGAAGTTTTTCTGGCAAATTGATTAACAAGAGAACTCTTGCTGACGTACTTTTTACTTCTTTTCTGACTTCCGGCTGCTCAACCTGAACCGCGAATCGGAGCGCAGCAAAGCGGCAGTAGCGAGTCAGCGGTGATTGGACATAGCTGCAACGGAAGTGAGGTTTCCCAAAGATGTTGTGACCGTTTTTAAGTGAGCAGCGAGCGGTGAGTAGTGAGCGGGTAAACAGTAGTGAGTAATGAGCGCTGGGTAAGATGAATCGGAGAGAGTTCCTGAGAAGGAGCGTGTGCGCGGTGATCGGTGGCGCGGTTGGTGGCGCGGGGTTGGTGTTGCTCAACGCGTGTCGCAGCGGAGACTTTGGCAGTGGTCCAAGTAATTTGAATCCTGGTTCTGAGAGCGGGCCGTGTCCGCTCAATCCGGAGCAGGAAGAGGGGCCGTTCTATGTTGACGAAGGTCTACTCCGATCGGATGTGCTCGACGGGCAAATGGGGGTGGCGCTGCTGCTTTCGATCAAAGTGATGCGAGCAGCGAAGTGTGAACCTATCGCGAATGCGGCGGTGGAAATCTGGTCGGCTAGCAGTCTCGGCAAATACTCCGACAAGTCGCAGGAAGGTACGGTCGGGCAAAAGTATCTCCGCGGAGTTCAGGTCACTTATGCTTCGGGGCTCGTTAAATTCAAAACAATTTATCCGGGTTGGTACGCGGGCCGTACCTGTCACATTCATCTCAAGGTGCGCACCGGCGGCACGGCCTCAGGCTCTTCGTACTCCACTGCCGGCAGCAACTCGAGTTATGGCGGGCAGATCTTTTTTCCGCCGGCGATGAACGAAGCGCTGCGCTCGGTCTACACGCAGGACAATAATCCTCTTACAAATAACTCTGACGATCGCGTCTACACCAGCCAGCACGGCGCGCGCGGATTGTTGAGTCTTGATGGAACGCTGCAGGACGGCTTTGCCGGGTCGATTGTGGTTAATGTGGATGCGTGAGCAGTAAGCAGTGAGCAGCGGGCAGTGAGCAGTGAGCAGTGAGCAGAAGAAGCGGACGAAGAAAATTTCAGCCGCGGATGAACGCGGATATTAAGGATCTGCAAAAAGCCTTTAAGACCAAGCCGCTGAACGTCTCGGCCCTTTTCCCTTCCTTGCACAATCCAACCTGACAGGATAAAAACGCAATGACGAGTAGTAAGGGAAGACTCACACTTGATGCCGCCGACGCTTGCGGGCGGGACGCCCGCGGTCCCAGTAAGAGGTAAAGAGTATGAATGTTGTTAAGGGTCCAAGACGATCTCTATCAATCGTAACTCTCATAGCCGTTTGTTCCTCGTCGATCGCCTTTGCACAGACTGCCAAACGAGTTAACGCAAAGCCGCCGGCCGAGGTAATTGCCGAATTACAAAAGCTGCTCACGGCCGAGGTGGCGGCGCATCCGAGTTTGCCGGGCGAGCTGTTGCATGTTCAGGCGCCGCAGCAGGACATTGATGTCAGTTTGGCTGCCGGCGTGTTTGATCGGGAATCGAAACGTCCGCTAGATCCGCATAACGTCTTTCGCGTTGCCAGTGTCACCAAGACTTTTGTGGCTGCGTCGATTTTGCGCCTTTATGAAGACGGCAAGATTAAGCTCGACGATCCGATCAATCATTACCTGCCGCAGGAATACACCACGATGCTCGACGCCGGTGGTTATCCGACGAACAACATTACCGTGCGGCAGCTTCTTACGCATACGAGCGGCCTTTTCGACTATGCACAAACGCCGGAATACTATGCAGCCGTCGAAGGCAACCCGAAACATCGCTGGACGCGGCTGGAGCAGGTGCAGGATGCCATGAAGTGGGGCAAGCCTTACGCCGCGCCGGGCAAAGGTTATCACTACTCCGATACGGGTTATGTCTTGCTTGGTGAAATGCTCGAGCGTTTGACCAACAAGCCTTTGGGTCCCGCGCTGCGTTCGGTGTTGGATTTCAAAAAGCTAAAACTCGATGAGACTTATCTCGAGACGTTGGAGCCTGTGCCTGCGGGAATCAAGCCGCTTGCGCACCCATATTTTGGTGAGGTGGATGCGGCAGATTTCGATCCGTCGGTAGATTTGTATGGTGGCGGTGGACTAGTTTCTTCGGTTGAAGACCTGGCGCGTTTCTATCGCGCGCTAGTGCGGGGAAAAATCTTTCATCATGCGTCAACGCTGCAGATAATGTTGACGGCGCCACAGACGAATGAGGAAGCGCCGGGTGGTCCATACGCGATGGGCATTCAGCGCCGAACGATTGCCGGCAATGTTTGTTGGGGACACACCGGATTTTGGGGAACTTCAGTCTATCATTGCCCCGACATCGACGTGACGATCGTGCGGCATTACAACCAGGCACGGCCAGCACCTGACTTCATATTCAAGACGCTATACGAGCAGATTTCGGAGACGCTGGGAATTAATAAGTGAGCGGTGGGCAGTGAGCAGTGAGCGGTGAGCAGTGAGCAGTGAGCAGTGAGCATTATGCCTCACGCCGTCTCTTTAGGGTTGGCATTCTACCCGGATTAACCGGAGCGATCATTTCAATGGGCGCCGGCGGTGGCGCCGGTATCGATCAACTGGTCGGGCCGGAAATTCGAAGGTTGCTTGAGAGCCAGCAGCCTTCCTGTCGTAGCGACCTCGTAAGCTGGGGTGCCGTGGAAGGCCCATTCATAGCGGCCAAAAAGAAAACAAGCCAGCCGGCTACCCAACTCCGACAGAATTCGTTTGCCGTCCGCAGTTGTTGTCCTCTCTCGACTCGCCACAAAGCTCTCGCCGTTTGGCGCCAGGTAAATGCCACGTTCTCGTAAGTGTTTCATGCCATATCCCTTGGCATTCGCTGTGCCACTCCGAAAAACCGTGAATCGTAAATCGTAAATCGTAAATCGTGAATGGTAAGAACATAATGGCTGTGAGCAGTGCGGTCAGAGTAAACGAAGAGGTTAAGGGTGTGCTCGAAAGCGTTGATGAATGACAGTGAGCGGTGAGCAGTGAGCAGTGAGCAGTTCTGCCGCACCATTTCCCGGGGGCACGCGGACACAGCATGATTAGTCTACCGGAATCGGATGCGGATTTGCTGCGCGAATGCGAGGTTGAAACCTTTCGTGCCAGCGGGCCCGGCGGTCAGCATGTGAATAAAACTGAAAGCGCAGTGCGTCTCAGGCATTTGCCTTCAGGCCTCGTCGTCAGCTCGCAGCAGGAACGGAGCCAGCACCGCAATAAAGCGATCTGTTTGGAGAAGCTGCGTTCGAAGATAGCGCTTCTAAACTACCGGCGGCCCAAACGCGTCCCCACGCGCGTGCCACGTAGCGTGAAGAACCGCACGCTTGAAGCAAAAGCGCGACGCTCGCAGATCAAGCGACTACGCTCAAAGCCCGCGGCTGATGAATAACTCAGTTCCTTAAAACATTACATAGTGGACAGTCAGCGGGGGCATGCCTCCTTCCCAACCCTTGAGATAAAGACGCACGTGTTGAGCGCACGTTGAAAGCCATTCGATCAAAAATTAAGGCTCAACCAAAAGCAGCTCATGGTCGGGAAGGCGGGCATGCCCCCGCTCTTCTACCCAACGCCGCTAGTGCTATCATCAGACAAAAGGGAGCTCGCAATGATAACTGTCGCCAATCGTATCTATGTCAAGCAGGAATACGCGCCGGCCTTCGAGCAGAGATTTCACGAACGCGCCGGCCTGGTAGACAAGATGCCGGGATTTATTTCCAACCACGTGCTGCGCCCGGTCAACGAAGGCGACCCGTACGTCGTTTTCACTTTCTGGAACAGCCGGCAGGATTTTCTTAACTGGGTCCGCTCAGATGAGTTTGTCAAAGGACATGCGCAATCAGGCACGCTGCCGAAGGGAGCGTTTTCGCAGTCAAACAAATTGGAGTTGCACGAGGTGGTCCAGGATTCGACGCGCCCGGACCTGGTTCCAGAGCCTCCTGGTGGTCCATTCAATATGCACTAGACAGTAGGCAGCAGGCAGTCGGCAGAAAGCAGAAAGCAGAAGGCACAAGGCAGTAGGCAGAAAACAAATTCCAGATTCCAAATTCCAGATTTCGAAACCAGGACGAGATTTCAAATTACAGATTTCAGAATCCGAAATTCACCCAATGAGCACTGAACCAAACAAAGTCATCTATTCCATGGTCGGCGTCAGCAAGTTTTATGACAAGAAGGCCGTGCTGAAAGACATCTATCTTTCCTACTTCTACGGCGCGAAGATTGGCGTCATTGGTCTCAACGGCTCGGGCAAGTCGTCGCTGTTGCGCATCCTCGCCGGCGTCGACAAAGACATCAACGGCGAGACCGTCATCTCGCCCGGCTACACTGTCGGCTATCTCGAACAGGAACCACTAATCGACGATTCGCGCACAGTGCGCGAGGTTGTCGAAGAAGCTGTTAAAGAAACTGTAGCGTTGCTGAAAGAATTCGATGAGATCAACGCCAGGTTTGGCGAGGAAATGTCCGACGAGGACATGGACAGACTTTTAGCGCGGCAGGGCGAAGTCCAGGAGAAGTTGGACCATCAGGATGCGTGGGACGTCGATGCGCGTTTGGAGATGGCCATGGATGCGTTGCGCTGTCCGCCGGCGGACACGCCCGTGAAAATCTTGTCTGGCGGTGAACGTCGTCGCGTCGCATTGTGCCGTTTGCTCTTGCAGAAGCCCGATATACTTTTATTGGACGAACCCACTAATCACCTTGATGCGGAGTCAGTCGCGTGGCTCGAACATCACTTGCAGAATTATCCGGGCACGATCATCGCGGTAACTCACGATAGATATTTTCTCGACAACGTGGCCGGCTGGATTCTGGAACTCGATCGCGGCGCGGGCATTCCCTGGAAAGGGAACTACACGAGCTGGCTTGAGCAGAAGCAAGAGCGTCTGCGGCGTGAAGAAAAATCCGAAAGTGAAAGACAGAAAACGTTGCAGCGTGAGTTGGAATGGATTCGCATGTCGCCCAAAGCGCGGCACGCAAAAGGCAAAGCGCGCATCAATGCCTATGAACAACTGCTCGATCAGTCATCCGAAAAACGGCGCGAAGATTTGGAAATTCACATTCCGGCGGGCCCGCGTCTGGGCAACGTGGTGATTGAAGCTGAAGAAGTAAACAAAGCCTACGGCGATAATCTGCTGGTTGAAGATATGACCTTCAAATTGCCGCCGGGCGGCATCGTCGGCGTGATTGGTCCAAACGGCGCCGGCAAGACGACATTGTTTCGCATGATCACGGGACAGGAAAAACCTGATGCGGGAACAATTCGCATTGGTGAAACGGTTTCACTCGCCTACGTCGATCAAAGTCGCACTCTCGATCCGGAAAAATCCATTTGGGAAGAAATATCAGGCGGCACGGATCTGCTAATGCTCGGCAAGCGTGAAGTGAATTCGCGCGCCTACGTGGGCCGCTTCAACTTTTCCGGCTCCGATCAGCAGAAGAAGGTCGGCATGTTGTCAGGCGGCGAACGCAACCGCGTTCATCTGGCGAAGATGTTGAAAGAAGGGGCCAATGTACTGTTGCTCGATGAGCCGACAAACGATCTTGACGTGAACACGTTGCGCGCGCTGGAAGAGGCGCTGGAAAACTTTGCCGGGTGTGC
>DATNOG010000229.1:0-33244 GCA_035601415.1 Pyrinomonadaceae bacterium | reverse complement strand
AAAGCATCGACGCCTGTGTCCTGGACCATGCGCGTCAATTCCTGCCAGCGGCTCTTCTCGTACTCCTCCATGATCGAGGCGATCAGGATGTGTTTTGGATAATCTTTCTTAACCTGACGAAATTCTTCCAACCAAACGTCGATGGGACGGTCAGAAATCAATTCGATGTTTTCAAAGCCGATGACTTCGCCGGAAGTTCTTGAACGCAGCTTGCCGTAACGGGGAACGACATTGACGACCTTGGCTGATTCCAGACTAACAGTCTTGGCGACAGCGCCGCCCCAGCCGGCATCGTACGACTTTGCAATGACGCGCGCGTTCGTTCCCGGCGGGCCCGAGCCCAGCAGAAACGGGTTGGGAAACGTTATGCCGTTGACGGTGATCGATAGATCCATACTTCGCTCCTTAATCGCGTCGTCTTTCAGTGTCTCGTGTCAATATCATTTGGATCTTACTTCTTAAATGCGGCAGCTTGTTGCAAGCGACGTCCCAGACAACGTCATAGTCTATGCCGAAATAACTATGAATCAATCGGTCCCTCATTCCGGCCATCAATCGCCATTCAACTTCCGGATTTTCTGCACGAACGTCGGCTGGAATTTGCTTAACAGCTTCGCCGATTACCTCAATACTACGAGCAAAAGACCTTTTTAAGGTTTCATCTTGCAGAAAGTCTGCTTTGGTAGTGGCCTTGACTTGGCTCTCAAGGTAATCAACTTCGTCCAGAATATGTTGAAGATATTCAGCCGCCGACCGAGGCATACTCGACCTCACGTAATATGTGTGGACCGATATAAGGACTCAAAGACTCGGGAGTAAGAAGCTCAACCTTTCTGCCTATGGTCTCCTCGAGGAAAAGCGCCAAACTCATGAAGTTGTCGAAGGACTTTTTTCCAGGTTCGAACTCTACCAGCAGATCAACATCGCTTTCGTCGGTTTGTTCGTCGCGCGCAAATGACCCAAATACACCCAACCGGCTGACGCCGTAAGCGCGAAGTTGCGCCTGATTCCGAGCCAGCGCAGAAAATAGATCCGCCTTGTTTCGTACGTGCATATATGACTTTAATCGGCGACCAGCGCGCCGTACGTATCCGGCCGGCGATCGCGGAAGAACTGCCAGGTGTTTCTTACTTCGCGAATCTTGTCGAGGTCGAGATCGGCGACTATCAATGCATCCTGATCGCGCGGCGCTTCAACAATAAACTGTCCGCGCGGATCGCAGAAGTAACTCTGACCGTAAAACTCGCCGATGTCCCACGGTTGTTCATGGCCCACGCGATTGATGGCGCCAATGAAATAACCGTTAGCCACCGCATGCGCCGGTTGTTCTATGCGCCACAGGTATTCGGAAAGACCCGCGACCGTCGCCGAAGGATTGAAGACTATCTCCGCGCCATTCAGGCCGAGCGCGCGCGCGCCTTCCGGAAAGTGCCGGTCGTAACAGATGTAAACGCCAATGCGCGCAAAGGCTGTATCAAAAGCCGGGTATCCAAGATTGCCGGGCTTGAAGTAAAACTTTTCCCAGAAGCCTGGATTGACGTGCGGGATGTGGTTTTTGCGATACTTGCCGAGATACTTGCCGTCAGCGTCGATGACCGCGGCAGTGTTGTAATAAACGCCGGTAATCTCTTCTTCATAAATCGGCACTACGATGACCATGCCGTGCGCTTTGGCGACTTCCTGCATCAAACGCACCGTTGGTCCATCCGGAATTCTTTCGACCGCTTCGTACCAACGCGTCTGCTGCTCAGCGCAAAAATAGGGCGTGGTGAAAACTTCCTGCATGCAAACTATTTGCACGCCTTGCTGCGCCGCCTGCTCAATAAAACCAAGATGCTTTTCAATGTTCAGCCGCTTGATGTCTTCGATTGGCATATCGGTTGGCGCGGCGTTGGTGCATTGTATAAGTCCGCATTTGACTGTTCGTGGCATGTGAAAACCTCGTTGGTTAATTTGTCTGACAAACTTTGGTTTGGTGCTGCCGAGCCCGTAAAAGCTCGTCTTCTAACTATGCTGCTTTTGCCAGGGCAACGTCGATAGCCTCTGGCGGAGGTGGCGGCGTAACCTTCATCAAGAGCAAGTGTGTAATCGCCGCAGCGCCAAAACCCACAAACCACGCATAATCATAAAGGGGCCTGAGCAGTGGCACCACTAAGCCAATCCAGGCAAGCGTGCAACCGATCAGCGTCGCCAACACAGCGCGCCAGTTCCAACCACTGCTGTAAGTATAACTCCCTTTGGTCCGATAGAGGTCGCCGAGCTCAAGCCGCTTCTTTCTGACGAACCAATAATCGGCTATCAGCACGCCAGCAATTGACCCCAGGCCGCCTGAATAACCTACCAGCCAGACGTAGATGTAACCCGATGGATCATCCAGCAAGCGCCAGGGGAACATCAGAATTCCGATAATGCCAGTTATCAATCCACCGGTGCGAAACGAGATCCATTTTGGAAAGGCGTTGGCAAAGTCATTAGCCGGTGAAACAACGTTTGCCGCGATGTTCACCGCCAGCGTCGCGACGACAACCGTAAACATCGAGATAGCGATCACCGCGACGTTGTGAAACTGGCCCACCAGCTTTATCGGATCCCATAACTCGTTCACCTTCATGTGCGGATAGATCACTACAGCCGCCGAAGTGATCACCACGCTCATGGCGGCAAAAAGAGTCATGGTGGTAGGCAGTGCCACCACCTGTCCGATTGCCTGTTCGCGCTGGCTGTGACCAAAACGGGTAAAGTCAGGCATGTTAAGTGACAGCGTCGCCCAGAATCCGATCATGCCGGTCAGGGAGATAATGAAGATGGGCCAGAACTCTTTGAAAGTATGAAAATTACTTGGCTGAGTCAGCAGGTAACCAAGCCCGTGCGCTTTCCAAATGGTCCAACCCAACAGCAACGTTGTCATGATCAGCACAAATGGCGCGGCCCAGTTTTCAACTTTCCGCAGTAGATCCATGCCGCGATAGATAATGTAAATATTCAAACCCCAGAACAGCAGAAACGACAACCACTCGCTAACCATGTGGCCGCCGATTGGACCACCCAGCAAAGTATTCCAGCCCGGAATGATCGCGCCAAAGAAAGTGTTCAGCGCCTCGCCGCCGATCCAGGCCTGAATGCCAAACCAGCCGCACGCGACAATCGCACGCATCAGCGCCGGCAAATTCGAGCCATAGGTTCCATACGCCGCGCGCGCAAAAACCGGAAACGGAATTCCGTATTTAGTGCCGGGATGAGAATTGAGCAGGATCGGAATGAGAACGATGGTGTTACCGAGCAGGATTGTGATCAGCGCTTGCCACCAATTCATGCCGGCGCTGATCAGGCCGGACGACAGCATGTAAGTTGGAATGCAGTGCGCCATGCTGATCCAGAGCGCCGCGTAGTTGTAGGTGGTCCAATTGCGGCGGGCAACCGGAACCGGCGCCAGATCCTCGTTGTAAAGCGGGCTGCGGCTAATTGCTTCCGCAGCTTCAGGGCGCAGTTCGACGCGACCATCTGAATGTTGAATTGTTTCACCTGTATTATTACTGGCCACTATTTTTCCGGGATCTCCTGGGGCGTCGGTCAGTAGAGACCGGCGCGTCAGGAAAGGGAAGACGCTATTATTTTCGATTGAAGACTTGGCCGAAAGGCCTAAAACGGCCGCATAGTAAGGCAACTGCAGGAAGAGCGACAAGTGTTTTCGCCTTGCCGTCACTTTTCGCGGTTTTCATATACATCCCGAAAAGCTTCCAGCAATGGCAACTCAATAACGTCTCTTGGTCGGTTAGCCGAACGCTTACTCGCGATGATGTCTCGAATATTCAGAACTGGGAAACCGCTGGATGTGTCCATTCGCTCTCTGGCTTCGGAATAGTTTTCGATGCCATCTGGAGCAAAGACCAGATCGATATCAAAGGGCCCCGACTTTATTTGCACAAAGTCTTTCCCCGAGAGAATCTCTTCAGTCAGTCCATTGTCCAACACAAAGCCAAGGTCTTTGAGAGCAGCAACGATGCGGCGTCCATTTTCGCGATCCTTGCGTGGATAAACATCGACATCCTGGGTGGTGCCTGGGTAGCCCAGGAGGATCGCACCGCTCTTGCCGATGAACATGTAGTCAACGCCGTGCGCAGCAAATGCAGCGGCCACTTCTTGAGCTTGCGCGGGGTTGAATTGGTCGCGAGGCATCGAGGCTCTTTTCCCTATGCCGAATCAGGTTCGCCGTAACCAAGGTACTTCGGTAGATTGTCGCGGCACCATTTGCGGTAGGCGGCAGTCGAATCAAACGAGCGCCATGGTGCGTCGTCGAGAACCGGCTTGTAAACGTAGCAGAATCCGTAGCGCATACGCTCCGCGACACTGCGCTTGAGGTTGCGCTCGCACTGTCGCCGGAAATCCTTCAGCTCATCCTGCTGCATTAAGCCGCTCCTCGTAGGATCGTATTCTACATCGACACGCAGGTGCCACGTTTGAGAAACTGGCCATCGCCGGCCTTGCCTATGTACTCGCCATTTTGAATTACGACTTTACCGCGCGACAGGACAGTTTCAACCACGCCTTTGATTTTCTTGCCTTCGTAGGTGTTGTAGTCGACATTCATGTGGCTCGTCTTGAGACCGAGCGTCTGTTCCTTTTCCGGATCAAAGATGACAATGTCAGCATCCGAGCCTATTGCGATTGTTCCTTTCTTTGGAAACAGACCAAACATTTTCGCTGCAGCCGTTGACGTGAGTTCGACAAAGCGGTTCAGACTGATCCGATTTTCAACTACGCCACCGTTGTAAATCAGGGGCACGCGATTCTCAACGCCAGGCGCGCCGTTAGGAATCTTGCTGAAGTCGTTCCTGCCCAATTCCTTCTGCTCCTTCATGCAGAATGGGCAGTGGTCCGTGGAGATGACTTGCAGGTCATCCGTCTTCAGACCTTTCCACAATTCCGCCTGGTTTGCTTTTTCGCGCAGCGGCGGCGTCATTACATACTTCGCACCTTCGAAGTCATCGCCATAATCATCGATTGAAAGAAATAGATACTGCGGACAGGTTTCGGCGAAAGCCGGAATGCCACGATCGCGCGCCTGGCGCACCTGGTTAAGCGCATCAGCACACGAAAGATGAACGATGTAAACCGGGGACTCCGCCATTTCCGCGATAGCAATCGCGCGATGCACGCCTTCCGCTTCTGCGATTGTCGGCCGTGTTAACGCGTGGTACTTCGGAGCGGTGTGACCTTTTGCAAGTGCGTGCTTGATGATTTCGTTAATGACGATCCCGTTTTCCGCGTGCATGCAAATCAAGCCGCCGCGCTCGCCGGCGGCCGACATCCCGCGAAAGATAGTTGCATCGTCAACCAGAAACACTCCCGGATAGGCCATGAACATCTTGAAACTGGTGACGCCTTCGTCCATGGCCGTGTGCAGCTCTTCAATCTGATTGTCCTCGAGTTCGGTAGTGATCAAATGAAAGCCATAGTCGATCGCCGTTTTGCCTTCAGCCTTCTTGTGCCAGTTGTCGATGCCCTGGATGAGCGACTCGCCCTTGTACTGCACGGCAAAATCGATGATGGTGGTCGTGCCGCCGTGCGCCGCAGCGCGCGTGCCGGTTAGAAAATCATCGGACGCTTCGGTACCGCCGAACGGCAGTTCCATGTGCGTATGTGGATCGATCCCGCCGGGGATGACGAGTTTGCCGGAAGCATCAATGACGTTATCGGCTTCGATTTCCAACTTCGCGCCGATGACGGAAACGCGTTCATCCTCGATCAGGATGTCGGCGCGGTAGTCGTCAGTCGCAGTCACGATGCGGCCGTTTGTGATTAGGGTTTTCATCTGTTTAGCATAATCTCTTTGATTTCACACCGGTTCAAAATGCGCGAACATGTTTTGAAATTCAGCAAGATTAGAGGGTGTCTCGTACCAGCACTCCGCCTCAAACTTCTTCCACAAGTCAAGCACCACGGCATGCTTGTGTGCGCCTTCAATCGCCTCACGAGAGACCCACTCAAACACCTCTACGATGGTCCCATCAGCCGCTCTCATCACGATCGATTCACGCTCCGTGACAAGTCCTTCCGCGCGCAGTGGTGGCAGATGATTGCGCACCAGCTCAAGCAAGGACTGCTCGTGGCCCGGTCGGGGCTTGTAACATGCTACGGATATAGACCCCATTAGATTATCTCCAATCAGTAAAGGTTACCTTCGCGCTTGCGACCGGTGTAATCAACGTAAACAACTTTCAGTTCAGTATAGAAGTCCAGCGCAGTCGATCCCTGTTCGCGATCGCCGATGCCGGTGCCTTTAATGCCACCAAACGGAATGTGCGCTTCGCCGCCGGTGGTGGGCGAGTTGATGTGCGTCATGCCGGTTTCGATTTCATCAACAAAGCGAAATATGCGCGCAGCGTCGTTGCTAAAAATTGAAGAAGACAGACCATATTCCGTGTCATTGGCAACCTGCATCGCCTCTTCGAAATTCTTTACGCGCAGCACTGACAGCACCGGGCCAAATATCTCTTCGCGCGCAACCCGCATGTCCGGTGTAACGTGATCGAAAACCGTTGGCTGCACAAAAAAGCCTTTGTCCAAACCGTTGCCGGCGGCCCGCGAACCGCCGCAAATGAGCATGGCGCCATCTTCGCGACCAATGTCGATGTACTTCAGCACCGTCTTAAATTGTCCTTCGTCGACGCTCGGCCCCATTTCTGTTTTTGGATCCATGCCATCGCCGATGCGCATTGACTGCGCACGTTTACTAATGCGGTCCACAAATTCGTCAGCAATGTCGTTCACCACCACCGCGCGGCTGGTGGCGGTGCAACGCTGTCCGGACGATCCGAACGCGCCCTGAGCCGTTGACTCAACCGCCAAATCCAAATCCGCGTCCTCAAGAATTACCACAGGATTCTTGCCGCCCATTTCGCATTGCACTTTCGCGCCGCGCCGCGAAACTTCTTCGTACAAACGAATACCAACCTCATTGGAACCCGTAAAGGAAACAGCTTTCACTGCCCTGTGGTTGATGATTTCGTCGCCGGCTTCCGACCCTGAACCCAGAACTAAATTCAAAACGCCAGGTGGAATACCGGCCTCGGCAAAAATTTCCACGATGCGCACCGCCGTTGCCGGCGTCAACGTTGCCGGTTTGAAGACAACTGCGTTTCCGGCTACGAGCGCCGGCGCAATTTTCCAGACTGGAATAGCTACCGGAAAATTCCAGGGCGTAACACAGGCAACCACACCCAACGGCTGTTTGATCGTATACGCGAAGTTTGACGGCAGCTCAGACTGAATCGTCTCACCGTTCATGCGGCGCGATTCGCCGGCGCAAAATTCGGCGACGTTGATCGAACGCTGTAACTCACCGCGCGATTCCGCCACGGTCTTGCCTTCTTCCCGAGTCAGGATTTGCGCCAGTTCTTCTTTGTTCTCTTCAAGCAAACGAGCCGCGCGCGCCACAATCCGGCCGCGTGCCGGCGCGGGCGTCGTGCGCCAACCATGAAATGCTTCAGCGGCTGCCTCAACGGCGGCGCGGGCTTCCTCGCGAGTAGCTTGTTTCACGGTGCCGATGATGTCGTCGGTGTTGGCGGGATTAATATTTGAGACGGCCCGTGACGAAGTTGATTCAATCCACTCGCCGTTAATGAAGTTGCGATAGTCGTCCATTTGTCTTCTTGTCCGACAAACTTTTAGTTTGTCGTCCGATCACATTGGTAAGTTCAAAAACGAAACGACAAACTGAAGTTTGTCGGACAATGCAACGACAAACGGAAGTTTGTCGAACGAATTATGCAGATGACTCTGACAAAACCGTAATATAACATAGGCCAACGTACATGACAGCCACCACCAAAGACGCCAACCTTAGTGAATCCCAGAGCGCGCCGCAGAATCTTGGACAACTCTCAAGACAGCGCGTAGCAGCATCGCCGGAAAAGGATTTCCTCTTTTCTGAAAGCGATGGCCGGCGGTTTAGCTACACACAATTCGAACAAGCGGTTACTCGAGCCGCACGGTTGATGCAGTCGCATGGCGTTGCTATAGGCGACGTCGTTAGCCTGCTAATGCCCAACAGCGCGGAATATATCATCGCGTACTTTGCATGTTGGCAACTTGGCGCGCTGGCCGGCCCCGTCAATTCGCTCTTGAAGGAGGAAGAGATCTCGTTTGTCATGAATAATTCGGCAGCGAAAACGATTCTGATTCATTCTGAATTTCGGCCACGCCTCGAGAACATTCGCAACGACCTGCCGCACTTGAAATCTGTAATCGGATTTGACGATGAAGCATTGGCGACTCGCGATTTTGCTAACGCGAGTTCGACAGACTTAAGTTTGTCGAACATCCACCTTGATGACGAGGCCATCATCATCTACACCTCGGGAACCACCGGAAAACCGAAAGGCTGCTTGCTGACACATGGAAATCTGATCGCAAATGCCAGACAAATCAGCGAGTGGTTGCAATTCACAAAGGACGATCGTTTGTTGAGCATCATGCCGTTGTTTCACATGAACGCGGTTTCAGTAACAACGCTGTCGGCGCTGTATGCAGGTGGCTCGACCGTAGTCAGTCCCCGGTTTTCCGCATCGCGTTTTTGGCAAATAATTTCTGACTACGAAATTACCTCGTTCGGTTCGGTGGCCACGATGCTTTCAATGCTGCTCAGCACTTACCCATACGGCGTGCCCGCGGGCCTGAAAACAGATCAGCTACGTTTTGCCATGTGCGGCTCGGCGCCGGTGCCGGCCGAAGTGATGCAGCGTTTCGAAGAGACATTCAACTGCCTCGTCATTGAAGGCTATGGGCTTTCCGAATCAACTTGCCGCTCGACTTTTAATCCGCCGGATAAACGACGGCGGGCGGGTTCTTGTGGTGTCGCAATTGGAAATGAAATGCGGGTGGTTGACGATGAAGATAATGAAGTCCCCGACGGCGAACTTGGTGAGATCGTCATGCGCGGAGAAAATATCCTGAAGGGTTATTACCGAAACGAAGCAGCCACGGCGACCGCGTTTCGCAATGGCTGGTTTCATACCGGCGATGTTGGCTATCGCGACCCTGATGGTTTTTTCTATATCGTTGATCGCAAAAGCGACATGATCATTCGCGGTGGCGAAAACATTTACCCGCGCGAGATCGACGAGGTCCTTTATCAACACCCAGCAGTCGCCGCCGCGGCGACGATTGGCGTTCCGGATCCGCTTTACGGCGAAGATGTAGCAGCGTTCGTAGTACTGAAGGAAGGTAAAGCAGTGAGCGAAGATGAGCTAATCAATTACTGCCGCGAGCGTTTGGCCGACTACAAAAGCCCAAAGACGATTCGCATTGTGGAGAGCATCCCCAAGGGTCCCACCGGAAAACTGCTCAAACGAGAACTGGCCACGCAATTTAGGCGGGGAAGCTAGCGGTCCAGTCTCAAAACGATGAAAGAAACGTTCCCATCGCCCGCTATAACCAGGCCGCGGTTAACAGCGACTCGGCTATTCGCAGCCGCCGCGATGCTCCATTTACTGACAGCCTCCCTGCTTTTCGCCGTTGGACGCTTGCAGCTCATGCCCGCTCAGTTCGACGACAACGGTATCGGCGCCTTTGCTTCGGACGGTTACATTTATCTCAATGAAATCAGCCACCTGAAGGACGTGTTAAAGACGCGCGGTATTGCGGCCTGGATCGACGAGCCATCTCAACTTCACCTCAAACTCTATGCGTTAGCGTTCGCTCCTATTAGCCGCTGGTCAAATCCGAACGTCCTGGCTATTGAGCCGCTCAATCTGGTTTATTACCTAATCATCCTCCTTTTGGTCTTTAAACTGGGCGAAGAGGTTTTTGATCGAAAGACCGGGCTCATTGCAGCCGTCATCGTGTCGGTGTGGCCTTCTTTCCTGTTACACTCGACCCAACTGGTACGAGACCCGCTGCTGATTGCGGCGGTACTCGCGTTTGTTTTCTTCATCACGACATGGTTGCGAAGGGATTGTTCCTGGCAGCGAGGACTCACTGCCGGAGCGGTTGCGGGCTTAGCAGCAGTCGTGATCTGGATTGTCAGGCTGGCGATGTGGGATGTGGTGCGCGCTGTGACTTACCTGGGATTCGTTTTCCTCGTCATACAACAGTTGCGCATGAGGCGCGTGGTTGTCGGCAGTCTGCTAGGTAGCTTACTGCTTATTGTCATTGTGACGATAATTCCCCTGAATGGTGGACTATTTGCGGCCCAACAGAACTCGATCATTGTGGGACATGGACCATCAATTGCTGAAGAGGCAAAGGACGAGCCGCTTTGGGAGCGAGTCGCAAAGCGGCGCCGAGGTTTTACCGGATCTTCAGAAGGAGACTCGCCTGTTCCCAGCTCGAACATCGATCCAGAAATAGAGTTCCATAGCCTGGTTGACATAATCCGTTATTTGCCTCGCGCGGCAGTTATCGGTTTCTTCTCTCCTTTTCCCAAAATGTGGCTGACTTCGGGTAGGCAGGTAGGTTTATATGGACGTGTGCTTTCCGGGTTTGAGACATTGATCACTTACGTGCTTGAGTGTCTGGCACTGGTTGGCCTGTGGCGCAGATGGAACAGCCTGGCGGAATGGCTTGTCGCACTGATTATTGTGATTGGCTTCGTTGGGCTCGGGTTGATCGTAAACAACATCGGATCGCTCTATCGCACGCGCTATTCCTTCTGGATGTTGCTTGTGGTGCTGGCTGCAGGCGGAGTTTCTTACGTCTTCGCCGCCTGCGGAGAGCAGGAGCGAGATTTTAAGTTGCCGTACTCCAAGAGCAACTAGCTGCGCACTCATAGTTAAACGTTGCCAGCCAGAGGCGACGATTGGTTAACGAGTTTCGATTCCCCTTATACGGGTGCACTTGTCCTAGTAAAACAGAGTCTGACACTTGGTTCGCTTGCGGTCTGTAGCGCTGCGTTGGCAGTGTTAGTGCCTTTGTACGTGGCCACTCGCCTGGGAGTGGGAGTCGAAACCGACGCGTTCTTTGCTTCGGCAGCGATGCCGCAGCTTGTCTTCCTGGTAATGAGCACCTCACTTGCGTATGTTTTGGTTCCCTTACTAGCGGCGAGCGAAGATGAACCAACCTTTCGCAATGACGCCTGGGTCTTTTTTCTTGGCATCACTCTGCTCTTCAGCTTGATAGGAATAATACTCTTTATCACCGCGCGCTATTGGGTTCTAGTCCTGGTGCCTGGATTTACTCCGGCAGGCAAGGCTCTCGCGCTGCGGCTCACCAAAATTCAACTCATCAGCATGGTCTTCAATGCCAGTATTGTCGTGCTCTGGTCGATCTCCCAGGCGCGACTAAGGTTCATCTGGGTAGAGCTATCGGCGGTTGTGGCCAATGTACTGAGTTTGTTCTTTCTCTTCTGGTCATTTCCTCGCTATGGGGTCGCCGCCGCGCCCTGGACCATCGTGTTAAACAACGGTTTGAAGATCGCTTTTCTCACTCCGATCCTAGGCCGCTGGCATTGGCCTAGATGGAGGCCATTGGTAATGAGAGAAACATGGCGGCGCATCCGGCCCTTTCTATTTGCCGCGCCTTATTACCGGGCTGATCCTTTAGTCGATCGTTTCCTCACGTCAATGGCGGGCGCTGGCGGACTCTCTCTCGTCTACATGGGCCAGCAAATATTTGCTTCCGCGAACCAGATCATTAACCGAGCGATCTCGGTGCCGATGGTTCCTCTATTGGCAATTGAAGCTAAAGCCGGGCGTTACAGGAACTATCGTGGCATCTATCATAAACGCTTGCGTTCGATGGCCGCGTTGACCGGACTTGGTTGTTTGCTGTTGCTTGCTATTGGCAGGCCGGTGTTACACCTGGCCATCGGACACGGGGGCGTTACGGTTGAGAACGTGCGCACGTTGTGGTGGATCATGATGGCGCTAGCTGGAGTATTTGTTGGGAACGCGCTCGGGCAAATCACGGCTGCGTCGTTTTATGCAATGGGGGATACTAAGACGCCCACCAGATTCTTCATGGTGGGCTATACCATCTTTGTACCGGTGAAGATCATCGCTTTTCTGCATTACGGAATAATTGGTCTGGCACTTACCAGTAGTCTGTATTTCCTGGCGAGCTTCATGATCCAATGGATCGTACTCGAAAAGATGACGTCTCCAGCCCGGCTTTCCGCGCATCCTGCTCAGCTCTGAAGCGACGTTGCTTTTTGGAAACCAAATTCTTTCGGGGATTTCAGATGTTCAAATGATCTATGCCCGTGTCAGCCTCATGGTAGTGTTCTGCCGCGAGTGCCTTAGCCGATCTATCAGCCAGCCACCCAGCAGCCAAAGTGCGCAAAGAGAAATCATCACCAGCGAAAACCACCTGCCGTAGATCCCGTCCGGAGAAAACTTTTCCGTGGCTGCGTGCAGCACTTCGCTGTTAGGCAATAGCCCCGCTTCAGAAAACTCGTGGAAGGAATAAATGCCGACCTGCACCATGAAGAGCAACAGAAAAATACCGGTGACCTGGAAAAATCTGCGGACGTTAATGAGATGAGCAAAGCGTGACCAGCCCCAGGCGAACAGACCGGCTGCACAAAGTCCCAACAGCGCGCCGGTGAGCAGTTGCTCGCGAACCTGCATCAACATTAGTGCAGTCTCCATTCCTTCGCGCGTGATCATCAGAAAAGTAAAAAGAAACACACCGCCCACCGCTGCCAGACGTGAGGTGCGCGAAGACATCTCGCCGAGCCGATGATGCATGCGCTCACGTAGCTTTGGTCCAGTGCGCCACATGTGAATTACCAGCGTGCCAACCATCACAATGGCAACAACGCCGAGTACGCCTTCCCGCAGCGATTCGTTTCCGAGAAACTGACCGATGTAGGCGCCGGTGCGCGCGCCGAATAGGCGTTCCAGCCGAAACTCATCGACGCCGGCGGAGAGCAGGTAACCGAGGCCCGCGCTGGCGGAGAGTCCCGCGGCAATTGCGACGTACACCGCAGAGCTGAGCCATTTAGCGCCTGATTTTTTTACGTAGGAAAGAATCACTGCGACCAGCAGAAAGGATTCGAAGCCTTCGCGCAAAACGATAATGAAAGAATTAAGCATTATGAATAACTGTCCCGAGAGTTTCTGGCGGGCACCGACAACGCGGGGAACCAGTAGGAAACCAGCCGGCAGCAGTATAAGCTAATTGAAAACAGTTTTCAATTTCATAATCGAACACTCCAGCGGAAATCAATCCGATGCCCAGATTCTACTGCCTGGTGACCGGAATGATGGCCAGGTCGGCGCGGATTGGGCCTAGTTGGGTTACGGCAGTGAGACGCAACGGCAGCCGGCGCGAGTCGTCGCTGAGCCACGCCCGCAGTTGATACTTGTCGCCCTGCGCATCGTCCGTGGTTAGTGAAATCTGAATGGCCGGAATGGTCTGGGAGCCTATCTGCACATTCTCTCTGTTCAGCGCGCTGATAAAAAGGGTCTTTGGTTTGTTGTTTACCAGAATTGAAATCGCGCTGCGTCGCGGTGGCGTTACATTGAAGGTGCGCAGGGCGTAGAAGAATGACAGGTAGTCATGCGTTCCTACCGGAATCTCAATACGGTCGCCCTTCTCTGAAATTGCAGTGCCGTAGTCCTGGTTGATTGCGAGTTTACTCGTAAAGCGGCGCCGCCCTTCGTTCAGACTAAGTTCTGTGTGAAAGGGGAGCAGCGTTTTGGGATCGACATACGAAGTGACTACATCACTTGCAAAGAACAGGTTCTGAAGTGCATTGGTAGTTTGGGAGCTAACTGTAAACAGCAGGCCATCGTGATCAAAATATTTTGAGTGCGCGCGCACCTGAAAGTTAGCGGTCGCTGCGGGCAAATTAAGGTTGGGTAGAAAGACCTGATAGTTCAATTGTTCGCCAACTTTGAACGGTAGGTCCCCCAACGAGGTGTCATTGTCAGTTTCAGGACTATCGCTGCCAGCCGGCGGCGTGTTATTTCCTGCCGGCGGCGCTGCGATCACAAGCGGCTGAGTCACGGGAGTGATGGCCGTCGGTGTGGGAGTAGGGCCGGGCGGTACCGGTGGGGTTGCGACAAATTCTGACCCGGCTAATTCAGCACGAATCTCTCCCGCCGGATGATGCACAATTATCAAAACGGGCACATGCCGTTGGTCGTCGCTAAAGTAAGCCTTGACGTCATACCCGTTAAATTGCGAGTTGTCTTTGATTCGCAGACGGCAAATGATCGTATTGAAAGAGCCAACGTTTGTTTTGATAGCCACCTTTCCGATGACGCCGACCTCAGTGTCGTAAGAATCGTTTCCATCGCGCAGGGAAATGAAGTAGGTCGAGCTCTGGCTGAGTGGTAAAGCCCTGATGCGGTAAATCGCCGACAGAAAATCGTAGGTGCCCGGAAACTCGCCAGTTCTCTTTTCCGGCAGCGCAGCGACGCCGGCAGGCTGATTGAAATCGGCCGAAGTTTCTGATGTACGCGATGCGGCGCGCAGGATTTGCTGGCCGCGAAAGGGCGTGCCGCTGCCGGGATCAATATAAGTTATGTAGTCGTTGTTCACCGCGAACAGCGCGGCGTTGACCATTCCGGTCGTTTCGATGTGGCCTTTCAGTTGCACTGCGTCGCGGCCAAAAAAGTTACCGTGAGCGGCGACTAAAAGTTCAATATGGGCCGCGCTGATGAAGTTTGAAAAAGAGACGTTATAAGTGAGGCGTTCGCCCACGCGATAAGGAGCGGGAGAAAAAGGCTGAGAGCCCTGGCCCCTTGCGACCCGGCTGCCTGACGAAACAGCGAGCACTGCCAGAAGAACGAACGAACTAAAAACAACAAGCGGTTTCAACCTTTGGTTCACTCCCTGAATCATAATTCAAAACGCGGCGAGAGCAAATGCCGCAAACCTCGCGTAGCTTAAACGCGGCAGCAGGACTGCGGTTCCTCTGATTCAAATATTGCTGCCCGCAACACTAACCTGCATCGCATCAATGATCTGTTGTGCCGCCCGCGCGGGATCCGGCGCGGCAACAATCGGACGGCCCACCACCAGATAATCAGCACCGGCCGCGATTGCTTCGCGGGGCGACATGACGCGCGCTTGATCGTCATTGCCGGCGCCAACTGGCCGCATGCCCGGTGTAACAATAATGAAGCCAGGCTTCGTTACGATGTTGCGGACCAGGGACAGTTCGCGTGCGGAGGCGACTACGCCATCAAGACCGCTATGCGCCGCGAGCTGTGCCAGGCGAGCAACCACCTCATCCGCTTTCTCTGGCAGGCCTATCTCCTTAAGCGTAGCATCATTACTACTAGTAAGAACGGTCACTCCCAGGATTGCCGGACGCGCGAGTCCTTCGCGCGCAGCACATTCAGCCACAGCGTCTGACGTGCGGCGCATCATTGCGCTGCCGCCGGAAGCGTGAACATTGAACAGCGAAACACCCAGACGCGTTGCTTCCACGCCCGCGGCGGCCACGGTATTTGGAATGTCGTGAAACTTCAGATCAAGAAAAATCTTTTCACCGGTCTTTATGATCTCCTTTACCAAGTCGGGACCGGCGGCCGTAAAGAGCTGCGAACCAATCTTGAACATGCCGGCGATGCCGCGTAGTGAACCGACCAGCTGGCGCGCCGCCTGCGCAGTTTCGACATCAAGCGCGACAATTAATTTGTTTTGCACGGCATTCATTTGTGTCGACTGTCACCTTACTAAAATTGGTCAGCATAGTCCGCTGCGCGACATCCTACTGCCTCGTCAAACGAAGCGAAGCCTTCGCGCGAGACAATGCGACGCAGCCCTTCGTTAATGTCTTTAGCAATCGAGGGCCCCTCATAGATAAAGCCCGTATAGACCTGGATCAGGCTGGCCCCGGCAGTAATCATCTCCCAGGCATCCTCCGCATCAAAAATTCCCCCAACGCCAATGATAGGAAGCGTACCACGTGTCAGATTATAGAGAGTGGCGATTATTTTCGCGGCTTGAGGCCGTAAAGGCGCGCCGCTGAGACCGCCCTCACCAAACGCTTGTACTTTGTTTCCGCTTGTTCGCAATCCGGCGCGTTTGATTGTCGTATTGGTCGCTATCAATCCTGCTACTTGATGACGTTCCGCCACTTCGACCACCTGCCGCAAATCATCTTTTTCGAGATCGGGAGACAGCTTTAGTAACAATGGCAGCAATCCGGAGCGACCGGTTTTGCTCGTGAGTTTGTTATTACGCCTTTGTAGGGTCACTAACAAGGCTTCCAACTGATCGGCCTGTTGCAATTCACGCAAACGAGTGGTGTTTGGTGAACTCACGTTCACTGCTATGTAGTCGGCAATAGGATAGACAATTTCAAAGCTTTTCAAGTAATCATCACCTGCGTTTTCGAGATCAACTACCTTGCTCTTGCCAATGCTGACGCCAAGAACGCAATCCGGTTTGTTTTTTGAAACACGTTTGACGAAATCAGCCGCGCCTTTATTGTTGAAACCGGCGCGGTTAATAAGCGCCTTGTCCAACGGCAGACGAAACAATCGCGGTCGTTCGTTGCCAGTTTGCGGATGAAATGTAACCGTACCGGCTTCAATGAAACCAAAGCCAAGTGCAGCCAGACTGGAAAGTGCAACGCCATCCTTATCAAAGCCGGCGGCAAGTCCAACCGGGTTGTCGAACGTCAAGCCAAACCTGCGCAGCTTGCCAAACGGACTTCGCCGGTAACGATCGCCGAAAAGTGGTTTGGCCAGTTTAGAACTAAGAGAAAGGGAAGTAAGCGCCAGTTCGTGGGCTGTTTCTGCCGGCAGGCGAAAGAGTATCGGTCGCAGCAATGAACGGTAGACCATTAGAAGCAGTGACAAGTGATAAGTGACAAGTGACAAGTGACGAGCGAAATTCATTGTATCTCTTTGGGCCCGATGCCTCCACTCCGGCACGTTGTGAGTCTTATCAGCCTAAAGAGTATGAATGCTTGTCACCTGTCACTTGTCACTGTTTACTTGTTCTTGTTAGTATCCCGCGCAATGGATTTCCTGGAAAAGGCGCGCATCATGGATAGTCCGCGAATCAATCGCGCGCTTGCCCGACTTGCTTCCGAAATAGTTGAAGAAAACCACGGCGCCGGCGATCTTTATCTGGTTGGCATCAGGCGCCGCGGTGTGCCGCTGGCGGAGCGCATGGCCGACAAGATTGCGGATTTAGAAGGCGACCGGCCGCCAGTGGGCGTGCTCGACATCACGCTTTACCGCGACGATCTTTCGACTGTGGGCGCCCAGCCAATCGTCAATCGCACCGAACTTCCCGGTGATATCGAAAACCGCAACATCGTTTTGATCGACGACGTACTTTACACGGGCCGCACAATTCGCGCGGCACTCGACCAGTTGATCGACTTTGGCCGGCCGCGGCGCGTGCAACTGGCGGTGCTGATTGATCGCGGCAAAGAACATCGCGAACTGCCGATACAGGCTGACTACATTGGCAAGCTGGTGCCGACAAAGAAGAGCGAGATCATTAAGGTGATGCTCCAGGAATTTGACGAGGAAGAAGGCGTGGTAATCGTCGAACGACCGGCGACGGAAACTACTTGAAGTAAACAGCGGCCAGCGATGGCCGCTTTTTTTGTCCGACAAACTTTAGTTTGTCGAGGCTGACAGCACGGATTGATAAGCGGAAACTACAAACTGAAGTTTGTCGGACAACTCATGACCTTTAGTCGCAAACATCTGCTCGGAATCCGCGAACTCGAAGCGAGCGAGATCACTCATCTGCTCGATACGGCTGAATCGTTTCGCGATGTCTCAAAGCGCGAAGTGAAAAAGGTGCCCGCGCTGCGCGGCCGCACGGTCATCAATCTCTTTTTCGAATCGTCAACTCGAACACGCACTTCATTTGAAATTGCCGCCAAGCGGCTTTCCGCTGACGCTATCAACATCAGTGTTTCAACCTCCAGCGTTA
The DNA here is from genome assembly GCA_035601415.1 of Pyrinomonadaceae bacterium. Classification (GTDB taxonomy): domain Bacteria; phylum Acidobacteriota; class Blastocatellia; order Pyrinomonadales; family Pyrinomonadaceae; genus PSRF01. The sequence continues at coordinate 15,388 of DATNOG010000229.1, read as the reverse complement.
GCAAGGGCGAGACGTTGCTCGACACGGCGCGAAATCTGGAAGCAATGTCGCCCGACTGCATTGTGGTTCGCCATTCGATGTCGGGCGCGCCGCACCACCTTGCGAGAATGGGCAAGGCGCCGATTGTGAATGCAGGTGACGGCTCGCATGAACATCCCACCCAGGCGCTGTTGGATGCGTTAACGATTCGCGAATACAAAGGCCGCATCGAAGGACTGAAGATTGCAATCATTGGCGACGCGCTGCATTCGCGCGTGGCGCGTTCAAATGTTCATCTGCTTACCAAACTAAACGCATCGGTAAGTATCGCGGGTCCCGGCACGCTGGTGCCGGACGAGTTTGCCGAGTTAGTCGACAATGGTTTGCGCGTTGAACGGCGAATCGAAGACGCGATCGATGGCGCCGATGTCGTAATGATCCTGCGGATACAACGCGAACGGCAACAGGAAGCATTCTTCCCGTCGATGCGCGAGTACGCAGTTCACTACGGCCTGCACCTGGACCATCTGAAGCGCGCGGCCCCGGACGCGATTGTGATGCATCCCGGACCAATGAACCGCGGCATCGAAGTATCTTCGGAAATCGCTGACAGCAGTCGTTCGCTGATTCTCGATCAAGTGACTAACGGCGTCGCAGTGCGCATGGCCGTGCTTTATTTATTGGCCGGCGCGCACAACGAGACGGAAGAGAAGGGCCACTAGGTCCGCAAACTAACAGTTTGCTTTACGAAAAAATGAAGGTTTTAATCGCCAACGGCTATGTGATCGATCCGGCGCAGGGAATTAATGCCGGCAGAAATTTGCTGCTTGAAGACGGACGCGTTGTCGGTCTGCTGGATCGTGGCGAACAGCATCCGGAAGGCGCCGAGCTGCTCGATGCGACCGGTCTGGTAGTCGCTCCGGGTTTCATCGATATGCACACTCACCTGCGCGAGCCCGGCGCTGAGTACAAGGAGACGATCGCGACGGGCGCGGCCGCTGCGGTGACTGGTGGTTGGGCCAGCGTCTGCGCGATGCCCAACACCGATCCGGTTAACGACAGCGCTGCCGTCACCAGGTTTGTCATTGAACAGGCGCAACATGCGCAACTTGCAAACGTCTTTCCGATCGGCGCGCTGACAAAAGGTTCAAACGGAAAAGAGCTTGCTGAGATGGGCGAGATGAGAAGCGCCGGTATTGTGGGTGTTTCCGACGATGGCCGGCCGGTGGCAAATGCAGGCATGATGCGCCGCGCAATGGAGTATGCGCGCGGATTTGATCTGCCAGTGATCGACCATTGTCAGGATCCGACGTTAAGTACCGGCGGCGTGATGCACGAAGGCCACTGGTCGTTGCTGCTTGGTCTCAAGGGCATACCGGCGGCCGCCGAGGACGTGCACGTTATTCGCGATTGTGTACTGGCGAAATTGACCGGCGCTGCAGTGCATATTGCGCACGTTTCCACACGCGCGTCTTTGGAGGCCGTGCGCCGTGCCAAGGAAGCGGGCCTGCTGGTGACCTGCGAGGTTGCGCCACATCACTGGACGCTGACTGATGAAGCGGTTGCCGAGTTTGACACGAATATGAAGATGAGCCCGCCACTCCGCAGTCGCGATCATGTCGAGGCCTTACTGGCAGGATTGCAGGACGGAACGATCGATGCGATTGCCACCGACCATGCGCCGCACCATGCGGACGAGAAGGCGCTGGAGTTTGATGAAGCGCCGTTTGGTATCACCGGATTGGAGACTGCCATTGGTCTGGCATTCGATCTGGTGCAGCAGGGCGTTATAGACCTTGAACGATTGATAACGCTGTGCTCGACAAATCCGGCGCGAATATTTGGTTTGAAAGAACGCGGCAATCTAACCGCCGGCGCGCATGCAGACATAACAATTCTGGATGCAACCTGCGAATGGACGTTCGACGTCAACGTCTCAAAATCCAGGAGTCGCAACACTCCATTTCATGGCCGCACGATGTCCGGCGCCGCGGTTGCAACCATCGTCGGTGGCCGCGTTGTCTACCTCAACCCAAACTACACTCGCCTAACTGAGACAAAGCAGCGCCCCGCGTCGGCAAAGTAGTCTTGTCCGAAAGGCCTCGCGTTGGTATTGCTCTCACGGCCAAACATAACTTGAACATGGACGTGGGGTCGCGAGGTTGGATGCCCACGTATCGACCCACCCGCTACCGCGAGGTGGTACTGACCTCATCGGCCCGCCTCATGAGTGACTTGACGGATTAAAATCGCAAACAATGACAAATGAAAAATGGAAGATGACAAATGGAAAATTTTCTTTTCTCTTTCAATCCTACCCAACACTCAACGTACGAAAAGAAAGGAAGCCCGCCCGCGCTCTCCCCTTCGCTTGCGGGCCCCTTCAACATCGGCAACCGCAAGGGTCGCCGATTCTGTTACGCAAACTGTTTTGTTTGCGACTTGAAAAACTAGCGCACGTTCGCCCCGGGCAGCGACAGCGTCTGATTTAGTATTACGCCAAACTCAGTTCCAGACTTAACTACTGCTTCATTTCCTTTTGAGAAAACAGCGCCCGCTGTGCCCAAACCACCGCCGACGATGGCGCCAATGCCCGCGCCCTTGCCGCCGCCGGCAATCGCGCCGATTAGCGCTCCGGCCGCCGCGCCGCCACCGATGAACACTACGTTACGGTTCATCGCCGAACGGCCTGAGACTTGACCTTCGTTGTCGGCAGTAACATTGTTTGCCGTGACATCGGTCAGGTCGCCGTTGATCGCGCGCGCAATTCCGGTTGGCAGTCGCAGTGAAACAAAATGAACGCCAATAGTTCCTGCTTTGCTCTTGCGCGAAGCCCGGTTAACGGTCACTACGCGGCCAACGATCTCGCTGCCGGCGGGAATCACTTCGACGCCGCTCGCGTAAACTGGAACCACAACCTGCGTCGTAAACTGATCGCCAACGCGCGCGGTCTCGGAAGTGATGGTTTGATTCATGCGCACGCGTATTACCTGACCTGCATTAACGTTGTAATAAACAATCTGCGGGGCCGGCGTGGTGGTGTGCACAACGGTGCGCGTGTGGCGACGCAGTCGTGGCCGCCGTCGTGTTTGGGCCATGGCCGGCACAACCGTCGACGCGAGCAGCGCCACCAGAATTATTAAGCTGGTGAAATTTTTGGAAACTCGATTAGTGATACTTGCTTTCATCTCGATCCTCCCGACTGCTGCCTTCATTGTTGCCAAGCATTAGCGCGCCGTTTCATTTCCTTGTTCGGAGTGTTACGACGCCGCTGCAGAGAGTACTTGAGCAATGACCGTGCCATCTGATCTCTGGCTGGAAGGACGCTCGAACCTCAACTATTTGTAGACTTAGAGAGGACGCCTTTTCTCTGGTGAGAACCTATGGAGAAGAGCTAAACGATGTGCGATGCGCGCACTCGGTTGTGCACGATTTGGAATGTATAAGATTAATAAGATTAAGGAAGCGCGGTTGATGAGAGGGAGGGAACGTGCCCCAAAGCGGAGAAACAAAAGAGCCACTCAAGCCGGAATGACTTTCTTTCTTGAACTATTCCTTTGAGTCTCTCTGTGCCTCTTTGACCAAAGGCCTATTCTATTAAACCTTTCGTCTTTGCCATCTCGATTATGGTTTCCGCAATTTCATCCAGCGGCATAAGACTCGTATCAACGGACAAGTGATAGTTCTTGGCGCAGGTCCATTCGTGCTGGGTCATCTCAGCAAAGTAGCGCTCGCGCATTTGGTCGGATTCATTGATCATGGAACGAGCAGCTTCCGGGTCCAGCTCTCCATAGACCTCCATTAAGCGCTTGATCCGAAAACTGCGTGGCGCATGACAGAAGATATTGAAAGTGCGCGAATGCCGCGGCAGTATGTAAACGCCGGCCCAACCAATTACTACCGAATCATGCTTGCTCGCGATGCGCTGCAAGATCTCAATCTGTTTTTGAAAAAGTTGCTCGTCCGAGAAATTTCTAATAGGTGGCGGGCTGTAATGCGACTCAGGGCCCCCAAACGTCAATCCGCCGAGAATTCTTTCCCAGAACGACGAGACCCGTTCAGCGCGCGAAGCCACAGTTTCTTCGTCGCAGCCAAATTCCTGTGCCGCAAGGTGCAGCACCTCGCGGTCGACGTACTTAAATCCCAGCCGAGTAGCAAGAATCTGGCCGATGTAAGAGCCACCGCTGCCCATCTGTCGCGAAATGGTGATGGTTGATTTCATCGTACTTCAAGCCTTCAAGAGGAGTTTGCACTGCGATGTACATTGTGGGTCGATGAATACAGAACCGGGAGCGGTAGCGACCGGGTCAAACTTGCGATAAACAAGATCCCCATTTCATGCTCGCCGAGAACGTTAGCTCACAATGACATTGAACTCAACACCTCGTGGACCGGGTCGCTACCGCTCCCGGTTCTGTATTCGTCGACCCACAACAACGTAGAGTTACGACACGATGACGCTATCTAGTCGCCTCTCGCATTGCGGAAATAGTTCTTGTGCGAAGCTAACTGCACTAATGCATCGCCACACTGCCGCCTTTACTCTTCACTCTCTTAAACAAGAATACCGCCGGAATAGACAACACGCACAGAAACGCCAGCAAGCGAAAATTGTCGATATAAGACATCAGCGTCGCTTGTTTTACGAGCGTGCCATAAATCGCGCCATAGGTTTGCACGGATGGTGCAGCAGAAAAGCCGGGCGTCGCTGCTCCCGCCAACTGATGCACGCGCTCCTGAAAAGCAGGGTCATACGGCGTCAAGTGCGCAACCATTGCTGCCTGGTGCGTCTGGGCGCCGCGCGCGAGCATGGTGGTAACGGCTGCGATTCCCAGGCTGCCGCCGGTGTTTCGCATAAGGTTAAAAACGCCTGAAGCGTTTCCAATCTGATCGTTAGCCAACGTTCCCATCGCCATGGTTGTCAGGGGCACAAACACAAAACCCATGGCGAAGCCACTGATCATCCCCGGCCACACAATACTACTTGAAGAAATCTGGAGATTGATGTCACTAAACAGATAGGTGGAGAAAGCGAGTACGCCGAAGCCGAACAATAGCAGATAACGGCCATTCACTCTGCCGACCAGGCGGCCGACAATGATCATTGAAAGTACCGAGCCGATACCGCGCGGACTAACAGCTAATCCGCTTTGCAGTGCCGGATAACCCATCAACGTTTGCAGAAACAGCGGCAACAGGGCAATCGTTCCGTAAAGGACGATGCCGAGGACTGTCATTAACGCCGTGCCGACAGCAAAATTACGATTACCGAGAATTCGTAAATTGACAATCGGATCCTTCGAGCGCATTTCCCAGATGATGAAAGCAATAAAAGTCATGACTGACAAGATAGCCGCCCAGGTAATCAAAGACGATGAGAACCAGTCTTCCTCTTGTCCCTTATCGAGCATTAACTGCAAAGTTCCCAGGGCGACAGCCATCAGTCCGAAGCCAATGTAGTCAATGCGCCCCGGCCGCTGATTCTTGATGTACGGCGGATCTTCGATAAACGTCCTGGCCATCAGCGCGGCAAGGATCCCAATTGGAACGTTGATGTAGAAAATCCAACGCCAGGAATAGTTGTCGGTAATCCAGCCGCCGAGAGTTGGTCCTATGATTGGTGCAACGACGATTCCCATCCCATAAATCGCCATTGCTGATCCGCGTTTCTCCGGCGGAAAACTTTCCAGCAGCACGGACTGGGCTATTGGTTGCAGTGCGCCACCGCCGGCGCCTTGCAACACGCGCGCGAGAATCAACATGCCGAGACTGGCGGCTGCGCCACACAAGGCTGATGAAACAGTGAAGACGATGATGCAGAAGATCAGGAATCGCTTGCGGCCGAAGTAACGCCCGAGCCAATTCGTCGCGGGCAGCATAATGGCATTCGAAACCAGATAACTGGTCAGCACCCAGGTGGATTCTTCTGTCGACGCGGAGAGATTGCCGGCGATGTGAGGAAGAGCGACATTAGCCACCGACGTATCGAGCACTTCCATGAATGTCGCCAGCATTACCGAAGCGGCAATCAGCCACGGACTGAAGCTGGGACTCCATTCCCCAGGCACCGCTGCAGGCCTCGAGCGCGCGGCGCCTCGGATTCGCTCTGCAAGGCTACTCATTTACTTCACTTTAACTTCAGGTACGACGGACATTCCTGGAGCCAGCAAGTGTTGCGGATCGGGAGGCCCGTCGAAAACTATCTTGACGGGCACGCGTTGCACTACTTTCACGTAATTGCCGGTGGCGTTCTCGGCGGGAAGCAGACTAAAGCGCGCGCCAGTGCCCGCCTGGATGCTGTCGACGTGGCCCTTGAAAGTCTTATCGGGATAGGCATCCACTGTTAGTTCCGCGTATTCGCCGGGCCTGATTTTTCCTATCTGACTTTCCTTGAAGTTTGCAGTCACCCAAACTTCGCCAGGCACAATGGCCAGCAACGGTTGGCCCACCTGGACCAGCGCACCAACTTCCACTGCCCTGCGCGTCACGCGACCCGCCTCTGGTGCGTAGATTTTCGTATAAGAAAGTTCAAGTTCGGCCTGGTCCACGGCCGCTTTCAAGCTCTCGAGATTGGCGCCCGCAGTTTGCGCCTGCGCTTCACTGACTGAAATCTGTTGCGGCGCGGTGTTCGCCTGGGCCAACCGACCTTGTGCTTCACTAACCTGAGCTTGCGCACCCGTTATCTGAGTTAACGCTTTCTGAGCAGTCTGCGCTTGCGCCGCTTCGGCCGAGTGCGCTTCGTTGACGCGGGCCTCGGACGCAGTCACTTGTTGCCGCGCGGCTTCTACTTTCGCTGCGGCGGTGCGCTCATTTGCTGTCGCGGCATCGAGTTGTTGGCGGGAAACCTCGTCCTTGCTGTAAAGCTCCTGATAACGACGCACGTCGGCACTGGCGCGTGTCGCTTCCGCCTGCGCGGCGGTGAGTTGTGCACGTGCTTGTTCCACATTTGCTCGGGCGGTCGACACGCCCGCCGCTGCCTGATTAATGCGACTACGTTCGGCTGCGGCAGTTGCCTGCGCACCACCCACTCCTGAGCGTGCCTGGCGAACGCCGGCCGCGGCTTGTTGTACGTTCGACCTCGTGCTGGCACGCGTCAGCGTCACCTGAGTTTGTGCCTGATGCTGTTGCGCGAGTCCAGCGTCATATGCGGCTTTGGCTTGATTCAGTTTTGCTTCATAGTCGCGTGCATCCAGTTCGGCCAGCAGTTCACCCGCTTTCACTTGTTGATTGTCAGTTACATGAACCCTGGCGATGTAGCCTGAAACTTTCGGACTAATCTGAATGATGTGCCCGTCAATAAACGCATCGTCGGTTGATTCGTGTGAACGCGCGTAGAGCCAGTAACGAACACCTACGATAGCGACAATGACGAACACAACAAGAGCGCCGATCAGAAATGCCGGACGTTTGTATAAAGGCCGCTTGCGAAAGTGTTCATGCCGTCCGGGCTCATCATCGTGGTTCAAAGGCTCGTTATATTCGTCAACCAGGGGCTTCTTGCCGCCAGGAGGTTCAGTCACGGTTGGTCCGGCCTCGACCGGCGGGCTAACCGGTTGGTCCATTATTAACTTTTCATCATTGTCTGACTCATTCGCCATAATCAATCTTCGCCAATTCAATCACACAAACAATCACCAGCGAAAAGACTGCGCGCGTCCCAACGCCGCCGCCAGGTTCAAACGCGCCGCGTTGTATTGAGCCAGCGCGCTCACCTGCGAAGCGCGCGCGTCAGCCAACGAGGTTTGTGCGCTAATCACTTCCAGGTTGTCTGCTACGCCGGCGCGAAAACGATCGCGGGCCATCTGCAATTCCCGCTGGGCCAACTCGACCGACTTGTCGGCTGCGCGCACCGCTTCAGCCGTTGTACGCAAATCCGAAAATGCCAGTCGCACGTCTTCTTCGACTTGCCCGCGCGTGCTGTTAAGTTCCAGTTCGCTCTGTCGTTCCCGGCTAGCGGCGACCGCAATTCGACCTTGTGTCAAGCCACCGTTGAAGATTGGCACATTCAGTTGCACCGCCGCGCGCCGCGTGGGCAAATCTGTATTCGTCGGCGTGATGCCACTCACGCCGTAGTCGCCGAGAAACTCCACATTGGGCAAAAGGTCCGCGCGCGCTGCGCGTCGGTCATAGTCATTCAACGTGACTTGCGCGGCAGCGATGCGCACCTCGGGACGATCTTTTTCCGCTTGCGCAACTGCTAAATCGATCGCCGGCAAAGATTCAATCGTGAAAGTGAGCGGGTCGGTGAGCGTGACCGTGCTGTCCAAAGGCAAGCCGACAACGCGCTGCAATTGCAATCGTGCTTCTTCCAGAGTTGTTTGTGCCTGAGCGAGGCGAAGTTGCTGTTGCGCCAGACGCGTTTCCGCGCGCGTCACATCCACACCGGTGGCCACGCCGGCGTCGCGCTCATCCTGCGCCAGCTTCAAAAGGGCCTGGGCCAACTCAACATCGGCTTGCGCCGCCACCTGCAAACGATCAGCGCGCAGCAACTCGAGATATCGAAGCGCGGTGAAGGTTGCCACTTGTTCGCGTGCCAGGTCCTCCTCTACTTCAGCCATTCGTACTCCGGCGCGGCCCGCTTGATAATTTCTGATTGCACTTAAACTGAAGATCATTTGCTGTAAGCGCACGCGCGCGTCAAAGTTATTGAAAGGACCGATGAAGGTGGAAGTAAATCCAGGGAATCTGCCAGGCTGAAAACCGAGTGCGGCGAGATTCACGGTGAGGTTGGCCTGATAGGCAACGCCGGAAATGTTTGGCAGAAGTCCGGCGCGCGATTCCTTTTCGATGCCCTGGGCTTCGCGCTTTCGCTCCTGGGCCAGAAGCGTCGCCAAGTTGTTCTGAATCGCTAAATCAATCGCGTCCGATAAACTCAAAGTGGACCGCGCAGGAACCGTTTTCGCAGCGCCGGGAACTGACTGGCCTGTCTGCCCTCGGGTTCCTGAGGGGCTAGTTGTTGTAGTCTGCTGCGAAGGTGGCCCACCAACCTGACCTGGTTGTGGGTTGGAAGGTGTTTGCGTCTGTGGTAGCCCGGTAACTGTAGTTCCAGCGGTCGTCGTTGGCGACTGCTTCTGCGATGGCGAAGTTTGTTGGAGTGAAGGTGTTTGTTGATTAGGAACTGGCGCAGTAAGCTTTGAATTGCCGGCTCGTGAGATAAGGCTGCCAGGTGCACCCAGCGTTGGACCAACAATCGAAAGCGCCATTCCGACCGCTAATATGGCCCAATTTACCAAAAATCGCTTTCCGCTCAGGGACCGACCCATCCGTTCCTTCTCCAGCTTCGATCTCTTTTGCTTTATTCAAACACGCTATAACCCTTTCTTGTCAAAAGTTTTGCTTCCTAACCAGGCGCAGAGAGCATCTGGCAAGCAGCCTCATAACAAATCACGGATGACCGGTGATATTAACAAGTGAGCGCGCGGCGCTCTTGTAAACAATTCCGCCCTTCATCACAAATACGACGTGGCGAACTGCCGTGATGTCTTTTAGTGGATCGCCATCGAGCGCAATGATGTCTGCCTGTAGCCCTGGCGCGATCGAGCCAATCTGATCGCTCATCCCAAGCGCCTCCGCAGCGAGTGAGTTGGCGGAAACCAGCGCGGACATTGGATCAACGCCGGCGTCGCGCACGCGATCAATTAACTCCTCAGCATTGCGCCCGTGCGAGCCGGCCAGGGCATCCGTGCCGAAAACGATCTTCAGTCCCGGAATTTTCGCGGCCCTTCGTACCAATTCATGGTTCAGCGAAAGGACCTTCTCCATCGCCGCAAAACCTTCTTCGGTGTAGCCGGGAGTGCCGAGAAACTTTTCCTTGTTCAATAGATAGTTCTCGATCACAAGACCAGCCTGTGGATCAAGATAAGTACCCTGCTGGGCCATCAACTTCAGATCATCGTCACTTGCCAATGTGCCGTGCTCGATCTCGGTGCAGCCGGCCAGAGTTGCAGCGCGGACAGCATCCTTGTAAGCGTGCACCAGCGTGCGCAGCCCCTGCTTCTTCGCTTCATCGCAGGCCGCGCTCAGTTGTTCCCGCGAAAGTGTCATCCCACCGCCCTGGCGAATGCCCTGCGACGCGAAGATTTTGATCAGGTCGGCGCCTGCTGTCTTTTGCTTGCGCACGAACGCGCGGATTTCGTCAGGAGTGCCGGTCTTGTCGCCTTGTCCCACGAGCGGTTCGATCGCTGTTAGTATTCGAGGCCCAGGCAGGAGACCTCTCGCAATCGCATCGCGCAAGGGAACATCGGTGGCCGAGCCCACGCTTTGCACCGTCGTGAACCCGGCCAGCAACGTCACCCATGCGTTCGCGGCTGCTGAGTAAGCAGCTTCCTGACTCGTTTCGCCTGGGCCAGCGTTCTTTCCGTCACGCCCAAAGCTCCATGTAATATGCACGTGGGCATCAATCCAACCGGGCAACACTGTCAGGCCGCGCAGGTCATAATCCACGGGCCCGGCCTTGGGATCGATACGAACAATTCTTGAGCCCTCGATAACTACGCGCGTGTTCTTCAGCACGTGTCCCTTGCCGTCGAGCAACATACTCGCGGCAATCACGATGCGTTGCTGAGTTGGAGCAATGCGTTTGTTGCTTAAAGGCACTAAGTGTTTGCTGTGCGCGGGCGTCTGTGCAGATACCTGGCTGGAAACTCGTTGCACCTGGCTGTAGACGCTAAGGATACTGAGAATGCATAGAATGATCTTCGCGGAGCGCATGATCGTTCCTTCCTCCCATTGATACTTTGTCGACCGCACTGGTATTTATCGATGCGTGGTGCGATCATTACTCTTAAAATAAACGGAAAGCTAGTCAAGAGGACTTACGGTGGTGATAAGTTTCGCTGCAAATGTCCGATAAACTTTAAGTTTGTCGCGGCGTTACGACAAGCTAAACTTATCGGAAATCAAACTGACCCAGTAGACTTCCTAAGGAGGTTTGAGAATCGCACAGTTCGACCCGAAGCTGTGAAGGCGGGCGTGTTCAAGGCCAACTGATTTGCTGTTCCAGGTTTTCCGTTGTGGCAGCATCAATATCAACGCATACAGAAAGAAGGAGTTCTTATGACTGATCAGACAACCAGTACCATCACTACGAAAGATGGCACGGAGATCTATTACAAGGATTGGGGCGAAGGACAACCGATAGTTTTCAGTCACGGATGGCCATTGAGCGCAGACGACTGGGATGCACAAATGTTGTTCTTCTTAAATCATGGATATCGCGTCATCGCCCATGACCGCCGGGGTCACGGACGGTCAAGCCAAACCGGCGACGGACACGATATGGATCACTACGCCGATGACCTCGCCGCGCTCACCGCGCATCTTGACTTAAGGAATGCCATCCATGTTGGCCACTCGACCGGCGGCGGTGAGGTCACACGTTACATAGCGCGCCACGGCGAAAGTCGTGTCGCTAAGGCTGTACTCATTAGTGCAGTCCCGCCGCTGATGGTGAGGACCCCCGCGAATCCCGGCGGTTTACCTAAAGAAGTATTCGATGACTTTCAAGCGCAGGTTGCCACCAACCGGGCGCAATTTTATTTCGATGTGCCGACCGGGCCTTTTTACGGTTACAACCGGCCGGGCGCGAAAGCATCGCAAGGTGTGATTGAGAATTGGTGGCGCCAGGGTATGATGGGCGGCGCCAAGGCACACTATGATGGCATCGTGGCCTTCTCTCAAACTGACTTCACGGAGGACCTGAAGAAGTTCACGGTACCGACGCTGGTAATGCATGGCGACGATGATCAGATCGTGCCGATCGGTGCAGCGGCCCTGATGTCCGCGAAGATTGTTAAGAACGCCACGCTAAAGGTGTATCCAGGTTTTCCGCACGGGATGCCCACCACTAATGCCGACCAGATCAATGCCGATCTGCTCGCGTTCTTTAAGACTGAGACGCTGTCAGCGTCGGCGTGAAGTGTTAGCGGACGGCGATTAGCAGAGTCCAGACTGTGGCTTGGCGAAGGCGCAAAGCCGCAGTCTGCGCCCGCGGGTTGAATGAAGACTAATCCATTTGCGTGACCTTGTTGCACACAAAATGCGTTCATCGCCGTGGTTCTGGCAACTGTCACAACGAACAAAGGGGCTTCAATGAAAATGTTCATGCGGGCGCTGTGTGGCGCCGTTGCAATTCTTGCTTTTGCATTCTCAACCAACTCGAATCTTCAGGCACAAACGCGAATCACAGATCGTTTCGCGAAGGTTAATGGAGTCAGTCTCCACTACTTGAGCGCCGGCAAGGGCGGTCTTGTGATTCTCTTACATGGCTATGCCGAAAACAGTCACATGTGGCGGCCGCTGATTCCACAACTCGCTGGAACTCATACGGTGATCGCTCCCGACCTGCGAGGATTCGGTCAATCTTCAAAACCAGGTGACGGGTACACAAAGAGGGCGATGGCGCAGGACATTCATGCCCTGGCGACGTCGTTGGGTTACCGCCGCGCGACTATTGTCGGCCACGACATCGGCTTAATGGTCGCCTATGCCTATGCCGCACAGTATCCGAAAGAAATCGATCGTATCGTCCTGATGGATGCCTTCCTTCCGGGCGTCGGTGATTGGAAAAGCGTCTGGCTATTGAGAGACTTGTGGCACTTTCACTTTTATGGCGAGACGCCGCTCAAGCTGGTTACGGGTCGAGAGCGCATTTATTTCGAGCACTTCTGGAATGATTTCGCCGCCGACCCAAAGCACTCAGTTCCTGAAGCGGACCGCCGATTTTACGCGGCATCATATGCACAGCCGGGCGCAATGCGAGCAGGCTTTGAAGTGTTTCATGCCTTTGAACAGGATGCTAAGGACTTCGCTGAGTTGTCGCAGACCAAACTGACGATGCCCATGCTGGTGCTGACAGGCGAGAAGGCTTCCGGAAATACTTTGATTGAGCAGGCACGCCTCGTCGCTAATGATGTGCAGGGTGTTGTCATTAAAGGGTCGGGGCACTGGCTGATGGAAGAAGCGCCAAGCCAGGTTATTCCGCAGCTGGTGGCGTTCATAAACAAGTCAAACTAACTGGAATGGGAGTAGCGGATCATGCCTGAGGAAACGTGTATACATATCGAGGCGATTACGAGCGTCAAACACGCGAAGCGACGGGAATGCGAAGAGTGCGTGAAGATCGGCTCACGATGGATGCACCTGCGCACTTGTCAAACGTGTGGTGCGACCTTGTGTTGTGACGACTCGCCGAATCGCCACGCCACCAAGCACGCCCACGCGAGTGGACATCCGGTGATCGCCTCGGCGGAGCCTGGAGAGCGCTGGCTGTATTGCTATCCTGACGACGCATTTGCTGAGTATTGAGTCGCGCCTCTAAATGAAGTTGCCTTGCAGCCTTACCGGTCATAGAACCAGATCCAGGCTTTAGTTCAAACTTCATTAGGCTGTTAGTTGTCTAAACTAACTGGTAACGATTGTTGGCTGGAAGATTCTCTCGCCTCTCACTCGTTATTTTTTTTCCATTTTGTCCATTTGCGCCTAGCTCGCCGGTGATACCATCTTTAGACCTTGATTAGAGTAATAGTCACTTTGAAGGCGAACGATGAAGAACGTTAAATCAACGACTCGTGCTGCATTGCTGGCAGTTTTGATTCTGATTGGCTTTTCTACCGGTCAGGCACAATCACCGTCCGCGCGTTTTTCAATCTCGGGAGTGGTAGACGATCAGGCGGGCGCAACGATTGTCGGAGCAAGCATTGTACTCGGCGCTGCCATTACTCCCGGAACAAACGGCAGATTTGGCTTCCCGAATGAACGTTCCATCCGATCGCGATTCGCGGCGACGTCGGCGGGAAGAATCTTGAGTGCAACTCTACGATCGAGTTTTGTGTCCTGCGCCAGGTACACCTCACCCATTCCGCCCGCACCGATTTTGGAGACGATGCGGTAATGCGACAAAATCGTCTTGGCTGATAGTTCTCTATTCATTCTCGTCAGGATAGCCCATGTTCGCGTGGGATTTGCGACGCCGGCCCTTCAGGCTGAACGAGGAGCGTTTCCATCGGTACGCCGCTTCGGTATTGGGTCAGCAATACCTCCGGGTCGATCTCCACGCCGACGGGGTTAGCGGCGAACGCGTCACTGTGCATCAATGCGTGGGCCTCTTCCGCATTGGCGCAGCAGTCAACCTGAAACTCCATCCGATTCGCGTCCGGATCCTGGTAATAAATGGAAAGTGTCACTCCATGATGAACCGGCCAGTAAGGCGTGATGCCCAATTGCTTGAGACGCTCGTAGGTTTCGAGGAGCTCGCCCGCATTCGCATAGGTGTAACCCACGTGGTTCACGCCCACTTTGCCAGGCCCTTCATCCCCGACGCTCGTCGGACTAAGCATGGACATGTTAGCGAAGGCGAAGCGATGATGTTCATCATCATAGGTAAGGAAGGCGAACACCGGGTTTTGATAGACCACCTTCGCCTCGAAAACCTTCTGGTACCAGGAGATCATTTCCTCGAAGCGTCTCGTCATATACACGACGTGCGCCAATTTCGCAGGTCTTGCCATCTTTTTCACTCCTTTTTGTTTTCTTCATCTCCGTCGGTTTCTGTCCTGCCCGCGCCGAGTTTGGAGACGATGCGGTAATGCGACAACGTTGTGTTGGCTGCCAGTTCTTTATTCATCTACTTTCAAATTCATTCCGGCAGATTCATCCGTTTCAGCATTTCCTTGAATCGCTGCTCTGAGCGCAGAACGTCAAGCTCCGGGGCAACTGCATACGTATTGGCGGTTTCTGAATGACCCAACATTTGCTTTTCGAGCCAGTTTAATGCTTCCTCTTTATCACCCAGCCCAATGTAAATAAGCGACAAAGTATAGGGCTGAACATAATTCCGGGCGGATTCCTGTTTTAACTCGCTGAGCAGCTTCACTGCTTCATCGCGCTTGCCGGATTTCGCCAGCCACAGTCCCAAATATCCCTTTGCTGAGGAACCTTCACGCAGTTCGATAGACGTGCGCGTTTCGGCTATGGCTTCCGGATACATTCCGTTTGAGCCATATGCCCAACCCAAAGCCCGGTAAGCGTAGCCAAAATTTGGGTTACTAACGAGCGTGCGCTTGTATTGTGCAATCGCCTCGTCATACCTGCGCGCGAAGGCTAGCGCGTCGCCGAGATTCGTACCTATGATCGGCGAAAGCGGGTCAAGTTCCTCGGCACGCCTCAACTCGACAAGACTATCGTCAAACCGTTTTACATTCGCGAGGTCACTACCTAACCAATGATGGGCGGTCGCGTAATTCGGTTTGAGTTCGATAGCGCGCCGATACTCTTTTTCCGAGCCAACCCGATCCCATTCATAATTGGAAAGATAAAATCCGAGAGCGTTGTGTGCTTCTGCCAGCGAATCGTCAATCGCTAATGCTCGCAGAGCCGCCGCTTTCGCCTGAGGCATGCTGTCGTTTGCCGG
>DATNOG010000228.1:0-10003 GCA_035601415.1 Pyrinomonadaceae bacterium | reverse complement strand
CAGGCGCCGGCAGGTGCGGGGCCTGCTCTGCCTGGTCCACCTGCCTCAGCGGCGCCGCCCGCTCGCGCCGTTACCGCCAGCGCAGCAAAGCCGGTTGGCGCGGTGGTTGAAAGCACGCCCGACCCTCCGGTTAACAAGATGCGGCGCCGCATAGTTTGGGCAAGCATCGTCGGGTTTCTGACGACGTGCTTCCTGATGTTTCTGCGGTTCTTTCTGCCGCGCTCAATTCTCGAGCCGTCAAGCGTGTTTCGGGTTGGCTTTCCGGCGGACTATGCGCTTGGCGTCGATACAAAGTGGCAGCAGCAATACCGCATCTGGGTAGACAAAACTTCCGACCGCATGTTTGTGATCTTTGCGCGCTGCACGCACCTTGGTTGCACGCCTGACTGGAAGGCGAGCGAGAACAAATTCAAATGTCCCTGTCACGGCAGCGGCTACGACAGCGAGGGCATCAACTTCGAAGGACCAGCGCCCCGACCAATGGATCGCGCGCACGTTGAGATGGATGCCGAGGGACAAATAGTTGTTGACATCAGCAGGCTATACAAGTGGCCCAAGGGCGAGAAAAACGAATTCAACGATCCCGGCGCTTACATTCCGCTCTAGAAGAGAATTATGGAAGAGAATCCTGACAAGAAGGCAACTAAAGAACTGACCACCGGCGAAAAGCCCGGCAGCGCAGGTCTGGTCGCACGAGTGAAGGAGAGTACCACTGAGATTAAGCAGCGTGCGATCGAGGAGGTAAAGGGTTACGCCGACCCGCAGGACACGCAGCTTTGGAAATCGATCTTTCGTGTCTCGCACGATCGTTCCGATCCGCGTAACCGTTCGCTCGCAGTTCTTTCAAACGTCTTCCTGCATCTGCATCCCGCAAAGATCAATCGCGACGCAGTGCGCTATCAGTTCACCTGGGGCATGGGCGGCATCACGTTTTATCTCTTCATTGTGCTGACATTCACCGGCGTGCTTTTGATGTTTTACTACCACCCGACGAAGGTTGACGCGTTCCGCGACATTCTTTATCTCGAGCACGACGTTCCTTTTGGCAAGCTGCTCAGGAACATGCATCGTTGGGCGGCGCACCTGATGGTGATCACGACTTGGCTTCATATGTTCCGCGTCGTGCTAACCGGCTCCTATAAACGTCCACGCGAATTTAATTGGTGCGTGGGCGTTGTTTTGTTAGTGCTCACCTTGTTGCTCTCGTTTACGGGCTATCTGCTGCCGGACGATCAACTTGGATTCTGGGCGGTCACGGTGGGAACAAACATGGCGCGTGCCACGCCGATGTTGGGCCATGAAGGCCCCTTTGGTCCGTTGTTGGGCATGACGCCGTATAACGACGTGCGCTTTGGCTTACTCGGCGGTTCGATTGTCGATTCGAATGCGTTGCTGCGTTCGTACATCTGGCATTGCATCGGCATTCCGTTGGTGGCATCAATTTTCATGGCAGTACATTTCTGGCGAATTCGAAAAGACGGCGGCATTTCCGGGCCGGCGCCCGTAATGCTCGAATCGGAAATGAAAGCGATCAAGAAGAAGTAGCGTTTTGTCAGAACTGGAAGCGTGAACGACCGGCTCCGCCCGACAACGCAGGCGGTTCAGAGTCTAGAGGCACAGAGAAAGAGAGAGAATGATTCAAGACAGCTTGGGTTGCTTGAGCGATTCCACTGCGCAAATTCGACTGCTATCAGCTGCATAGAAAAAATTAATGGCAGGAAGTCGTTTTAGTTTGAGCAAAGGAAAACTGATCGGGCTCGGCGCGCTCGTCGTGCTGGTGCTGCTGGCTGTCTTTTTCGTGGAAGACTGGCATCAGCTTTGGACGATTTCTTCGGCGCCCGACAACATCCCGATCGTCGCCATGTTGTTTCTGGTGCCGTTCTTTACCTGGCTGGGCGTGAAGCAATCGCTCGCTAACGATCAGTTAATTGTGGCGCTGGAGCAGGATCCGAAGCTCGCCAAAACAAGCCATCGCAAGGCCGAGCCCTGGCGGCCGGGTTGGGCCAAAGAAATTCACGTCTGGCCCTACCTCGTGCGCATTGAGTTCCTGGTGGCCGTCATTGTCACGGTGGTTCTGTTTGTCTGGTCCATCACGCTCAACGCGCCGCTTGAAGAACCCGCGAATCCCAATCTGACAATGAATCCTTCGAAGGCGCCGTGGTATTTCCTTGGCTTGCAGGAAATGCTGGTCTACTTCGATCCCTGGATTGCAGGCGTCGTGATGCCATCGATCATCATGATTGGTTTAATGGTTTTTCCCTACGTCGATTCAAATCCGCTGGGCAATGGCTACTACACATTCCGGCAAAGGCGTTTCGCGATCGGCATGTTTGGCTGGGGCTTTCTGATGTGGATCCTTTTGATCTTCATCGGCACCTTCATTCGTGGGCCTGGCTGGATTTGGTTTTGGCCGGGACAGACGTGGGACCACAACGCAGTCGTGTTCGACAAGAACGTAGATCTGCACGATTGGATCGCGACGAGTCGCATCGGCAAACTGTTGCACCTGGGATTTCTTTCCACCAATCCGTTTAAGTTCATCTTCGGACTGTTAGTGGTTAGCGGTT
Source organism: Pyrinomonadaceae bacterium (assembly GCA_035601415.1). Classification (GTDB taxonomy): domain Bacteria; phylum Acidobacteriota; class Blastocatellia; order Pyrinomonadales; family Pyrinomonadaceae; genus PSRF01. Next base: position 7,436 of record DATNOG010000228.1, on the reverse strand, counting down.
TCTACATTCTGGGCGCGCTGTTCTTTCATTGGCTGATGACGGTCGATTTCAAGCGCATAAGATTGCGCCGCCGCCCGTTTCGTTTGTTTCCACAAGACGAGTTTGAAAGGAAGCTGCTGGCACGCACGAGCATTTTGCAATATGTAACTTTCCAATTCTTCGCAGTCAGCGTGCTGTTGGCATTGCCGGTGAAACTAATACTGCGGCTGGCACTGACAATTAAGTACGTTTGGGTTACGCCCTGGTTCAACATTTGAAGCAACCGGTGGCACAGACTTCAGAAAGCTCTGAACAAATGGTCAACTCCTTGGAGTGCGGCGGCCCGGCGCCGCTTTGGTCCGCGGCGACTGGTCGCCGCATCGTTGAATCAACTCAAGCAGGCGTGGCCGCGACAGGTCGCGACCGGCCAAAGCGCTGCCAGGTCAGCGCACTCCAAAGAGTTGTCGCTTCCACTTGATCAGAGGTTCCTTCAGTCTGTGGTGATTGAAGACCACAGACTAAATGTGCGACTTAGCAGAACACGGCGAGGGGAGACGCGTTTAGTGGCCGATGGTCCCGAAAGCACCGAGTCGTTGGTGAAAAAAGAGCCGGACGTTCCAGCGCATGATCCGATCGTGAGCCGTTCGACGAGCGGCATCATGCTTGTTTCCGCGCTGCTGCTCACCTTCTCACTTGCCTGGTCCCTTTACGATGAAGCAATTGGCCAGCGTCCCTGGAAGGGAATTCAGCGGGAGTTTGTCAGCCGTTATACGCGTTACCTGAAAAGTATTCAGCAGCAAGCCGGCAAGACAGAGGCGGAAGTAAAAGAGGATCCGGAATACCAAAAGCTAGACGACGAGGCCAAGGCCGCGATCGAGGCGGTCGCGCCGCAAACAAAAGAGATCGATCAGAAGGTCGCAGAAATACAAACGCAGCTCGATGCCGTAACTGATCCTTTTCAGAACCAGCGAGGCAAGCTCACCGTCATTAATTACAACGTAGAAATCGCGCCGCCCGCCAAAAAAGATAAATATCGCAAGCAAGCTGAGCAGAAACGGGCCGAGTTGGTTGAAGTCGAGTTGCCGGCCCCCGATGGGTCGGGTCGCAAAGCGACGCAGAAGATGAACTACGAGCAGCTCGAAAAGTTTTACAACGACCTGCGCGATGAGAAGGCCAGACTGCTGGGCCAAAAAGCGGAGTTGCTTAAAGAGCCGACCGAGCTGGCGAAGAAGCGTGACGACTACCTTAAGCATCATATGCCCGGCTTAGGCGCGAGTGCGATCGAAGGCCTAATTAAGAAAACAGCAAAGTTTGATTATGCGATCCTGCCGCACCAGATCAGCGTCAATGAATTCAACATCGTCGACCGTTGCGAAGTTTGCCACGTCGGCATTCGCGAGCCACTCGATCTGCGGCCCGAAGACGTGGCTCCCGGCGGGCCGGGAAAGAAGCCTGACAACCTGGCGCGCGCGTTCGTTAGTCATCCAAACAAAGACCTGCTGCAGATTCATAATCCGGATCGCTTCGGCTGTTCGAGCTGCCACTGGGGCAACGGCCGTGCAACCACCAGCGACGTGAAGGGTCACGGGCAAAATAAGTTTTGGCTCTGGCCGATGTTTGAAAAAGAGAATACCGAAGCCGGCTGCCAGCAATGTCACGCGAAGGATCGTGTGACGCAAGGCGCCGACACGTTGAATCTCGGCCGCGACCTTTTCTATCAACGTGGCTGCATGGGCTGTCATCGTTACGAAGGGTTTGATCGTGAGGCGGATAACCTGGCAACGACGCGGCAAAGTATCAGCCAGCTTGAAGATCAGATTAGCGCTAACCAAAAGGAGATTCGCATTGACGAGAGTCCGCCCGAGGGAACCAGCGATGACGACGCGCACAAGATGCTGGCTGAATCGGAAGCTTTGAAAGTCACTAACAGCATTTTGGCTGCGCGCATCGATCAGTTGAACCTGCAGTCGAAATACCTGATGCAGGATCAGAAGAAGGTTGGACCAAACCTGAAAGACGTGCGCCTGAAACTACGCAAGGAATGGATTCCGGTTTGGCTTTCGGACCCGCAGGCGTTTCGTCCCGGCACCAAGATGCCAACCTTCTGGCGCTTTGCTAATGCCGGCGGAAATGGTCCGCCGATGCGTGACAAAGACGGCGAGAATCAAATTCAGGCTATTGCTGCCTATCTTTGGCAGGACGGTTTTGATGGCAAGCTGCCCGAACAGCAGCGTGGTGATGCAGGTCACGGCAAGGAACTGTTTGAATCCAAGGGCTGCCTGGGGTGCCACTCGATTGGGGAAGAAGACAATCGCATCGGCGGCACGTTTGCCGCGAACCTGCAAAAGGTTGGCGAGAAGGCAAACTTCGATTACATCGTGCGCTGGATTCATAATCCGCGGGAACGCTTTGCTCCGTATTGTCCGAAAGAGAAACGCGATCTAACACCGGATGACTACGCCAAGCACAACCTGCCTTACGTGTTTGATACGGAACTGCATTCGCGTTGCCCCAACGATGGCGCCGAGCTGCAAGTGCAGAACATGACGGTGATGCCAAACTTCCGTCTGACGGAGGCAGATGCGCGAGACATTGCTACGTACCTTTTCTCGTTGTCATCTCCGCAGCAGAATACGGATGCTTCCTTCATGGATAGTCCGGAGTTGAAAGACAAGGGACGCGCGCTTATCAAGCAGTATGGCTGCGCGGGTTGTCACGAGATTAAGGGCTTTGAAGACGAGCAACGAATTGGCAAAGAGTTAACAGTCGAAGGCGCAACGCCGATCGAGAGGCTCGACTTTGCTTTACTCACTAAGCGCGCAGAAGAGGGAACTGATCCGCTCGCTCTGCATCCGGAACAGAAAGAAAAACCCTGGTACAACCATAAAGGATTTTTCGAGCACAAGATTACTGAGCCGTCGATCTACGATCAGGGGAAAGAGAAAGATCCTAAAGATCGTTTGCGCATGCCGCGACCATATCTGACGCCGGAGTGGCGTAATGCCTTGACTACTTTTCTGCTCGGCAGTGTTGGCTCGGAAGGAGCAAACGTGCCGCCGTCGCTCTTCTTTAATCCGGAAGACCAGCGGCGTCAGGACATTCAAAACGGTTGGTGGGTAATAAAGAAATATAACTGCATGGGTTGTCATCAGGTGCAGGTGGGCCAGCGTTCAGTAGTAATGGATTTGCCATTTTACCAAACGCCGGAAGGCAAAGACTTGCTGCCGCCTCGTCTGTCGAGTGAGGGCGCGCGTGTCGATCCGAACTGGCTGCTGAAGTTTCTGCATGATCCATCGCTGAGTGGAGAGAAGACTCCGGAACAAACTGCCGTGATTGATAATGCGGCACGCACGGCACCGTCGCCGAGTGCTTCACCGGCGGGCGCAGCGAAGCCGGCAGCGGCACAAGCGTCACAAACAAGTGGACACTTGAAGCCGCAGCCCGGGCTCGATCGCAACGGCGTGCGTCCGTACTTGAAGTTCCGCATGCCGACGTTTAATTTCTCGCCCAACGAACTGCAGACGCTTGTGCGCTTCTTCATGGCCATGTCGGGCCAACAGGAACCTTACATCAAAGAGCCGATGGAGCCGCTGAGCGAGCAGGAGAAGTTGGTAGCGCGACAGATGTTCACGTCAGGCACGCCTTGTTTGAAATGTCATATCACGGGTGAGCCGGCCCACGACGCAAAGGCGATTGCGCCCAACTTCCTTTTAGCCGGTGAACGCTTGAAGCCGGAATGGACTTTCCGCTGGCTGCTCGATCCATCGCAAATCAGTCCCGGAACTGCCATGCCCAGCGGTCTGTTTAGAAAAGAAGAAGATCGCTGGGTAATCAATTTGCCTAATCCGCCGGCCAGCGCGACCGCGTATCACGATGACCATGCGCGATTGTTGGTTCGTTACATGTTCCTGATGACGCCGGATGAACAGCGGCGACTATTGGCGACCGCGGCCGCGGCCCCAACCACAGCAGCGCAGCCGGCGCAAAAGGCTGAAAACAAACTAAAGCGGAAAGCTGGCGAGACGGCGCTGCGCAAATTGCGGCGATCGAAACACAGTCCGCTTGCGTTCAATGGAAGCGTTCGCGCGAATGCGAGAGCGCCGGGAATGTGAAATCTTCGATGTGGGCGCGGTTCTACTTACGGTAGCCTGCCGTGCTAAAGTTATGCTGAAAGTTATTCTGATTTGGAGGAACTGATTATGTCTATGAAGCAGACCAAGGTCTGGCTGACTCTGATGATTGCTCTATCGCTGCTGGGCCTGGCTTCGGCTTGCAGCAAGACTCTTGAAGGAACAAGCGACAACACGCCAACAGCAACTGGCAAACCTTACGCGCCAAAGGGGAACGAAGGATCGATTACCGGCACCATCGCTTATAACGGCACGCCGCCGGCGCCAAAAAAGATCGACACTTCCGCCGATCCGGTTTGCGGCCAGAAGAGCCCGAACCTCGCGACTGAAGACAACGTCGTAACCAACGGCAAGCTGGCCTATGCTTTTGTCTATATCAAGGATGGCACGACGGCCGACGGCACGAAGGTGAGCGAATACACTTTTACTGCGCCTTCAGACACCGTCACGCTCGATCAGAACGGCTGTCATTACAAACCGCATGTGTTGGGTGCGATGGTCAATCAGAAGTTGAACATCACAAACAGCGATCCGACGCAACACAACATTCATTTCACGCCAAAGAACAATCCCGACTGGAACCAATCACAGCCAAACGGCGCGCCGCCACTGACGCACTCGTTTGCTCGCTCTGAAGTGCTGGTGCCGGTCAAGTGCAACCAGCATCCGTGGATGAAGGCGTACGTCGGCGTGTTAAAGCACCCGTTCTTCGCGGTTAGCGCCGAAGACGGCACATTCACCATCAAGGGTGTACCGCCGGGAACTTACACCGTTGCCGCGTGGCATGAAGGTGGCGCTACCGGAACGGAAAAAACAATGCAGGTCACGGTGGCTGCGAATGGCGCGGCGAAAGCTGACTTCGCGTTCGGCGAAGGTGCAACTGCTGCGGGGGCTCCAAGTCTGGAAATGATGCCGGCCATCGAAGTTCCGGTCGTGGGTCATCACTGATTTTGATTTACGATTGCCAATTTCCGATTGCCGATTGAAAAACAGTAGTTCGGCAATCGGAGATTGGGAGTCGCGTGACGTTAAATGAGCAAAGGGGTCCATCGCTTCGCGCTTATCGTCGCTTGCGCGACTTTTTTCTTGATCATTGCCGGCGCATTGGTGACCAGTCATGACGCCGGACTCGCGACCCCAGACTGGCCGCTGGCGAATGGCCAGGTTTTCCCAAAGATGGTCGGCAATCTTTTTTGGGAATATGGCCATCGCCTGGTGGCCGCCACCGTCGGTCTGCTAACCATCGGGCTGGTCATTTTTTTGTTTGCCAAGGAAAGTCGACGCTGGGTGCGCCGCCTAGGATTCCTGGCTCTGGCCGCGGTGATCGCCCAGGGATTGCTGGGTGGCTTGACGGTGAAATTGATGCAGCCACTCGCAGTTTCGGCTGCGCACGCTACCCTGGCCCAACTTTTTTTCTGTACTACGGTGAGCTTGGCAGTCTTCACGTCGCGAAGTTGGATTGAAGAACGGCCCACGATTGACGAACAAGGCAGCCTGGCTATTCGTTACGTTTGCATCGCAGCCGCGGCAACAATCTTTTTGCAATTGATAATTGGCGCGACTTTGCGGCATTCAGCAACTTGGGACAAACCGCTGCCAACGGATCTTTTATTGACGCACGTCGGCGGCGCGGTTGCCGTGACCTTATTATTGGGAAGCGCGGCGTTACTGGTCCTGCGGCGTCATCGTGATGAGCCTTTCCTGACTCGGCCGGCGGTGGTAGCGTTGGCGTTGTTAGTCGTGCAATTGTTCCTTGGTCTGGCGGCTTACATAACGCGAACGGCTTCGCCAAACGATCCGCAACCGTTGAATCCGATGGTCGGAGTTACGGTCGCTCACGTCGCCTGCGGCGCATTGGTATTCGCGACCACGATAGTTTTGACATTGAGGGTATTTAAGGTGTTGCGGCCAGCGGAACAATCATTGAGATTTTCAGAGGCGACGCAACGAGGCTAGAGTTCAACCAGTTCAGAGTACAACCTTCAGGTTGCTCTTAGGTTGGTAATCAGCAAGCTAAAGCTTGGACTCTGAGCTGCGGGCCTTTCACGAAAGATTAGATGGAAGAATTCGCAATAGAACTTAACGCCGGGGTAGCACAGCTTGAGCGTTTGAGCGCGCGCGATCGTGTGGCTGCTTATCTTGAGCTAACCAAACCTCGCATTACTTTTCTAATTGTGCTGACTGCCGCGGTGGGCTTTGCGCTGGCTTCGCCGGGTCGGGTCGACTACGGAGCGATGCTGACTGCGATGGTTGGCATCGCTCTTTTGTCTTCCGGTATCGCAACGCTCAATCAGTACATGGAGCGAGACCTTGATGGCCTCATGCGCCGCACCGCGAATCGGCCATTACCCTCTGGCAAACTTCTTCCCTGGGAGGCGCTCGCTTTTGGCGCCGGTCTTACAGTGCTCGCCGAAATCTACCTGGCAGTTTTAGTGAACCCGCTTAGTGCGGTATTAGGCTTGACCGTAATCTCGGGATATTTATTTGCCTACACACCACTTAAGACGCGGACTTCGCTTTCCACTTTCGTCGGCGCCTTTCCCGGCGCTGTGCCGCCGCTTATCGGCTGGGCCAGCGCGCGCGGCACGATCGGTGTTGAAGCCTGGGTTTTGTTCGCTATTCTCTTCCTCTGGCAGTTTCCGCACTTCCTGGCAATTGCCTGGATGTATCGGGAAGATTACACGCGCGCGGGAATTCTCATGCTGCCGGTGGTTGAGCCTGATGGCCGCGTCACCGGGCAACAAATAGTTCTTTACACCGTCATGCTTTTGCCGGTTAGCCTGCTGCCAACGCTGTTGGGAACCGCGGGCAAAATTTATTTTGTTGGCGCAATTGTTCTGGGACTCTTGTTCCTGTATTTCGGTCTGCGAGCTGCGTTTTCTAAATCGCGCCAGGCAGCGCGACAGTTGCTGCTGGCGTCAGTGATTTATCTGCCGCTTTTATTTATCTTGATGGTTTTGGATCGGTAAAAACGGTGAACAGTAAATGGTGAATAGTGAAAAGTAGAATCGGGTGCCGCAAATCGAAGCACTGCACGTTATTTGTATTCGCCTTTCATTCTTTACTATTCACTTTTCACTATTCACTATTCACTCAAGGAGCGTAACCGATGGGACGAGCTCTTGCGGTTATTATCTGGATCCTGACTCTGGGTTCAGTGGGTCTCTTTTTCGTCAAGCAGTGGTGGTTTCCCACTGCCATTTCTTCCCACGCCGCGGCACTCGATCGGCAGTTCCTGCTGACTATCATCGTGGTCGGAATCGCGTTTACGACCGCGCAGGTCGGACTTGGTTACATGGTCTGGAAGTATCGCGAGCGGCCTACGAA
>DATNOG010000227.1:0-12868 GCA_035601415.1 Pyrinomonadaceae bacterium | reverse complement strand
CAATCGGACTTGAACAGCTGCCATCAGAGCATTCGCAGCAACCAGTATCAGGATTAAAGAATTCATTGCTGGTACAGTGTGAGTGGCAATTCGCCGGAGGTGGGGACGCTACACAAACGTTATATGTATAGTTCCAGTACCCGCCTGCTGCAGAACACGCTGCCGGGGTTGATGCTCCAGCAAAGACATCACAAGTTTCCGAAACAGTCCATAATTGTGCGGCGCCAGATTGACTACAAGTTCCGGAATTAGAATTGTATGTGCCGGGGACTGTTAATTCATTCCACGTTGTCGTCTGGAAGTGATTGGAGGTGGATTCTGTGAAGTATGGGTCTCCAAAATCAGGCGGACATTGATTGGGTGGGTTATTTATGATTATTGCTGGATAACAATCACCCCAAGTCCCGACATCCTTGTTGGTAGTGCTGCCATCGCCCCAAGTTATCTTCCAGTAGCGGGTCCAATATGCCCAAGTGCAGTTCGCGCAACCAGAACTCAACGGTTTGGCAACGCAGAATCCGGAATCGGTGGCTTGACGTAACGCACTGGATGCAGCACTTCCGCAGCCGGCAAATGTACTGACTCTTAGAACGAACAAGAGCGCACTCGCTAACAACAAAACAATCAGATGACGCGACGCTAATTTGGTGAGGGTCATCAATGTTATTACCTTTCTCTATTGTCATTGGAGTGTGATAGCCGCTCTTCCTTTTCTCTACGCCTTGCGTCACGCATCTTTTGCCGAATCCCGTTATCACCGGCTTCGGTGCCATCGTCATACAGCACGGCAGAGATAACAACGGGCATCTCCTCTTCCAAGTCCGAAACTGGAACCTGAATCGTGTAAGTTGTGTCGGGCTCGATTATTGTTTTTGGATTGTCTGATATAAGGCCGTTGTCCGTAATGACCATAAAGTTGCCAGACGAGACGGCGAAACTCTGAATCCCCTTGCCGGTCTTGTTCAGTAAAACAATATTCAGTTGCTTCTGATCATCGAAAAAGACTCGCGCTATTTTGAGCTCTTTAACTGCCGAGATCACTGAAGGCAAGCTGCCTTGGACGCGCTGCTGTTCTTGCTGATTAGAAGGTCCCGCGGACTGGGTTAGGGTTATTCGTTTGCGACCGGCCGCTCCCACCATAATTACGACGGCAAGAACTGCTACCGCAGCAGTCAATACGTATCTCATTGGCCATGTTTTCATTTTCATAGATGCCTCATTGTATTAACGCAAGTCGGAGTCGATTTCGTGACCTTTTCATGGGTGACATATTCAATAGCAGAACTAGCAGGAGCGGGATTCGTTGAGGAATGAGGCTCCTGCTAACGTCGTTTTGAGAAGACGATCCGCACCCTATGCTCGTTACGTAACGATGTCAATGGTTTCGGAACAAGTACCACTAACAAAAACAAAAAAAAGAAAAAGGGGCGTCACCGTCCTCACCCCGGCAACGCCCTGGCTCACAAGTTTTGGACTTGTAAGGTGCTCTCTTACGAGCACGGCGGACACATTCAGCACCCGCCTAATTGTCCGTACTTATAGCCGACAGAAAGTGCAACGCAACGATTAACTCTAAAGGCATGATCAGGATAGATACAAGACTTCTTTTTTATGGCTGATGGTCCAAGTCAATCCAGTCTCTAATTTCATAATCCGATGAATTCCCCTGTGCAATTGCCCGTAGGCATGACGACGATCGCGTTTTTGCCTTCCAGAATCGCTCCGATCACTTCGCGTTGGCCGCTACGGAAGTCCGCGAAGCCGAAGTGCTCCCGAAGTGATGTGAGTGCGTCAGCAATTGAATGCATGCGGGGGAGTCTAAGTGGTTTGAATCTTACCTAGCAAGTCGCTCCAATGGCGATAGGAGTGAGAGGTACATGCAAGGATTTGAGTATCCCGTGGGATGCCGTACCCGACGGCTCCGCACAAAAGACCTAAGGTGTTGGAACGCAGCGCGGAGCGATTAGTCTGCGACTTGCCGCAGCACAGTGAGGAATGCCTATGGCTTTCCGCTAAGTTCTTCTTAATGACTTTTTCCTAAGGCTCAGCCTCAGGAAAACGGGTGAGAAATCGCTTCCGGAAAGGGCGAGCCTTTCCGCTCTGTGCGGCGGCAAGCCGCAAGCAGAGCCGCGACCTCTCCTCCCAACCAATCCTTACTCAAATTCAACATTGAAGAGTAGCTGGTGCTGCAACTGCACTGGCTGATGGTCGCAGCGGTGTTGCGCGGGTTAACGGCAGCCGTGGCAAAGTCCGACTGATTATTGTTCACGTCCTGACAGGCTGCTTGTTTTCGTTGCGTGGAGGTTATGTTGTTAGCAGGTCCAGGCGCGTTATCTGCGGTCGTTGCTCCTTCGCGGCAGTTTGCAGTTGTGCCATAGCCGACGAAGTCGATGATAGTGGGGCCAGAAGGACAGCCTGCGGCAGCCAGTGCAGCGGTGCTGTTTACCAAAGCAACCTTACCCGCGCCCGCTGCCATAACTATGGTGCCGGTAGCGTCGGGCGTGGGCAGGGAAATTCCATTTGCCCCGCCGCTTGATTCCTGAATAAGGAAATACTGGCCCGGTTGAAGCAGAACATTCGGCAGGGTAGTTACGGAATAATTTCCGGTGGTTGAAGTCGCGGCGGCGTACTGCACCGACATCCCGTTCAAACTGACAGCGGTGTTGCCGCGATTAAAGATTTCGATGAAGTCGTTGGTGTAGGTCGCGCTTGCATTTCCACCACCACCGTAAATCTGACTGATGACGAGTTTGGTTCCATCATTGTCGGTGATCCTGCCCACACCCTGGGGATCACTGATTCCGGCATTCACCGGAGTAGTTAAATTCACGAAGAACGTTTCGCAGATCGCTTCGTTGGTTGTGTCGCCGTTGACGAACACGTCGATGGTTTGAGTCGTCTGGCCGGGCGTGAATGTCAGCGTACCGCTCGTTGTCTGATAATCGCCGGGAGCAACTGCCGTGTTGTTGGCGGTGGTGTAGTTGACCATCACGGTCTGGGCGCTGGAGGGTGATAGCGTGACAGTGAACTGAGCCGTCGTCGTGCCGCTGTCTGCTTCAGTCACTGTGACATCATTGATCGTTAACTGCGGGCTGTCGTCGTTGAGAATTGTGCCGAGACCCTGCCCATCACTGACCGTGGCGCCGGATACGTTGGTGACATTTACGAAGAAACTTTCATCTGGCTCGATGTTCGTATCACCGTTCACAGTGACATCAAAAGTGAAGCTAGAGTTTCCGGTCGTTATTGTTTGCGATGTCAAACTATGTGCAAAGTAATCGTTATCACCAACCGTCGCTGTGTTGTCCTGCGTGGCAATATCGAACGTTACGGTCGAAGGCGCCGGCGCCGATAAGCTGACAGTGAAAGTAAACGTCTTGGTTAGGCTGTTGCCTTCGGTAAGCGACACGTCGTTGATTGAAAGCGATGGCACATCATCATTCTGAATTGTGCCCACGCCCTGACCATCTGTCAGCGTAGCGCCGGTTACGTTGGTCACGTTAAGGAAGAACGATTCGTTAGGCTCGATGTTGATATCACCATTGACCGTCACGCTGAATGAATATGTTGTCTGGCCCGCCGGAATCACCTGGCCCGTCAAGCTCTTTGTAACGTAGTCGCTGTTGGCAATGGTAGCAGTGTTGTCCTGGGTGGCAATGTCGAAAAAGATGTCGGTCGAGGGCGCGGGCGCAGACAAGATGACCGTGAAGGTTGCGGTGGTCGTGCCGCTGTTTCCCTCGGCAACGCTGACATCATCGATGGTCAGATTCGGTGGCGTGCCTGGCGTGCAATTATTCACCGGTGCACTGCTGTTGCGGGGGAAAGGCCCTGACACCAGAAAGTCCGCGGCATTGTCGTCAGTATCCGTACATCCACCAGCCTTGCGAAAGTCTGAGGTTGTGTTTGACGGCGCTGCCGCAGCACCGCTTCCTTCGTAACAATGACCGGCGGTATTTACAGTGCTGCCGTAACCAACAAAATCAGCGATGGTTGTATCTCTCGGATTAAACGGAACCACGCCGTCATCACCCGGACAAGCAAAGGCGGCGAGTGCCGTCGTGCCCGCGACCAGGGCCACCTTTCCGGCCGTGCCACCCATCGCAATAGTGCCGGTTGCATCAGGCGCGGGCAGAGCGATGCCGTTGGTAGTGCCGCCGGATTCCTGAACCAGGAAGTAATGACCGGGCGCAATTACGCCGCTACTCAAGTTTGTCTTGTTGGACCCAAAGTTGGAGCCCACGCCGGCGTACTGCACTGAATAAGGTGTGACAGAGAAATCAACGGTGGTAGTGCCGCGATTAAAAATTTCCACGAAATCGTTTTGATATGGCGCCCCCGAATTGTTGCCGCCGCCGTAAACCTGACTGATGACGAGATTGGCCGTGTCATCATTCTGAATCGAACCCTGGCCCTGCCCATCCAAAACTGTTGCTCCGGAGACGTTGCTGACACTGACGAAGAATGTTTCGTTTGGCTCGACGATGGTGTCGCCGGTGACGCTGACGTCAAACGCGTAACTTGTTAGGCCTGCGGGAATAGTTTGCGCCGTCAGATTTCTCGCAATGTAGTCATTGTTTGCCGCAAGCGCCGTGTTGTCCTGGGTAGCAATGTCGAACGTCGTGCCGCCGGGCGGCGCAGGCGCAGACAAGCTGACAGTGAAGCTAAATGTAGCCGCGCCGCTGTTGCCTTCGTTGAGCGTTACGTCGCTGACACTCAATGCGGGTAGCGGAGCTTGTACCGTCGTGGTTGCACTTGCTGAATTGTTGCTCGCGTTTGCGTCCGGCGTTGATGAAGAAACTGTCGCCGTGTTGCGGATGGTCGAACCCGCAGCGCCGTTTGCGGTGGCGATAAGGGTGATGGTCGGGGAAGATCCGCTTGCAAGGGCCGAAAATGTGATCGTGCGATCGTTGCCCGAGCCGCCACAGACGCCGCCGTTGTTTGCCGCACAAGAGACAAAACTAACTGAGCCCGGCAAGTTGTCGGTAACCACCACGGATTGCGCGTCGGCTGCGCCGTTGTTGGTGACAGTGATTGTATAGGTAACGTCCGAGCCGGTGGTCACTGGATCCGGAGAATCGGATTTAGTGATTGAGAGATCCGCTGACGTCAGGTCGAGACAACCAGAAGAAGAATTCTGCGGGTTACTACTCGATGAATTCAAAATGAAATCAGCCGAGTTGTTGTTCGTGTCAGTGCCATTGCCGAATGCGCCCCCCGGCTTTCGTTCATAGCTCTGATTCACATTCGCCGAGAGCGGCGCGAGCGGTGTGCCTTCTTTAAATGCTGAGCCGTTGCTCATGCCCGCTGCGTCGATGATGCTGGTGCCATTCGAACGCGTGACTGCTATGCCGCCATCGTCAGTTATCCCGGTGCCGTAAGTTTGATTAGCGGGCACTGACCCGCTGTAACCGCCGGAAGAGCTATTCGCAACCAGATAATGACAACCAGATCCAAGCGTAATACCGGCCGTAATGGTCACACGATCGCTGATCGTGCCTGCATTGTTCGAAGCGCGGATCTTCAATCCGGCAATGGTCACTGTTGCGGGCGTGGGATTGTAGATTTCGACAAATTCATCCGACGCGCCACTGGGACCACGCGTGCGGAATTCACTAATTAGTAACTGGCCGGCGGCCGGTTCGACTGTCAGTGCTGCAGGAGTACTTGTGACGTTTGTACTGCCGTTGTTGGCCGTGGCAGTTATCTGCGCCGCTCCGCTCGCGCGCCCAGTCACAGTTGCGGTCGCCGAGCCGGTGCTCGAAGTTGCGCTGACCGAATCAACCGTTGCTACCGTGGCGTTGTTGGAAGTAAAAGTAATCGTTGCGCCACCGATGTCCTGTCCAAACTGATCTTTTGCCTGGGCCGTATACTGCTGCGTCTCGCCCACACCGATCATGGCGCCAGCCGGTGAAATGGTCATGCTGGCTAGCACCGGTGCGGGGGGATTGACGCTGAGCGTTGCGGCCGGCGACGTTACTCCTCTTCCAGTCGCGCGAATCTGAGTCGTGCCTGGGCCGACGCCGGTGGCTAGACCGTTCTGATCAATCGTGGCTACGGCCGCGTTGCTCGATTGCCACGAGAAGATTACGCCAGGAATTTCATTGTTGCCGGCGTCAAATGCGCGCGCGGTGAACTGTTGTTGTTTCCCAACTTCGATTGTGGCCGAAGCCGGCAAGACATCAACCCGAGCGACCGCCGGCGTGCAGGAACTAAACGGCGCGCCGTTAATTTGTGTACCCGGACTGAATAGTCGCGCGCCACCGCTGGCGGCCTGATGCTGCGCGAAGTTTCCGGTGATGTCTGGTGAGCGAGTCAGCGATTGGTTGTTGTCGGCGTTGAGTCCGCTCGAGCCGCCGTACGTTACCAGATTAACAATCGTGGCAGCCTGATCTTCGAGCGTGATGACGCCGCCGGAGTTGACCAGTGAAAGGCTATGAGTGGAAGACTTAACGACCAGCGCACCGCCAAAGGCCGGGTCGTTAGGATTGAAGTTGCTGTTGGCGTCGCCAAATACAACGATGGCACTGCACGAGCGAAGAATGGTGCCGGCGGAAAACACGTGGCGCAGCGTGTCCGCACCTGTGGCCCTGGTAAGGATGCGATAACCGCTGATGTCGATGTCGCGCGTGGTGGTGTTTACTAACTCAATGAACTCGTCGTCTGACGAGTCGCGCAGGCCGTCGCGATTGGCGTCGCCGATAGTATCGGTTGCGGCCGAACCGGGCGGGTCCGCGAGAAACTCATTTATCAGCACATCGCGATTGGCGTCGCCAATAAACTCGATAGTTGCAGGATTGCTGTCACGACCGTCGGCGCGCACGACCAAATCAACTTTGCCGGCGCCGCGTAAATCCGCCGGCACCAGAACGTGAACCTCGTCCATGCCCGGCATATTGGGCGTCTGAACGACCGACTCAAGCGTCAGCGCGCGGCCACCCGCCGTCACTGACACAGCCACGGCATTGCGAACGCCGGTCGAAAAGATAATCAAGCGCAAGTTGCCGCTGCTGGGGTCGAATGGACCAGGCTGGAGTGTATCAGCGTTGAGAACTACACCCTCGCCGAGTCCGTCGCCGCTGTAAGTGAAAACTCCCGGGGCCGCCCGCAAGGTTGTGACTATGCCTTTACTCGGAAACCCGTCAGGATTAGTAACAATGACTTCAGCAGTGCCGAGTTCTGTTGCCGCCGGCACAAGAAAGTTGACCTGGGTAGGCGAAACAAAAAAGATTTGCGCGGGCCGGCCGTTAACGGTTACGGCCGTGCCTCCCACGTTTGAAGGGAAACTGCCATCAGCCTGGCGCTGGGTTTGTTGAGTCGTATTCGCGAGATTATTGCCCTGCGCGACTGCGATGCTGTCAGGCGCGACGGCCTTTGTTGACGATGGTTCATGGCCAAACGAAGCGCCGTTTAAAACAGTAAGTGATCCAAAAGACGGTCTTGCCGGCGTTCCGGTGACATAGATTTCTGAGTTGTTTGCAAAGTCATTATTCGCTAGTGCTCCCGAAAGGATGCGGGGAAAATTGAAAGCGATCACTGAACCATCGTCGTTGAGCGATGAGACCACGTCGGCAGTTGCACTTGAGGAATTTACGTTGGTGACGCGACCAAACGTTGAGGAGGGAATGTCGTAAGTATAGAGCTCCACGCTGCCGTCGGAATTACTTCCGCCACCGGAAACATTGCGCCGCGCTGCAAAAGCGATTCGCTTGCCATCGCCGCTGATAGTTGGATTAAGCGGAACTTCAGTAACACGCGACGACAGCGACGTGATCTGTCGCGTCGTGTTGCCAACTCCTCCATCGAACAAGAACACCTGGGTTGTGTTGGTTGCGGTCTGTGCTGACCAGACAATGCGCAACCCGTCATCACTGATTGCGCGGCCGTAGGTCAGTGCCAGCGCCGGCACGTTGGCGACCACTATCCGAACAGTAGTTGGCGATGCACGGTTCTGCAATAGCAAGTCACGGCTGCCGTTGCTGCTTGCATTCCGATCGCGAATGTAAGCAACCGCGCTTCCGTTGCCACTAATTTTCGCATCGCTGAACCCGACGATGCCCGAAGAGTCAGTGAGTTGTGTAAAGCTGAGAGCGACGGTATCGAAGATAAAAATTTCCAGGTTGCCGTCTGCGTTTTGATTTGTCAGATCGCGATTTGAAGCGAAGGCGATGAAGCGGCCGTCGTCAGAGGTTGAGGGTTGGAAATTTCCATTGACGATGCGATGAGCGAGATCGCCGGGCGAAGTATTTGTTACCTGGTTGAGCTTCGCGCCGTCGTAAAGAAAGATCTCCGAATTGCCGTCGCCGTTCGTTCCGAGTGGATCGTCCTTTGATGCGAACGCGATGCGCGAGCCATCTTGAGAAACTGCGGGGGCGGGCGCGCGCGTCGCACCCATTTGCAGGAAGGAGGATGGTTCGAGGCCAATATTCGCTCGAATCGCGCGAAAACTTTCGTTGCCCCCGGCATGCGCAATGTCTTCCGTCGACTCGAAAGCGATGAATCTTCCGTCGCCGCTAATCGACGGGTTTAGATTGATCCCTTCTTCGGTAGTGTTTGTGATCCGGCGGAGAGGCGACTGCATGCGCGCGTTCTGCAACGCGAGCAGCCAAAGCGAGGCTGCGACTAAAAAGACAAAAAGAGAGCGTTTGGGACGACGCACGAGAGTTGAATTCCTATTTCGCTAAAAGCAAGCGCAAAAGAATGGAACCGGCTCAGTTCTGCTAAAATGAAAACGTTGAGACAAGCGGCTGGGTGATGGAGGACGCAGGGATTCTATCGGGTTGCTGGCGAAAGAAAAGGGAAAGGCGGACAGTCGCCATTGCAAGCTCTTGCAAGGATTCTGGTAAGTCGATAAAGAGCGGGGGCAAGCCCTCCTTCCCAACCTTGAGCTGATTAGAGTTGGCTGTGAGCGCCGCCGGAAAGGCTTTCAACGGAAATCGATCGCGCAAGTGAAGAGTCTCGAGGTCGGGAAGGCGGGATTAGCACCCCAGCGGGCTGCCCCGCCGGGGACCCCGCCTTGCCCGCGCTCAGTCGTGAGTCCCACACATTTTTTGTACTAAGCCGACTTAGTTCCCGGCTGGCTCGAGAGTGCGAATTGCAGAATAGGCTGGGCCAATAAGATAAATGAAAATATTAATAAGCGGTTCACATGGTCTTGTCGGAACGGCATTGATTCAAGCGCTGGAGCCGGAAGGGCATGACATCTTTCGTCTGGTCCGGCACGCGCCCAATGCGGAAACCGAGGTCGAATGGAGTCCTGATCGTTACAGCATTGCGCTCGCGCGGCTTGAAGGTTTTGATGTGGTGGTGCACCTCGCCGGTGAAAGCATCGCCGAAGGTCGTTGGACCGATGAGAAGAAAAAGCGCATTCGCGAAAGCCGAGTGAAGGGGACACGATTGCTGGGCGACGCCCTGGCAAACCTTTCCCAGCCGCCAAAAACTCTTGTGTGCGCCTCGGCTATCGGTTACTACGGCGATCGCGGCGATGAAGTACTGACAGAAGCGAGCGCGCCGGGTAAAGATTTTCTTTCCGATGTTTGCGTGGAGTGGGAAAAGGCAACGGCGCTTGCTAGCGAGAAGGGCATTCGCGTAGTTAATTGCCGTTTTGGAATTATTCTTGATGCAAACGGTGGCGCACTCAAAACAATGTTGCCCCCCTTTCGCATGGGCGTTGGCGGCAAGATTGGCAGCGGCCAGCAGTGGATGAGTTGGATTGCGCTCGACGATGTAGTAAGAGGAATCAAGTTCGCATTAGCGAACGATTCGATTAGAGGTCCGGTAAATTTCGTGGTGCCCGCGCCGGTGACGAATGCCAGGTTTACTAAAACACTCGGCAAAGTTCTTTCCCGGCCGACGCTGTTTCCCATTCCCGCCTTCGGAGTCCGCTTGCTCTTTGGCGAAATGGCCGATGCGTTGTTGTTGTCGAGTCAAAGGGTCGCGCCTACAGTCTTGCAAACCTCAAATTTCCTGTTTCAATACTCGCAACTCGAAGCTGCGCTGCGTCACGTTCTGACGAACAAGTAACCGAAGTATCTTGTTCATCGCGACTGGCGGTGATATAAGTGCGGCCTTCGCTTCTTCCAATCCTCTTAAAAGGAGTGGCTCATGAAACTCGATTCTTTGATTGCCGTTGCGATCCTTGTCGTCGCCGTGCTGGGTTGCGTAAATAACAACCAAAACAACCGCACAGACAGCCCGCCGAATGTTCAGTCTTCACCAGTAGAAGGCCGCGGTGAGGGGCCGGTATCTCAAGCTCCGGGAGCGGAAGGCAGCTATGGACCGAACAGGGATCCAACTGAGAACGCCGACAACTACCGCCTCCAGCAACAAGGCCAGGTTGGCCCATGTAACGAGAAATACAACGAGTTCTACAATGCTTACTTCCAGTGGAAGAACAACACAATTCCCGTTGAGCGCTTCCGCGAATATGAAAACGCGTACGACGCCTGCGTTAATTACTACTATCGCTCTCGCTAATCTGATCATGCCGGCCGCCGAAAGCAAAAAGGCCCGACATGCGCCGGGCCTTTTCGGTTGTGGTTCGTCGTCATCATTATTTGCCTGACTGACGATACGGTTTGTTGTTCAGTTTCCCGCGACGTAAAGGTGTCCGTCGTTCTTTACTTACCGTCTGCGATCGCGCGTTATTTGCCGTCCGAGGTAGCTTCAGCAGTCTTCGCAGGTAGGAACTCTTCCAGAGCGCCAAACACTTCCAGCGCATACTTCACATTGCCGAAGGGCGCCGAGACCTGTACGCCTTGAATCAGATCGCGAACCTCAGTGAGCGACTCGCGGGCGATCTTCAAACCTTCATCGCGTCCCGCTTCCTTGCTGATGGCCGAGGCCGCGCGCATTCGTTCCATGATCGAGGGCGTCACCCGAACGCCGGGAACTTCGTTATGCAGAAACTCCGCGTTGCGATACGAGACGAGCGGCCAGATGCCGGCCACAATGGGAATGCGCACATGCTCGATCGCTTTGATGAAGTCGCGTAATTGATCAGTGTCGAAAACAGGCTGCGTGATGGCATACTGCGCGCCTGCTTCAACCTTGTATTCGAAGCGGCGAATTTCTTCGTCGAGATTGATCGCGCCGGGGTTTACACCAACGCCGATACAAAACGCAGTCGGCTGTCCAATCGGATTATTGCCAATGTCCAGGCCGTGGTTGAGTTTGTTGACCATGTTGGTCAACCCAATCGCGTCGATATCAAACACCGCGGTCGCGTCCGGATACGGTCCCATCTTCGGCGGGTCGCCGGTAATCAAAAGCAAATTGCGGAGGCCGAGCGCCGCCGCGCCCAACAAATCTGACATCATTCCAAGCAGATTTCGATCGCGACAGCAGTAATGCAGCACCGACTCGATACCAATCTGTTGTTCGACCAGTACAGCGGTAGCCAGCGCGCTCATCCGTGATTGCGCGCGCGCGCCGTCGGGAATGTTTACGCCGTCAACACCGGCCTCTTTTAATAACCGGATTGAGTCGAGTGTCTTCTGGGCATCCACACCCTTGGGCGGCAGTACTTCTACTGAAGTTACGAATTCGCCATTAACGATTTTCCGCGACCAGTGCGAACGTTCCGCAGGCGGAACAAGTTTGAGATCAGCCGGCGCGACGTCAGTAACGTGAGCCAAAGCCCCGGATGTCAGCACAACGTTTTGCGCGCGCGGCGACGCTGCTCGCACCGCGTCGGAAATTAATTTGATGTGAGCCGGCGTGGTGCCGCAACAGCCGCCAATAAACTTCGCGCCCGCCTGGATAAAGCGTTTGGCAAACTTTGACATGTACTCGGGCGAGCACATGTAGAATTGCCGGCCCTGCACGTCGCGCGGCAAGCCGGCGTTTGGCTGCGCGGCCAGTTTCTTTTTAGTAACTGCGCGCATTTTTTCCAGCGCGCTCAAAATTATTGCGGGGCCAACGCCGCAGTTTAGTCCAATGACATCTGCGCCCCACTCGTCGAGCCGCGCGGTGAAGAGTTCGGGCGTTGTCCCGTAGGAAGTGTTGCCATCGGTGAGAATCGTCATCTGCGCGATGATTGGCAGATCTGAAACCTCGCGCACGGCGCGAATCGCCTGGCGCATAGCGGAGACATCGGAAAAAGTTTCCAGCACAAAAAGATCAACGCCACCCTCGAGCAAGGCTTCAGCCTGCACCTTGAACATGTCTTTTGCTTCGTCGAACGAAGTTGGACCATACGGCTCAATCCGCAGGCCAAGTGGGCCAATCGCGCCGGCAACGTAAGCGCGATCGCCCGCCGCCGCGCGGGCTATGCGCGCCGCGCTGACATTTATTTCATGGAGGTTATCGGCCAGACCATACTGATTCAGGTTGTGCGCTGTCGCGCCAAAGGTGTTTGTCTCGATGATGTCAGCGCCGGCACGCAAATACTCGGAATGGATTTCCTCGACCAGATCGGGATTCGTCAGGTTTAGCTCATCGTAACAACGATTAATGTAAACGCCCTTGGCATAGAGCATTGTCCCCATCGCGCCGTCGAAGACGTGAATGCGATCCGTTTCCAGGATGTCTCTGAAAGGTTCCATGGTCGGGTTAGCAAACAGCAAACGGCAAACAGCAAATAGCCAAACCGTTGGCCGAAGGCGTAGGACGCTCGTCTATCAATGGCCCGAACCGTCTAAGTCGCCAGGCACGTTCCTGCTGTTTACTGTTCACTGTTTGCTGTCTGCTCAAAATAAAACGTCCCGCGCTAAACAACGCGGGACTTCATTAATGCCAGAAGTTTTTGGTTCGTTCTCTGCGAACCTATCCGAGCTATTTAGCCGTTTGTTTTACGTGGCCGCAAGTCGCCTTAACTCACCACGTTTTCCATTCGTGCTTATACGCCCGCACTAGCATGAGTGTCAAGCAG
>DATNOG010000226.1:0-35146 GCA_035601415.1 Pyrinomonadaceae bacterium | reverse complement strand
CACGGCATCACGCTCGGCGAATCAGGACTGCCCGCGACTGTTCATTGGAGCGATCAACTTGCCGATTGGCGTGCGGTCACGCCTCGCGAGTTTCCTTTCACTGAAGCCGCCATCGCGAAAGCGACCAAGACGACGACGGTGCTGGCGCCGAAGAAATAAAAACGTGGCCGAGACAAAGAACGAAGCGTGGCGCGTTTTCTGTGCAATTGAACTGCCTTCATTAGTCCACCAGAAAATCTCTGAACACATCAGGCGCTTGCGTGACGCGGCGCCGGATTCGCCTGCGAGTTGGAGCCGCGCTGACAACATTCACCTGACGCTCAAATTCGTCGGAGAGATTTCAGCCGATCGAGTCAGTGACCTTTCGCAAGCCGCCGCCAACGCAGTAGAAGGTTTTTCCTCTTTCGAGATTGGAATTGGAGACACCGGCTCGTTTCCGAAACACGGCACGCCACGAGTGCTATGGATTGGCGTTAGCGATCACACGGAAAGACTGGCGCAGTTGCAAACGAAGCTTGAAAACGAATGCCTGCGACTTGGTTTTGAGAGAGAAGCGCGCACTTTTAATCCACACCTGACAATCGCCCGGATCCGCAAACCACAGGGCACTCGAGCGCTAGCGGCGGCTCACAAAGAAATGGACTTTGCATCCACCAAGGTCTGCGTCAGTGAGTTGACATTGATTCGCAGCGAGTTGAGCAGTCAGGGATCGAACTATACTGTGCTCTCACGACACGCGCTGTCTGACAAACTTTAGATTGTCGCTGCCCATGTCCGATAAACTTCACAGTTTGTCGTGTTTGCTTTCTATCTAAAGTATACCGACAATCTGAAGTTTGTCGGGCGCTCGATTTATCGCAGCTCTCGCGGCCTTGGCGGTGGCGTGGATGCGGGCGGCTCTTCGCCGCTCGTCTGGCCAGTCTGTCCCAGCACTTCCTTAATAGCTCCCACGCTCGAAAGCATCGCCGAAGTTTCCACCGGCATGAAAATCACCTTGGAATTGTTCGTGCGCGTCATGTCGCGCAAGCTTTCAATGTAGCGAGTGGTTATTAGATATTGCGCGGGATTGCCATGCTCGTGCATCGCTTCGGCGACCAGCGCGATTGCCTGTGCTTCACCCTGAGCGTTTCGCTGTCGGGCTTCGGCCGCGCCCTCAGCGGCGAGAATAGCCGATTGCTTTTCGCCTTCCGCACGCGTGACCGCTGCCTGCTTTTCACCTTCCGCGCGCGTAATTGCGGCCTGGCGATCACCTTCCGCTTGCAGCACCAGCGCCCGGCGGTTGCGTTCCGCAGTCATCTGTTTTTCCATCGTGATGCGCACGTCTTCCGGGGGATTGATGTTCTTCACATCAACGCGCGTGACTTTCACGCCCCACTTGTCCGTCGCTTCATCGAGAATGATTCGTAGTTTCGCATTGATCTGATCGCGTTGCGACAACGTGTGATCGAGGTCCATGTCGCCCATCACCGCGCGCATGCCCGTGATCGTCAACTGCACGATACCGCCGACCAGGTCGTTCATCTCATAGACGGCTTTCTTTGGATCGGTTATTTGCCAATACACAACCGAATCAACATGGATGGTTACGTTGTCGCGAGTGATAACGGGTTGCGGCGGCAGGTCGATGTACTGTTCCCGGAGATCGATGGACGTCATGCCCGGTCGCGCGTTGGTCCAATAAACCGCACGCGGTCTGTCGACAAAAGGCCAGAGAATGTTTAGTCCGCTGTTCGCCACAAAACTAAAGCGGCCGAGACGCTCGACCAGCATCACAGTCGCCTGCGGCACAATGCGAATGGTCTTTATCGCGATCACCAGCAGCACAATGGCAATGAAACCAAAGAACAGGAAAGCGACGGCAGTGGAAAGGGGATCCATAAGCGAACTCCTGAGTTCAAATTGTTCGTTCGGGTCAAACGAGCTGTGGACTGAAACTATATCGGATCGGTTGCGTGTCCCACAAACTTAAGGTCGGGTGTCCGACAAACTTCAGTTTGTCGTCTTTGCGCACCTCAGTCACGACGGCAACCAACGACAAACTAAAGGAACCTCTGATCAAGTGGATGCGACAACTCTTTGGAGTGCGCTGGCCTGGCAGCGCTTTGGTCGTTCGCGACCTGTCGCGGCGCCGCCTGCTTGAGTTGATTCCATGATGCGGCGACCAGTCGCCACGGACCAAAGCGGCGCCGGGCCGCCGCACTCCAGGGAGTTGACCACTTGTTCAGAGCTTTCTAAAGTTTGTCGGACATCGCCTGCTCGATAATGGCGCCGGCGGCCAAAACGCTCCGCTCTGCAAAAGGCAGCCCCACAATCTGAATCCCAATCGGCAATCCTTCTGCTGATCGTCCCGCCGGAACCGTTACTACGGGCAAGTCGAAAACGTTGAATGCCTGACAATAACTGAACGCGCGAAAGGTGCTTACCGACTGGTCGGCTACGGTTAACTTATGCGTCCCGTGTGCAAATGCGGGCGTCGCACCGACCGGAGCAATCAGCAACGGCGTATCTTTCATCCACAGGAGCAACTCATCGCGCAGTTTGTCCCGTTCCATCCACCAACCTATGTACTCATCCAGCGTCGGCGGTTTTTCATCATGTGCTTTAGCCAATCTCCAGCGCACAAAGTCGCCGCCCTGGTCTTCGTGATCTTGATATACGTTACGAAGTTGAACTACCGAAGCGCGTGAAAACAACTTGAGCCAAAGATCGTGCCCTCGCTCTATCCCGGGCGGTCGACGTTCACCAACTACCAAACCCGCTTCCTGCAACGCGCGCGCGGCAATCTCAACCGCCAAACGAGTTTCGTTAGTCACGGGCGACACGCCATCATCGGAGTACCAGGCAACACGCTGGCCCGCTAATTGATTAGTTTCAGGTTGCGGCGTTGAATTCCCGGACAAGACCGTGAAAAGCAATTGAAGATCTTCCACGCGTCGGGCCATTGGACCAATCGACGCGCCGAGCGAGTATGGACCACTGCTTGGCGGAAACTGACCGGCGCCCGGCACCTGGCCCACCGTTGGCTTCAAACCAACGATGCCGCAGAAGTGCGCGGGAATCCGAATGGAGCCGGCAAGATCGCTGCCGAGTCCGCACGGCGACATGCAACTTGCAATCGCCGCGGCCTCGCCGCCGCTCGATCCGCCCGGCGTAAGTGAAGCGTCTTGCGGATGATTAGTCTGACCAAACACTCTGTTTTCGGCTGTGTACTCCATCGCCAACTCTGCCGCGTTTGTCTTACCGAGAACGATGGCGCCGGCTTCTTTAAGTCTTCGCACTGCCGGCGCGTCGCTCGCAGGAACAAAATTCGCGCGTCTTAGCGAACCGCTGGTTGTTCTCAGTCCAGCCGTTTCGATTGTGTCTTTTATTGTTACCGGCAAGCCGTGCAAAGAACCGAGCGCAGCACCACGCATGACCGCAACTTCTGCTTCCCTTGCCTGCTCAATCAAATCCGACGCGATAGTGACGATTGCATTTAGTCTGGGATTGAGTTGATCGATGATTGCCAAGTGCGCTTCCATTACTTCAACGGGTGAAACAGAATGATCTGAGATCAGCTTAACGAGCGCGTTGGCTGAGTATGAAGTAAGTTCAGACATTCGAGTTTGGCTTTTCCCAAAGTTGCTCATATAATTTCGGTGTTCTGAAAAAAACCGATCACAACTTGCCTGAGTCAGGATCACCGATTTTGACTGCTGATCCAAAATCCAAAGGAGCGCGTGCTTGGGCGTAAAGTTGAGCAGGACTTTCGTTCTGCGCAAACTCCATCAGTTGTCGGGCATTATGCCGCTCGGCATCTTTTTATTGGAGCACTTTTACACAAACTCGAAAGCTCTTACTGGTCCAGCCGACTTTAACAACGCCGTCAAAGACCTGCAGTCGATTCCCTACATCCTGTTTGTTGAAATCGGCGGAATCTTTATACCGCTCATCTACCACGCCGTCTATGGTCTGGTAATCACGATTGAAGCGCGGCCTAACAATCTCGCTTATCCCTACCCACGCAACTGGTTTTACCTAATTCAGCGCATCACCGGCGTGATTCTGTTTTTCTTCATCACGTTTCATGTGCTCAATTTCCGGTTTGGTTTGATACCCGGTCTGAACAATCTGTCCGTAGCGACGCATCCGCAAATGGGTTTTGATATCGTTTCGAGTGAATTCCGGCTGGTACCGATTTTTATCATTTATCTGATTGGTATAACCGCGACCGTCTGGCATCTGGCGAACGGCATCTGGTTATTTATGGTTGACTGGGGCATCACCATCGGCGAGCGAGCGCAACGGTTGACGGGTTACGCATGCATCGCGTTTGGAGTTTTTCTTTTGCTCGTGGGAATTAATGCGGCAATCGCATTCATTCATCCAGGCGGTTTGTTGGGAGGAATCCTTTAAGGCATGGCAAGTGACGGCATAAAGATCGCAATCGTGGGCGGTGGCCTTGCCGGCCTGGCGGCGGCTATGCGCATTGCCGAAGCCGGACATGCGGTCGATCTTTTTTCTGTCGTGCCGGTGAAGCGTTCCCACTCGGTTTGCGCGCAGGGCGGCATTAACGGCGCCGTGAATACAAAAGGCGAAGGCGACTCCACCTGGGAACATTTTGACGACACCGTATATGGCGGCGACTTTCTCGCCAATCAACCACCGGCGAAAGCCATGTGCGAGATGGCGCCGTCGATCATCTATTTGTTCGATCGCATGGGCGTGCCGTTCTCGCGCACGAGTGAAGGTCTGCTTGATTTTCGTCGCTTTGGCGGAACCAAACACCACCGCACGGCATTTGCTGGAGCCTCAACCGGTCAGCAACTGCTTTATGCACTCGACGAGCAGGTGCGACGTTATGAAGTAAACGGCGAAGTGCGAAAATTTGAGCACTGGGAAATGGTGTCGCTGGTGCTTGATGATGCGGAGGTGTGTCGCGGCCTGATTGCGATGAACCTGCAAACGCTGGAGCTCAAGGCATTTCCAGCAGACGCGGTGATTGTTGCGACTGGTGGACCAGGACTGATCTTCGGCAAGTCAACCAATTCGATGGTTTGCACCGGCAGCGCTGTGGCCGCGTGCTATCAGCAGGGCGCGAAATACGCCAACGGCGAATTCATTCAGGTGCATCCCACCTCGATTCCTGGCGAAGACAAATTGCGTTTGATGTCGGAATCAGCGCGCGGCGAAGGCGGCCGCGTTTGGGTGCCGCGCCAACCCGGCGACACGCGCGCGCCTGCTTCAATTCCAGAAAAAGAGCGCTTGTATTTTCTCGAAGAAAAATATCCGGCCTATGGAAACCTCGTGCCGCGCGATATCGCGACTCGTGAAATTTTTCAGATCTGCATCGAAGGCAAGGGCGTCGCGCGAGAGAATCAGGTTTATCTCGATCTTACGCATATCCCGGCTGACACTTTGGATCGAAAATTGGGCGCGATCCTGGAAATTTACGAAATGTTCGTAGGCGACGATCCGCGTCATGTGCCCATGCGCATATTTCCGGGCGTGCACTATTCGATGGGCGGCTTGTGGGTCGACTTTGATCAGCGCACTAACATTCCCGGTTTGCTCGCGGCCGGCGAATGCGACTATTCCATCCACGGAGCTAATCGCCTGGGCGCGAACTCGCTGGTCAGTTGCGTTTATGGCGGGTTTATCGCGGCGCCGGCCGCACTCCAGTATGCAACCGGCGTTGAGCGCAATGGCTCGAATGGTTCTCGCGTTTACGATCAGGAGTTAAAGAAGCAGCAGGAAATCAACGATGCACTGATTAAGCAAAGCGGGAACGAAAACCAGTATGTGCTTCATCAGGAGATGGGCAAGTGGATGACCGACAACGTCACGGTCGTGCGCTATAACGACAAGCTGAAGGAGACTGATAACAAGCTGCTTGAGTTGATGGATCGTTACAAACGCATCTCGATCAACGATTCAAATCTTTGGGCCACAATGGCGCTACCGCATGCGCGGCATCTCGACAACATGCTCGAGCTGGCGCGGGTGATCACGCTTGGGGCTTTGAATCGCAACGAATCGCGCGGCGCGCACTACAAACCGGATTTTCCCGATCGCGACGACGAAAACTTTTTGAAAACAACAATTGCGGAGTATTCAGGAGAAGGTCCGGTTATCTCTTATGAAGCGGTTGACATCTCGCTGATTCCACCGCGCAAACGTGATTACAGCAAGGCGAAACAAGAGCCTAAACATGATCAGGCGGCTGCCAAACCAGCCGCGTCGGCTGACCGAACCTAGTCGCTAACGAACGAATTAGTTACACATGTCAGCACACGTTCAAACATCAAAGAGCAATCGCGTTCCGCCGAAGACGGTCGAAATTCGCATTCGCCGGCGCGCAAATCCCGATTCGCCGCAGTACTGGGAAGTTTTTGAACTGCCCTATCGTCCGAACCTCAACATCATTTCCTGTTTGATGGAGATTCAGAAGAACCCGGTTACGAAGGAAGGTAATCCAACCACGCCACCTGTTTGGCAAATGAATTGTCTCGAGCAGGTTTGCGGTATCTGCACCATGGTCATCAATGGCCGCGCGCGCCAATCCTGTTCTGCGCTCGTCGACAATCTCGAACAACCGATCAAGCTCGAGCCGATGTCCAAGTTCCCAAACATTCGCGACCTGGTGGTCGATCGCTCGCAGATGTTTGATCATCTCAAACGTGTTAACGCCTGGATTGAACTCGACGGCACTCACGATCTTGGGCCAGGCCCGCGCATGGACCAGGAAGAAGTGCAGGAGCGTTACGCATATTCACGTTGTATGACCTGCGGCTGCTGTCTGGAAGCCTGCCCACAGTACGAAGGCGACAATTACATCGGCCCACAGGCAATTGCGCAGGTGCGACTATTCAATATGCATCCGAGCGGCAAGATGACGCGGGACGAGCGCCTGGAAGGAATAATGGGTGAAGACGGCATCACCAACTGCGGCAACGCGCAAAACTGTGTGAAGGCTTGCCCGATGGGCATACCGCTAACGCGCGCTATCTATGAAGAAAACCGCGAGACTGTGGTCCACGGACTATTTGGCTGGTTGAAGGGTTAGAAGTTCCTTTTGCTTCGGCTTCCGGTGGTTCTACTGTCTGCGAGATTAATTGCCAACCTCCGTTCTTGCGCGTCCATAGACGCGTCACGTGCACATCGGTAGCAAACTCTCTATCAGTCGCAAGCTTTGCTGCCTCTTTCGCAACACCTTCCACCTGCACCAGGTCCGCGCGAATGGTTAGTTTCCAACCCTTTTCGATTTCATAAGAGTGGAGGGTGCCGCTTTTGCATTTGGCGAGAGTAGCCTTTTTCCCAATGGCCCGTTCGCTTCCCTCAAACGCATCAGCATAGTATTCCGCAAGAAGCAGATCGAGCGAAGCTACATCTCTTTTCTGAATGGCGCGGCGCAATCGATCCTCTGTCGCACGAATCTCTCGTTCAAGTTTTCTATCAACATGAATTTTCTTTGAACGAGGTGTGGACGGTAAATCCCTAAAGGCCTGCGCTCGCGTGGAAATCGCGGGAGGAAAGAAGAGAATTAGAAACATTACTAGCAGGTTCATCACATACCGTTAGCGAATAAGAATTTGTGAGCTTATAGCCTGATCGTTTTGTAACCGTCAATCCACCAAATAGCTTGTGCTTTCACTTGAACCTCGAGAAGTTTAACGATAGTTGCCTCCTCAGGCTAAACGATACTGTTACCGTTCTTCAACGCGGCCGCTATAAGTGCACCCTCGGCACAAGGAGGATGCTTGCTCAGCGGCTGCTGGCAACCTAGAATGCTACTCAGATGAAACACGCCTTTTATATTCTGGTTTTAGTTTTTCCTGTTTTGCTCTCGACTGTAATGCAAAACGATTCTTGTAGCAGCAAAAAAAACGTCCGGAGCACGCCACCTGCAAAATCGACTGAGCATCAGCCCGAGCAGCCAAGTGCAATGCCGCAGAGTAGCCGTTTACCGAGCGGCAGTTGGGGCGGTATGCATATCGCGCTGGAAGTGGGAGCCAGCAGTGCTTCTTTTGAGTTTGATTGCGCACACGGAGCTGTTACTGAGCCTATTCTGCTTGATAAAGATGGCCGCTTCGATGTAGTCGGGTCGTACGTCGTCGAGGGGCCCGGCCCTGTCCGGGAAGGCAAGGAAAAAGGCTCAAATGCGCGGTATTCGGGGACTGTGCATGACGACACCATCACATTGAAAGTAAAGCCCAACGGTTCGGATGGGATTGACTTTTCATTGATATTCGGCAAATCCGGCAAGATTCATAAGTGCTATTAGCGGCAGACGGATTGCTGCGGTCGGCGGAATCTCCAGTGAGCCTCCCAATTTTTGCCCATCTGATTTTCAATTTTTTTATTTACAGATTACCTTTTCGAATATATAGTCCGCCTGTTTCTACTATTGCTGCGCGTTCCGACTTGTTTTTTAAGGTCTCCCCTTGGAAACGGTCTGAATATCTCAGGATAAGCAAACTAAATATCCTTGCAAAATTGAACATCCAACTTCGCTCTTGCCCGGATTCTGGGGAAGGTGTCTCTTCGTCAAATATGGTTCGCGCCGCCGATGTCCGCGGCTCATATCAGGAAAGGCTAAGAAGATGAAACGGAAAAGTATTTGGCTGGTTACAGCACTGACAGTGCTAGGTGTTTGCTTCTTGTTGATGCCGATCGGCCATGCAGATCGCCTTGGCAAAACCAATGACGTTGGCAACCCCGCGCTATTAGGAAACGGTCATCCGTTAGGAAAACTATCCGCCGTCCTTTCCGCGACCAAACCGCGGCCGCAGACCGAAGAGATGTTGGTTCCAATCTCCGCACCGGCGGTGGGCTTTGCCGTTTCAGACCCGGTGAGAGACCTTCCTTCCGCCAGTGTGGAAGTGACCGATGGAAACCAGACGATTGAAAGAGAAGGACATGAGAAAAACGAACTGAACGCCCTGGAGATTAAGAGCGAAAAAGCCTCGGCCAACAAAGCGATTTCCATCGATGGGGCCCTCCAGGGGACAAAGCCTATCGAGACCGAGACTCCCAGTGTTCCTTCGCTTACCTTCGATGGTCTAGCCGACTCTGATAATGACACCCTCATAGGCGGTCGCGTTGCGCCCTCCGACGAAAATATTGATGTTGGGCCCAACGATGTGGTGCAAACTATTAATGCTGGCTTTCGCATTTGGGACAAGAACGGTAATCCCAAAATTGCGCCGAAGCTCATCAGCAGTTTGTTCTCCAAGCTTGGAGGTATATGCGCGAAAACCGACAATGGTGACCCCGTCGTGCTCTACGACCGCATGGCTGATCGTTGGTTCATCACGCAGTTCGCGTTTCTTGGCTCGACTACGCCGCCCTACCACCAGTGTGTTGCCGTCTCGAAGAACGGTGATCCCGGCGGGGTTTACTTTACCTACGACTTCCAAACACCGGGCAACAATTTTCCCGACTATGGGAAATTTGGAGTGTGGCCCGACGGCTATTATATGACGGTCAACCAGTTTACAAATGGCGGCCCCTTCAACGGCGTCGGCATGTATGCCCTGGACCGAAAGAAGATGTTGGTCGGCGATCCTACCGCCATATTTATCTACTTTGATCTGAATCTCACAGTGCACCCCGAGGGCGTCAATTCCACGCTGCCTTCAGATCAGGATGGGCTTGAGGCTCCTCCCGCCGGGGCACCCAACGTTTTTGCTTATTTGATATCTGATGAGTTCGAGGATCCGGGATTCAATATAGACGCGCTGAAGCTTTACAATTTCCATGCGGATTTTACAACTCCGGCGAATTCCACTTTTATCGAGCGGCCTGAAAGTCCCGTTCCCGTGGCTGCTTATGATCCGCGCAACCCTCCAGGAAGAAGCGAAGTCAAAGAGCCTGCACCAGCCCTCGCTACGGATTCTCTGGATTCCATCCCTTACCATTTGATGTACCGTCTGCAATATCGTAATCGGGGCGGTATTGAAACGCTGGTTTCGAGCACCACCGTCAACGTCAGCGGTGTCAACCCGACGAGCAGAAGTCTTTACCAGGCAGGCGTGCGCTACTTCCAACTGCAAAAAGCTAGTCCGGCTGCTACCTACCTGCTTTATGACAATGCGACTTTCTCGCCAGACGCGGGAAATCCGGCAACCGGACTGAACCGCTGGCTGCCGAGCGCTGCCATTGACCACGCCGGAAATCTCGCCGTCAGTTACAGCATTTCCAGCACGTCTGTGTTTCCTTCAATCGCGTACGCCGGTAGAGATTTCAATGCGCTCGGTGGCTTGGCCGGTGAAACACACATGTTTGATGGGACAGCCTCACAATTGGGGAGTGGCAATCGCTGGGGCGATTATCAATCACTTCAGGTTGACCCTTCGGACGACTGTACTTTCTGGACCACCAATCAGTACTACAACACAAACAGCAGTTTTAACTGGCGCACGAGGATCGGCAGATTCAAGTTTCCAACTTGTACTGCCCCCGCGCAGGGAACGCTTTCGGGTACAATTACTGCATGCGGTTCGGGCGTGCCATTGTCCGGTGCGATCGTGCAAGCCTCGAATGGGTTTTCGACTACGACCCTGGCTAACGGAACCTATTCCCTCGTTGTCGCTCCTGGCATCTACACCGTGACAGTGTCGAATGGCAATCGCAGCTGTACTCCCTCTTCGACCTCTATTGTTACCATCACCGACGGCGGTACTACGACTTTTAGTACGTGCCTTTCAGGGATCGCCAATCCGATTGTCGATCCAACCGATCCCTCAGCGGAGACAATTTCCGGTGGTAACGGAAACGGGATTATCGATTTTGACGAATGTAACGCCTTAAATGTGACAGTCCAGAATTTCGGGTGTGCACCAGCCCACAACCTGACGGCAGTTTTAAGCACTTCGACGCCGGGCGTGACGATTACTCAGCCGAACTCACCGTATCCGGACATGACGATTGACGCTTTTGGAACCAACACGGTGCCCTTCAGGGTCAGTACTTCGCCGAGTTTCGTCTGCGGCACTACAATCAATTTTACCTTGACAGTATCGTTCACAGGCGGGACTAAAGTTAGTACGTTCAGCCTGCCTACCTGCACTGAAGTCCAGCCGGATACAATTGTCAACGGCAGTCTTGATCCAGCCGATCCCGACTCGGCGCAAGGTCGCATAGGACGTAACGGCGTTGCCAGTTCGTGCGGTCTCGCCAAGGCTTGTCCCGGCCCCCTCGGCACCGGTGGCCGCTCGTTCGATCAATACTCGTTCACAGATACCAGCAACCAGGCGTCGTGTGTCACGCTTACGCTCACTTCGGCTGGCGGCGCCAACTTGATCGGGTCGACGTACCTTGGAAGTTATGATCCGACCGACACAACGTTCTGCGTTAACTACCTAGGCGATGCGGGTGCCAGTGCTAACGGCAGCAGATCGTGGCAGGTGGATGTTCCCGCCGGCGCCACCATCGTCGCCGTCGTAATGGAGGCAAGTGCCGGAACACCTTCTACTCCTTATTCCCTAAAGGTGTCTGGCTTGCGCACCCCGCCAACTGATGGTGGCGGCGTGTGCCAGCCGTTGGAATTCAGTTCGCCGACTTTGTCGGTCGCTGAAGACGGAGGCGCAGCGCAGCTCGTGGTCAACCGAGGCGGTAGCAGTGTCGGAACGGCGACCGTCGACTACGCGACCAGTGATGGCACTGCCACACAAGTTGGCGACTACACCATTAAGCTCGGTACTTTGACATTCGCCGATGGCGAGACGAGCAAGATCCTGGAAGTACCCATCGTTGACGATGTTCTTGTGGAAGGTAGCGAGAACTTCACCGTCACCTTGAGTAATGCCACGGGAACGAATGTTCACCTTGGGGTCAACACAACTGCGACGGTTACGATCACAGACAACGATTCGTCGCCGCCCACGAGCAATCCGATAGACATTGCCGGGTTCTTCGTACGGCAGCACTATCTGGATTTTCTCAACCGTCAGCCGGACGCCCCTGGCCTGGCTTTCTGGACAAACAACATAACGTCCTGCGGAACAGACACGGCTTGTACCGCAGTCAAGCGCGTCGACACGTCGGCTGCCTTCTTCCTTTCCATCGAGTTCCAGGATACGGGTGGGTTCGCCATACGCACGCAGCGCGTCGCCTTCAGCAAGAAGTCCGCGGAAGCCGCATCGCGCATGAGCTACCTCGAACTTATCAGCGCCCAGTCGCAGCTTGGCGATGGCGTTATCGTGGGACAGCCCGGTGCGGATGCGAAGCTTGAGGCAAACAAGAACGCTTACGCGACGCAAGTGGTCACCAGTGCTGCGTTCATAACGAAGTATCCGACCGGACTCAGTGCGAGCGATTACGTAGATGCGCTTTACACTTCTGCCGGGGTGACGCCAACTACGGCGGAACGTTCGGACGCGATCACTGCGTTTGGCAGCGGCGGTACTGCGGGCCGCATGGCCGCGCTTCGTTCAGTGACCGACTCGAATTCGGTGCGAACCGCGGAGTTCAGCCCGTCGTTCGTACTGATGGAGTACTTCGGTTATCTCAGACGCAATCCGACTGACCCGCCTGATAACAACGATAATGGTTATCAGTTCTGGTTGACGAAGCTTAATTCGTTTGGCGGCGACTTCCGGAAGTCGGACATGGTTCAAGCGTTCATAACGTCTACCGAATATCGCCAACGCTTTGGGCCGTGAAACTAAAAACCAATGCCTTCACCACCGGAGCGGGCGAAATAAAGCGGCCTGCGCAGGTTTGAAGCCTTAACCCTGAACAGAACAAAGCCCACGCCACCTGCCGTGGGCTTTGTTTATGTGGAAATCTTGTCTGCAATGACTGCAGGCCCGGCATCCCCGGCTGCGCTGTCATCGCCCCATCTGTCTAGATGCCCAAAACGTTAACAAGATCCTGGACTGCCGCAGCGCTCTTTTGTAAGGCGATGCGCTCTTCCGCAGTTAGATTGATCTCAATAATCTGTTCCAGGCCACGCGCGCCAAGTTTACAGGGCACGCCAACGTAGAGGCCGTTGATGCCATACTCGCCTTCAAGGTACGCAGCGCAGGGCAGAATCTTTTTCTTGTCTTTCAAGATCGCTTCCGTCATCTCGACCGCGGCAGCCGACGGTGCGTAATAGGCTGAACCAGTTTTCAACAAACTAACAATCTCGGCGCCGCCGTTTGCGGTCCGTTTGACGATCGCGTCGATTTGATCCTTCGACAGCAACTCGGGAATTGGAATGCCGGCGCAAGTTGAAAACCGCGGCAGCGGCACCATCGTGTCGCCATGTCCACCGAGTACAAACGCGGTCACATTCTCAACCGAAACGTCAAGGGCCTCAGCCAGGAAGCAACGCATGCGCGCGGAATCGAGCACGCCGGCCATGCCGATGACGCGATGCTTCGGAAAGCCTGAACGACGCAAAGCAACCTGGCACATCGCATCCAACGGGTTGGAAACAATAATTAGAATTGATTCAGGCGAGCGACTGACGACTTCGTCAACGACTTTGGAAACAATCTCTGCATTCGTTTTCAACAAATCGTCGCGGCTCATTCCCGGCTTGCGCGGCAGGCCCGCAGTAATGATGACCACATCGGAGTTTTCCGTGCCGTCGTAGCTGTTCAAACCCGTCAGGCGGACATCGAATCCTTCAATGGGCGCCGCTTCTGCCAGGTCAAGCGCCTTGCCCTGCGGCACACCTTCCACGATATCGACGAGCACTACATCGCCCAATTCCTTTGCAGCCAGCCAGTGTGCGGCAGTTGCACCGACGTTGCCGGCGCCCACCACCGTTATTTTATTTCGCGCAGCCATGTTTGTTCCTTTCGATCGACGCAGGCGCAATCGCGTTCGGAGCGAAATGTTCCTGCGCAATTTGTATTTAAGAATGCTAGGATTTGAAAGAGCGTGAGTTTATCTGTCGCTATGAGCACTGTCAAGAAAGTGTACTTATCGAGATGCGGGTGCAAGTGAATGGCGTGATTACTTATAGCTTGTGGCGCAATAATCTAGTGGCCGAACACGACGACCAAAAGAAATTCATTAACCTTCTAAGGCTTGCCTATTCGGCCGAGCTGGCGGCGGCCTATGCTTATCGCGGACACTGGCATTCCGTTTCGGACGCAGACGAACGCGCTCACATTCGACAAATCGAGAATGAAGAATGGCACCATCGCCAGTTGGTCGGGGAGATGCTCGACAAGTTGCAAACGCGTCCCAGCCGCGTTCGTGAGCTGCGCGCCGCAATCGTCGGACGTGCGCTTGGGTTCTTGTGTCACTTCACTGGCTGGCTTGCGCCGATGTACGGCGCCGGCCGGCTCGAGAGTCGCAACATTCGCGAATACGAAACTGCTGCTCGTTACGCACGGGCTGCGGGTCACGAAGAATTCGTCGATTGCTTGCTGACCATGGCAGAAGTTGAATGGGAGCACGAAAAATATTTCCGCTCGCGGGTTTTACTACGCAGTTTAGGAAGGCGCCTCTCCTTGTGGCCGCAACCGCCACCCAGGGAAACGATTCGCAAATCATTTGCGGAATGTGCCCAGTCTGCGTCATTGGAC
This sequence comes from Pyrinomonadaceae bacterium, assembly GCA_035601415.1. Taxonomy (GTDB): domain Bacteria; phylum Acidobacteriota; class Blastocatellia; order Pyrinomonadales; family Pyrinomonadaceae; genus PSRF01. The sequence continues at coordinate 20,639 of DATNOG010000226.1, read as the reverse complement.
CACGAGTGCTCCCTATCGGCAGGGGGTGGAGTGGAAGTGCCTCTTGACGTCGTGGTAATATCTCAGCACGCTGAATGATAATTCCCCATCATCATGTGAAGAATGACAGACAGGGATGTCTGCCCTACTAAGGCAACGAGGTTTTGTGCCATGCGTAATAAGACAAATCTGGATCATCGCCCCCTCGACAGCCGCTCCGACCTCTTCGCGGACTAGCAGTCTTTCCTTAGTGACTCGTCGCTGACTCGTTGACGACTTGGCTTTCGTCTACGCGCCTTATCGTCTTTAAGTGACGCCGTTTTTCTACAAAGGAGAGAACCACATGTCTACTATTGCTATGGCCCCGCCAAAGAGACCGGAAATCAAAACCGAACTGCCTGGTCCAAAAGGCAAAGAAATCATCGCGGCAGACGCGCAGTTTGTTACCCCTTCATATCCGCGGCCATCGTTCAAGCTAGTGGCCGAACGCGGGCAGGGCGTTTGGGTAGAGGATGTTGACGGAAATATCTTCCTTGATTGCAACGCCGGCGTCGCCGTGTGCTCAACCGGGCATTGTCATCCGGAAGTTGTGCGCGCGATTCAGGAACAAGCGGAACAACTGATCCACATGTGCGGCACCGATTACTACTATCGTCACATGCCGGCGCTGGCCAAAAAACTTGATGAGATAGTTCCGGTTGCGCGACCGACGCGCACGCATTTCGCAAACAGCGGCACTGAAGCTGTCGAGACTGCGTTGAAGCTGGCGATGCACGCCACCGGCCGCGAGAAGTTCATCGCATTCTTCAACAGTTTTCACGGCCGAACGTTGGGCTCGCTTTCGTTGACTTCATCAAGATCAGCACAGCGCCTCGGTTTCAAACGCCAGGCACTCGACGTTATTCATGTTCCTTATCCGAATGAGTTTCGCAATCCATTCAATCCGGCGGATTGTGGCGATGGCGGCGCGGGGCAAGGCGCTCTTAATTGGATCACGGAACGGCTTTTCAAAACGACCACGCCGCCAGAAGAGGTTGCAGCCATCGTCGTAGAAGCAGTGCAAGGCGAGGGCGGATATGTGCCGGCGCCGAAAGACTTCCTGAAAAGACTTCGTCGCATCTGTGACGAACACGGCATTCTATTGATTGTGGACGAAGTGCAGTCGGGAATGGGCCGCACGGGGAAAATGTTTGCCTGCGAACATTACGACGTGCAGCCGGACATTGTATGCATTGCCAAAGGCATCGGCTCAGGTTTGCCGATTGGCGTTTGCGTCGCTCGTGCTGATCTGATGGATTGGAAACCCGGCGCGCATGCCTCGACGTTTGGCGGCAATCCTGTGTGCATCGCCGCAGCATTGAAAACGATTGAGCTTTTGCAGAACGGCCTGGTGCAAAACAGCGCCGAGGTTGGTGCGTACTTGAAAGCGGGACTCGAGCAGTTGCAAAAGAAATACGATTGCATTGGTGATGTTCGCGGCATGGGACTGATGCTGGGAGTAGAATTCGTTACGGACCGCACTTCAAACAAGCCCGATGCGGAGCTGCGCGATCGCATCGAAATGGCGTGCTTTGAACGAGGACTGATCGTGCTCGGCGCGGGCGCAAATACGATTCGCTGGTCGCCGCCGTTGATTATCACGACAGAAAGTATTGACGTTGCGCTGGAAATTTTTGACGCTGCCATTGCGGCTTCGCTTGCTTAGGCTAAAAAAACGGCCGCAGATTAACGCGGACGCGCGCAGATCTGAAATTATTACTTATCTGATTCGCGTTTATCCGCGTTCATCCGCGGCTAATTTCTGTCCGATCTCTTTCATCCGCGCGCGCAGGCGATCTTCGTCAACGGTCGTCACGCGCTCAGCGCGATAAACTTCCCTTCCCGCAACAACCGTTAACACCACGTCACGCGCGTTCGAGCTGAAGATGAGCGCGCCAACTGGGTCGTAAACTGGAACTTGATGCGCGCCGCCGAGTGAAACAATCGCGAAGTCTGCCTGCAACCCTTCTTGTAATGCCCCGATTTGTTCAGGGATCCCAAGCGCCTGCGCGCCTCCGCGCGTCGCGAGTTGCAAAACATCCGAGGCGGAAACATTAGCGGCCCGATTCTTGTCTGCAACTCCTGAACGAGCGAGCAGCAACGCGTAACGCGCTTCCTCTAACAGGTCGCAAACGTTGTTGCTCGCTACGGAGTCGCTGCCCAGGCTTACAGTAATTCCCTGTTGGACAAACTTCGCGAGCGGCGCCACGCCGTGACCCAGTTTTGAGTTTGACTTCGGACAATGCGCGACGCGCGTATGGGTTTCGGCGAGCAGCTTGATGTCGGCATCGTCCACCTGGATGCAATGGGCCAATAGCGGCTGCGTTGCAAGTATGCCGTGCTGTTTGAGGTGTTGAATCGGGGAAACTCCAGGCGGCCGCCACTCGATGCCGCGACTTCTCAGTCCATCCGCAAAAGCTCCGCGGCCTTCGCGCAACAACGATACCTCCATTAACGTTTCCGCGGCATGCATCATCAACGGCAATTTTTCAGCGAGCGCAAACTGCGCAATCAACTTCAACTGCCGACCGCAAACTGTGTATAGAGCATGTGGCGACACTCCACATTTCACTAGCGCTGTCTCGCATTGGCGCAGTCGAGACATTTTTGTCTGCAGCTTAGCAAAGTTCTCATCTGCCAAACGCGGATCAGGGCCAAATGACTCCTGAAAAACCACGCCGCGCAGACCGACGGCGCGCAACGCATTCATGCTTTCAAACGCCGCATCACTCGCGTCCGCAACGCAGGTGACTCCCGCACGCGCCGCCTCGCAGGCTCCCCACTGCGCCGACACATTCAGATCGTCTGCGGTCATCCGCTCCAGACGCGCAACAGTTAGCTTTCTCAACCACCCGAAGAAGTCAGCTTCTTCATTTTCCAGAAAGCCGCGCATCGCGGTTAGTTCCAGATGTGAATGGCTATTGATTAAGCCGGGCACGATCGCTGCCGACCCAAAGTCCTGGACTGCTGCTTCCGGAAACTGTTCGACAAGTGCGGGGCGATTGCCGACGGCGACAATGCGATCGTCGCTGACGGCAATTCCACCATCAGCGAAAGGCGCAGAAGAAACGGGCACTATCCATTGAGCGCAGTAAAGTGTCGTCATTAGTTGCGATCCACGAGGGGCCAGCGAATTCTTCAGGGAGTTTAACGCAGGCGCTGCAAATCAGCGCGCCGGCGAGGCGGAGTTTTGCAGATTTACGTTCAGCGCATGCCCTTTCAATTTGCGATACCGGTCGAGTATGGAAACGACGTACGCGCGCGTTGAAGGAATATCGATGTTGTTAATGAACTGCTCGCCGGAAAGTTGTTTCCCGCCCGCCGGCACCTTATTCCACTCGGCCGCCCGACTTGGACCGGCGTTGTACGCGGCAATCATGCGCGCTTCCGCGTCTGGCGTGTCGCGATACTGCTCATAAAATTTTTCCAGGTACCAGCAACCGATTTGGATGTTGCGCTCGGGGTCTCTAAGTTGCACTGCGGGGTTTTCGGCCATCTGCCGTTCGAGATCCTTCATCCCGGTTTCAGTGGCCCAATCGCGGCCAACCGCGGGCGTGATTTGCATCAGCCCGATCTCGCCATCCTTGCCGCGTTTCCAGGGACTGAAATAGGTCTCCTCGTAAATTACGCTCCAAACTAAATTGGGATCGAGACGATAGATGCCGGCCTGCCGCGCAATCAGCGCATCATAGCGATGGATCCAGTATTGGTTGAAAAAATATGAACCGATCGCGATCGTGAGGAGAATGAGGATTACAACAAGGACACGTTTCATTTAGTCAGTCGTCGGGTAACTGCTGATCTCACGGAAGGGTTAGTTAGTAACCAACACGCATTAGTTCCTGCGTCGCAGCCGACCCCAGAAATCTGCTGGCGAACATGAAATGTCGACTCCCTCGTAGCGAGAACGCAGTGCCAACTCATCGAGCACATGGCCCTGCAACCAGATTTCTGCGTCCAGGGTTGCGCCCGGCACTAAGCTGTCGCCGCGCAATGAGCGCTGGTTAACCAAAATCTCCAGATTCATGCGCTCGAGATCGACATTGATCCAATAGAGGTCACTGCCTGAAAGCGGATTCTTCAGCGGCTTGCAGGCAACCACGCGACCGGACAAACTCCAATCGTTTTCATGTGCAGCACGCGAAGGCGCCGCCTTATCCAACGGCAACCAACGCGTTTTCGCGGGACCTGAACGCACGCGCGCACGATAAGCCAAGCCGCAGAGTCCCACATGCAACTGCTGCGCGCGAAAGCCGCCAGGACCAACCTCAGTCAGGTTTTGCAGCTCAAACAAAACCTCGCAGTCGGTACCCTCGCGATAACCATGGACCACGGCCTCGCCTTCTTCGTCGTATTCGGTCAGGGCCCACGGCGTAATTGTTTGAATGTAGCGAGCGCGAAAACCGGGGCGGCAATCGGCATAGAACACGTCGCCGCTGCCGGATTCGTAGAGCACTGTCCAAACTTCCAGGCCTTCTCCCAGTTTCCAGCAACGGCCATGAAGCACCGCGCCGCGACGATTCAGTTGCGTGGCTTCACCCTGATCGCCGGCGCGTTCGGCGAGATAATTAAAAGCCTTCTCGCTTGGCACTTCCAGCCCGATGGTTTCAAACGTTGGGTTCATAAATTGAACAGGTGAATCTCATCAGCACCGTCCGCAGCGACAGTTTTAGCGAGACTTACCACCAGCGCGTTTTCTCGGTCGCTCGTCAATCTCAACTTCCAGATCCTGCGGCGGCACGTGCGTCCGTTTGCCGCGAATGATTCGCTCGGGACCGCGCGCGGGTCGGATTCCCGATCGCACTAACTCTGCGAAAAGATCTACATCGTAGTCTACTTCACGAGACATCTCCTCGCGAATCGCATGGAGTACTTCCAGAAATTTTGGGCGTCGATACATGCGGTAACTTATTTGCCGGTTTCAGTAGCTTCGGAAACGAGAAACTCCGGCGTCACGATCATGGGAACATAAAAGCCGGCGGCCGTATTGAAGAGGCGAATGCGTGCCTGCCGGCGAACATTTGCCAAATGACCAAAGTTCCAAGTCAACAAGTAATCGATTTTGTGAACCGATGCAATGGCTACGTGCATAGCATCGGCAATATATTTGCGATGAAATATTCCGCGCGAGATGTAACCTTCGGCCAGTATCGATGCTTCCTCGCCCAGCTCGACCTGTTCGAGATCGGCAATCAAATTCAAATACGAGGAGCGGTGCGGTTCTGCTACGCGCTCCAATTCTCGCGTGACCAGCGGTGAAATAACGGCGCGATAATCCGGCATCTCGTGTTCCCACCACCGAATCGTCAAGTCGCGCCGAAACGGCTCACCATTATCGAGGTAAGCTCCGATCACCGACGTTTCGAGATAGAGACTTTGCTTCATAACGCGAATCACATTGGTTGCACAGTCGAACTGTCGCTAGTCTTTGCAGTTTTTTTCAATGGCTCAAGTCTAATCAATGCTCGCTGGAAATCGAATGAAACACGATAATGACCGAGGAAGTTTCCGCCCAGAATTCCGTTTTGCGTGAAGCCCGCCGTTTCATTTACCGGTTCCATATCCAGAATGGCCGCGGCGATTTGTTCGCGAGTCAGACTGCCAAGCATGACTTTTGGCAACAGCACAGTCTTTACGTCGTCGGCTATTCCCGCCGCGCCGTAAACTCGCATGCGGACCGGAGCGATATAAGGGTTGAGGTCTTCGTCGGTCACAAGTTTTTCCGAAACGACTGAGACGCTGGCGCCAGTGTCAACAATGAAGTTGAGCGGTTTGTCGATGCCTTCGAGCCGCACCTCCCCGCTGAGAAAGCCACTTGAAGTTGTTCGCACCGGTATTTCGACTATATCTGTTCGAATTGCGCCGGCGATTGCCGCAGGTGTTTGATCGTAATCATCGCCTGATTGTTTCTCTAGCGTGAAAATTCTTTCGCCATAGTCCACCGAGGCAATAAACTTGGAGATGACTGATAGACCGAGATAACCATCTACCGGAGTTCTATTGTCATAAAAATGGCGAATGTAAACCGGCACGCTCGCCACTTTCACGTTACCCAATTCCACCGATGAAAGAAAACCGTAAACGATTTCAAATTTCCCACCGCCACCGACGGCGCGCGCCAGACCGCCACGCGCGACCGGACGTAGCCCCAGCTTCTTTGCTGTTTCCTCGGAGATAACAGACATCCCTGAGCCAGTATCAAGCACGAAACGCAGAAACTCTTTGCTGCCATTGACGCGCACTTTTAGCAGCGGTCGTCCGTCAATTGACTCAAACGGCATGCTTGTCCTGTTTCCGTTTGGCGAGTACAGCACACCCTGGTTGCCGAGGTAACGCAGGAAGTCGATCAGCCCACGGATGCGCGCGCGACGCTCGGCATCGGTCTTCGGCGCGATCAGCAAAAACCGTTCATAGGCATCAGCGGCCTCTTTGTATCTTTCATTGCGCGCGGTTGCCTGGCCAAGGTTAAAGATGTAATCCGGTTCATCGGAATCCAAACTCACCGCGCGTCGCAGCCCTTTGATGGCCGCGTCCATGCGGTTCTCGTAAAAATCCACCATGGCGAGCCCGGCAATCGCCAACGACTCGTTTTCCTCAAGACTGAGCGCGGTGCGGAACTCTTCAACTGAATTCTGGAAGTTACCGGAAGCCAGGATTGCAGCCCCTAACAAAGCGTGCGCACGGCTGGAAAGCGGCTCGGCTAGAATCACTCTTGCGGCCTGATCATAGGCGTCTTGCAAGTGACGCTGTTTCAACAACGCAAAGCTCAAACCCAAACGAGCGTCCTTGTCGCGCGCGTCTTTCGCAAGCAACTCGCGAAACATTTTTTCTGCATTCTCAAAGTCGCCATCGCGCAGAGCGCGATCGGCGCGCGCGCGCGCCTTTTGCTCGCCACCCGCAGACACTGGTCCAACAAAGGCCAGACAAATCACAAAGGCCGCGAGAAACTCTGCGGCCAATCTGCGTCGCCTGTTTGTCATCTGGTTAAACTCCTTGATCCATCCGCATTCATGGCTTTCGCCTCATGGGGAGTAACAACTGCTTGTCGCCGGACGTCGCTACTTAAGCACTGCGCCGGTCTTCATCGACCAAAGCACCAAATCAAGTTCGTCAAAATCGATCTTGATGTCGCGCGCAAAAAGTTTCAACTTTTCTTCGACTTCCAGATAGCGTGCTCGCGTGGCAGGCGGTTTTGCTGTCTCAACTATCTGCAAGTCCTGAAGACAACCCATCACATGTTTGTCGAGAATCGCGTAGCCGCGGATGCCGATATTTCTCAGGAAATGACTCGATTCTTTGTAGCCCAGACCTTTGATGCGCTTTTCCTGGGCCAACCAGTCTCTGCGCTCTATCGGATCGCGAAAACTTTCAAGTTTTCGCCGCAGTGCCATGTCGCAATGCTCGCGCAGGTAATCGCGCGTGATGACGATATAGCCGGGCCGCTCCACTGGAAAGCGATGAGCGCCCGCGCTTCGCAAAGCGCGCGTCATCTCTCCTCGTCCGCCCTGGGCCAACAATGGCCTGACCGCATCGACAGCACTCAGTCCCATGCGCGCTGACGCGCCGGCAGTAAAAATGCAGAAGACGAGTTCTTCCCAAAGGCGTTCATCAGAGCCGTTCCGCCAGACGGCACGGAAGTCGTTGAGCCGCGCTCGAATCTCCTTCTTGCGCGCGGCGTGCGTGGCACGTATGTCTGCCGCAACAACAGGTTGATGATTTCGTCTCACTCGATTGTCAATGCTCAGATTCTAGGTTTGCACTTCTTTTATTGTCAACGCAATTGCGATCTGGAGGTTTGTGAACGTCGGCGCAAAATGTTTTTGAGACTAAGCACCGACATCCTGGGGACGAAGAACGCATCGAAAGATCCTTCTCCGCCATTACTCTCCCGCGACATGTTATTATCGGCAGGTTCTGCTCACATGTTGAGCAATAACAGCCATGCATAAAGAGACACAGCCGGCAAAGATTTTTCTTTCAGTACTTCTACTGCTGTCGGGCACCGCAGTTAGCGCCGGTCAGTCGCCGCTTCCACTGCCGGCCGTTTCACCGAAACCGGAAGCGTCGCCAGCCGGCGTCGCCACGCAACAACTTGATGGCACTGACGAGCCATTAGTCTACGGCCTTCAGGGTGTGCTGATCGAGACGGTTGACGGAAAAACCGTATCAGCACAAGCAGTCGACCAGGTTTTCAATCCGGCTTCATCGATCAAACTCGGACTGGCCCTGGTAGCGCTCCACAACTTTGGCCCACAGTATCGATTCACGAACGGCTTCTGGACTGACGGCACCATAAACAAAATTACGGGCGAGTTAAGCGGCAACCTATATGTGACTGGGCGCGATCCTTCCTTCCATTATGAGCACGCGGTAATGATTGCGCAGCTCTTAAATAACTTCGGCATACGGAGCATTAGCGGCAACCTGGTTGTTGCTCCCGGCTTTACGATGAATTTCAGTTCGTCTGCGCACCGCTCCGGTGATTTGCTGTATGACACTCTGGATGCGTCGCGTCGATCTGGTGAAGCAACGCGGGCGTGGATGTACGAGCGCATGGCGCTCGGCGACCAATCAAGTTTGCAGGCAGTTCCGAGTGTCGCGGTCGTGGGTGAAGTCACGGTCGGCTCGGCAACGCCGGGAGCCAAACTGGTCCTCACGCACAACTCCAGCAGGTTGATCGATGTGCTCAAGGTACTTCTCTGCTATTCGAATAATTTCATGGCCGAGCGAATCGGCGATGGCCTCGGTGGGGCGCAGTCAGTTAGACGCCAGATCATCAGCCTGGTTGGAGTTGCCGAAAACGAGATACAGCTTTCATCGGTGAGTGGTCTGGGAATTAACCGCGTAACTCCGCGCGCCATGATGAAAATCTTCAGGGGGTTGCGCAACGAACTTCAGAAGAACAAACTTACTCCCGCCGACATCATGCCGGTTGCAGGCATAGATCCGGGCACGCTGGAAGAGCGCTTCACCGGACCTGCCTGGGAAGGAAGCGTAATCGCAAAGACAGGGACACTCGTGCGCACTGACGGCGGCGCGAGTTCGTTGGTCGGGCAGATGAAGACGGCAAGCGGAGTCTTACTCTTTGTAATCATGAACCAGCGCGGGAGCGTGTTGAGGTTCAGACAGAACCAGGACCGCCTTGTAATGCAAGTGCAGAACAGTCGCGGCGGACCAGGATCTTTCGGCTACAAACCACGTGTCCTGGCAATGAAACTAGCAGACACACAGAGCGTCTCGACATCAGCAAACGAGTTTGAGCCAAACTTGAAAAACGGCACGAGCCCACCCTAATAAACAAATCATTAGCTCAGCATTGCGCCCCGCCAATCAAGCGATCGACGGGGCGCTTTGCCGTCCAACCGCGAGCCTGGCGTGCGGCACCATGGTCCACGGAGGACGATCCTTTCGGAGCAGGACGAATGGCCGTCCGAACAGAAAGAACCCTGCCTAATCAAAAAGACGAAGCCAACTCCCTTTCCGCACCGCGCAGACCAGAAGGTCGGCATGCCGCATTTGTCTCGATAGTTGGGATATGAAGAGCGCTTCCTTCGTCGTTACTTTAAGTAACAAACAAGCCGCGCATTGCAGGAATGTTTTTCAGAAAGGATGCGAGTTTACTGCGAAATTGGCTTGGCATACGCGTTGCCAAAGCGAAGCGGCCGAGGTCCATTAACCTCGTAGCAAGCAAGTGGCGGAGGAGCGATGGAAGAAACAAGCATGATCCAACGATCAGAACGCCCGGGCCGAGAGCATGGCTTTAGCATGATTCAGGTGATTGTAATTCTCGCCCTGGTTTCAACCCTTACTGCCTTTGGCGCAATTGGTGTCGTCAAGGCGCGCGCGCAAATGCGCCTTAACCGTTCTGTGCGGGAGTTTGCGAGTTGGGCAGAGAAAGCGCGCGGCGATTCTGTCCGTCGCCATGCAATGGGCGCAGACCGCGCGTCCATCGTCTTGACCAATGAAACAACCTACACAGTGTCAATGGATTTTGATCGTAATGGGACTATCGACGCCGGCGAAACCCAGACTCACACGCTCGAATCGGGCGTTATCTTTACAACAGGTACTCCTACCACAATTACTTTCGACTGGCGGGGCCGTTCGATCACCGGAGAAGTACCGACCGTTATGGCATTCATCGATCATACTACGCCAAAGATGATTACAGTAACAGGCTCAGGCGACGTCACTATAGAAGCCCAAATCTTTCAGGACGCTGCAATTCCGCCTCCAACCTTGACCGGGACCCCAAGCGCAGACACACTCACCGATCCCACACCAAATCCCACTGCGACGCCGACCCCGATTCCGGTTTCGACGCCTACGCCCACGGCTACCCCGACCCCGGATCCGAATGCCACACCAACGGCAACTCCCACCGCTACGCCATGCGGAAACAACGGAGTCAATTGCCAGACGCCGACGCCAACTTCCACTCCCACTCCCACTCCTACGGCGACGCCAACACCTACAGCGACGCCTACACCGATACCGACCAGTGGGCCATGTACTATGACGGCCAGCTCAACTACCTTGTCCATAGGAAACAAAGTTACGAAATCCGTCACTTTATCGGTTAGCAATTCCAGCGGTTCGACCACAGTCACGGTGACGGGTAATACAAACGCGTCGCACATCTCGGTGACTTTGGCGCCTGGCCAATCTTCGACCATCACCGGCGGCAGTGGAACTGTTCGATATAACATTTTGGTTAACGGCGCAAACCAGGGTGGGACACTAACTTTTAGTGCGTCGTCACCGTGTGGAGTCACAACAACCGTTAGAGTTAACTGATAGACCCGAGACTGAAAAGCTGAAGCCCTGTGGGCGGAGAGAGTCAATGGATTTAGTTAAACAAAACTCCAGAGCATCAACCAAACGTTCCCGTGACAAACGGGAGGCTGGCTTTACACTGATGGAAACCTCCATCGCGTTTGTCCTGCTCATGATTGTAGGTTTAGGTGCAGCATCTCTTTTCTTTTATGCGGCGGTAAACACGTCCACCGCCAACGATCGGCAACTCGCAATGGCTGTTGCGCAGCAGCGAATTGAAGAATTGCGGAGTGTACTTTTCACAGACTCTTCATTGACAGCAACCACTGGAACTGACGCGAATGTGACCAGTGCGGGTCGCCCTTATACGGTCCGCACAGTAATTACAGATGCGACCGTCGTTAACGGGCAACCAACCTTTAAGACGATCACGCTACGCGTCACTCCGAAAGGGGCCGGTTCGAGCTGGACTCGCACGATCACCTCGCTCTTTGGCTCGGTGACAATAACCACGCAGCGGAGCACATTGTTGCTCGGGCCTAATCGCTGATAGTGAAACAAATGTTTACTACTACTCCACTCTACAAAAGAAGCGCCGGATTCTCGCTTATCGAACTTCTTATCGCCATGACCCTCACGCTGGTGGTGATGAGCATCGCAGTAACGCTCCTCGCCAGGTCGCTGCATATTCGCGAGCGCGAAAACGAACGTGCGGACGAAATAGCCGACGTACAGCGCGCGTTGAACATCATGTCGCGTGAAATTTCAAACGCAGGCTTTAACTTAACGACAAACGGCATTGTCGCCGCTGATTCAAACGACTTGGCAATACGATTTCGGGCGAATCTCAATAAGTTCGATTTTAGTCCCGGTGTTACGCAGTCGTCGCGTGACAACGTACAAGATCCTGGCGAAGACGTGACCTATTTCGTTAACTCCGCCGCTAACACAAATTACCTGGCACGTTGGGATGCTTTCGAATCGTCGGGCCCGCCAACCGATCAACGGAAGACAGTACTCGCCAATCGCGTCGACGGAATTCACTTCTATTACTTCAATACGAAAGTAACGTACACGCAAGATCCTTCGAATTGCAGGATTAGAGATCCGCTGAACGCAGCCGGTGCCGCTCAAGCAGAAGTAACTCCCGACAAAGCGAAATTTGTAGTACTCGTCGCCTGTGTATATACGCCGGAAGTAGGACATCCGGGAGAGGCTGGCTATGCACCGCCTTTTCAGATTCTGCTTATCTCGGATGTTGCGCTTCGCAATTCGCGGCTGAGTAAATACTGAACGCTTAATTCAACTGAGGCCTTCAATATCATGATGCTCTCTGAAGTTTCCAAAAAGTCAAACGTGCCAACATCGAATGAACGTGGCGCTGCACTTATCACGACCCTAATGATCGCCACTTTGGTTTTGGCGGCAGGAGGAGCACTGATCTTAAGCACCAATATGTCCGCTACGACAGCGGTCGATAGTACCGCCGAGATGCAGGCCTATTACGGCGCCGAGGCCGGCCTGCAGCAAGCGCTGAATGTGCTGCGCGGAAATGTAGCTTCGCATAACGTCGCTGGCACCCCGAAGATGACTTTTAGAAATGCCGTTACTCTTGACAAATCAAATAGGGCTGGCGATCAAGCCACCGCTACGCGCCTTTCAGGTTGGCTGGTCTATGACTACAGAAGTCCGGGAGCAACATACGACGACCGCGTGAAAGTGAATCCGACTGACAACACATATTCTCCGCTGACTGGCATTGCTTTTGGCTTGACGATTAGCGATCCCGATGCCACTCCAGTTGCAGATGGCGACCCGCCGCGTCTCGTTATCAACTCCATCGGATATGGACCCAAGGGCGCAATGAAGCGTCTTGAGATGGTGGTCCAGCGCAATGGCATAAACTTTACCGTTCCGGCGGCGATTACGGTTGTCGGCACCAGTCCAATGACTTTTGCGCTGGGCAACTCGAACGCTTCGGGCTATACCGGCAATGACACATATTCAACGCCGCTGGCAGGCGTGTCCGCGATTGCCGTCAACTCAGGCAATCAGTCGCAAGCGCAATTAACCATCGATTCCCTCAACGCTCAGGGAGGTGGCACCAGTCAGGTGACGCCAAGTACTGCCCTGACCCTGAACGCCTCCAACACGCCGCCTTTCCTCGCTTCTGCTGACGCGACTCGACTCTTCCTGGTGCAGGCCCGCGACATTGCCAGTGGCGAAGGTCGATATTTCACCACTGGGGCGACCGCCATCGCTGCAGGTCTGGGCACCAGCGCCTCGCCACTAACGACGGTTATCGACAACTTTGGAGGCAATGTCGTGACCCTCGCTTCCGGCTACCAGGGTTGTGGCTTGCTGATCGTTACGGGAGACCTGATTACTCAAGGCAACACCGATTTTGAAGGAGTGATATTGGTGCTGGGCGGCACTTTCAATCGCAATGGAAATGGCAACGGTCATATCGATGGCGGAATCATCGTGGCCAGCCTCGATCCACGACCGGACGCAACTACTGGCTTTGGCGCCCCGACGTTTTCCGTAAACGGCGCAGGAAATTCCGATGTGCGTTACAACTCTGACGCAGCCCGCAAAGCATTTGATTCGACTGGCGTATCGGTCGCCGGCGTTCATGAGTATTAAGTACTAAAGTGCAAGCAATTGGATTCTGAATTATGAAGGCCCCTCTCACAACCAGGCGACCGAACGGCACAGCAGGTTTCAGCATAATTGAACTGCTGATCGTGGCTAGTATTCTCTCGGTTGTTTGTGGTTTTGCGTTAATGCAAATCTCGCGCGCGCGCCAGGTGATGATTAGAGAGAACGCGGCGCGACAGTTGGGTAGTTATCTGGAAAAGGCGCGAGTTGATTCCTTGCGCCGGCATCCGGCCGCTTCAGCGCAGATGGCCCAGGTAACCCTTATCAATGCGACCTTCTATTCAGTTACCATCGATGCAGATGGAAACGGAACTTTAGACGCACCGAAAGTAATCAGCTTACCCGGAAACCCAGGTCTTCAATTCAATACTCCTTTCCCACGCACGATCTATTTCAACTGGCGTGGGCGCACTGTGGATGCGGCCGGCAACGTCGCATCCCCGCCATTCGTGACCATTTCAAACATGTACGGCTCCAGCCAAATCGATTTGACCACTGCTGGTCAGTCTTCGATGCAAGGTCCGCCGGTTAGTAGTCCGGTAACAAACTCGACACCGCCTGCTCCTAACTTTCGCTCGAACACTCAGATCCCATGAAATTCGTTATTCACAAAAATAGAGACACATCGCGATCAACGCTCAACACCCACACGGACGTTGACGATGCTCGACCGCAACGAAGTGGCGAAAGCGGTTTCACTCTTATCGAGACCACGATTGCTATGTTGCTGATGTTGATTGTCGCGCTCGGGTCGGCGAGTCTGTTTTCGTTTTCCATCTATAACAACTCCGGAGGTAGTGATCGGGCGTTATCACTCGCCATAGCTCAGCAAGCTATGGAGGTGTTACGCGGCGCCACTTTTAACGGAACAACCACTGATGCCCGGCTTAACGCCAGCACCGTGGTCCAGAACGGCGTTATTCGTGGCGACAATCGCTCTTTCACCGTTACGCGAACAGTTGTTGACAATTCGACGACACTCAAGTCCATCACCATCACCGTCCGGTCCGACAGCATTGTCACCGGCTGGGCATCTGGTGTCGGCGGTACGATTACGCTGATGTCGCAACGCAGCCGAGCAGATTAAGTCTTACAGGATTATGAAAATGGAAGTGTCAAACAAGAAAACGCGCAAGGCTGCTGAGGCTGGCTTCTCTTTGCTGGAGCTTACCATCGCAATGGGTATTACCCTAGCTGTAATGGCTGCGGCGACCACTTTGCTTGCAACTTCCCTGCGCACCCGCAGCCGTGAAAACACTCGTTCCGACGCGCTTGCCTCGGCGCAACGCGCCCTAAACATCATGTCGCGAGAAATCGGGAACTCGGGTTACGGCTTAACTGATAACGGCATCGTTACGGCTGACTCAGGCTTAAACTCAATTCGCGTTCGCGCCAATCTAAATAACGACACGGATCTGTCCGACACAGACGAGGACGTACGCTTCGTTTTTCAAAGTGCCAACGGAGCTATCGTCCGAGTTGACAACACCGCCGGCTCAGTTGTTTTGGCAACAAGGATTTCAGAATTGAAGATTTTCTATCTCGATATGTCCGGCGCCACCGCCACCGCAGCCACAGCCGAACGGGTAACTATTGACGTGCTTGTTAACTTGCCCGCCGGACTTGAGCAACCACAATCATTCGTGCATTTGGTTTCGGAAGTGGCTTTGAGAAATGGACCCGGCACGTTGCAGCATTTTTAAGACTGGCAGGTAATCAAATGAATTTGATTGGACTTAAATCTCTAACTAGTCAACGAAAGATCCAGAGTGAACGGGGAGCTGCCCTGATCACTGTGTTGATGATGTCTGCGCTGCTGCTGACTGCAGGCGGGGCGCTGATACTTACGACTTCACTCTCCGGCATAAACACCGTCGATGCGGCGGCCGAGATGCAGGCTTATTACGGTGCCGAAGCAGGAATCCAGGCAACGCTCAATGTGATGCGTGGCAATGTGCTGCCCAATCCGTTGTTCGTCGCCAATCCCCCGGGCACTGTCGCCCCCGAGAATAGAATAGACTTTGGCAAAGCTCTCACTCTGTCGACCTCAAACCTGGCGGGCGATCCAACGACGGGTGGTTTTCCTAAACGGCTGTCACGTTGGCTCACTTATGATTACACGCCTTCGGGCGGCTCCTATGCTGACCGGGTTGGAATCAGCAATTCTTACAATCCTTTCGGTGGAATCGCCTACAGCGTCACCGTGAGCAATGCGGATACCACACCGCTCGCAAACCAAATACCAACTCGAGTGGTGGTCGACTCCATTGGATACGGACCACGTGGAGCAAGAAAAAAATTATCAATGCTGCTCAGCGCTAATGTATTGGACATCGACGTCCCTGCTGCGCTCGTGATACGCGGGCACGATAACGCCGCGACCCCCGCGATTGTTGATTTCGGCAGTAGTAATGCCAAGACTTACTCGGGCGTTGACAACGCCGGAAATGTCGCCGCTAAGCCAACTCTGGCCGTAAACTGGCATGACGTCAGCACTGTTCAGACGGCTTATGCTTCTAAGCCCGGCTCGATCGCCAGTCCACAATTTAAGGTCCTGGATCTGCCCAACGATCCCGCGCCTGCCGGCACGATCAAAGTGCCTACTCCGTGGTTTCTGCAGACCGCCGATAATGCTAGGACGTTCCTGGCGCAGTCCGAGGCCATGGCAAACTCCTGCGCGGCGCCGGCCCCGCCGGGCTCACCCTGCCCTAAGCGTGGTGTCGTACTGTCGTCACTCAACGGTTCGGCTGGTTCGCTTACAGTACCCCAATTTACTATTGTCAAAGGCGACTGCACTCTCGTCAGCGGTTCCGGCCTGCTAATAGTGACAGGGACACTTTATTTCACCGGACCTGGTCCAACCTTCAACGGCGTCATCCTCGTCCTGGGCGCCGGAAGGCTCTTGAAGTCCGGCGGTGGCAACCGCGACGTTTACGGATCGATTATGGTGGCCAGATTTGGTGCTACCGGAGACTTCCTTGAGCCGACGTTTGACTACAACGGTGGGGGCGGAAGTTCTAATCTGCAGTACGACTCGACGGCCGACCTCAACTCGATCGTGATGGCGGGAACAAAGGTTTTGGGTATAGTTGAAAGATAGACTCGGCTGGGCAAGCCCCAGCAAACAGTTGTGAGTTATTCAAAAAGCTTCGTGAACATTTAGAGCGATAGTTCAAGTTGACAAGGGGATCGCCGGGGTTATCGGTTTAGCCGTGAGTGGCAAACCGGTAGCCTCGGTTTTTTGTTTTTGAGCCCAATACTTGCAAACAGCTATTGCCGACATAACTGTTGTACAATTCCGTGGCCGCCGGTCGCGTCCACGAACCAATGCCTGACATCCTTCTTGTTGAAGACAAAGACAGCCTGCGCCGCGTTCTACGTTTGACTCTGGAAAACGCCGGCTACACGGTCAGCGAAGCCATAGACGCGCGCGCTGCTCTCAACGAAATTACGAGTACTCCACATAAGCTGGTGCTAACGGACCTGCGCATGCCCAACGGTTCGGGTCTTGATGTGCTGCGCGCGGCGCGCGCTGCAGATAGCGGCACACCGGTAATCGTCATGACTGCCTTCGGCTCGATCGATGAAGCAGTGCAAGCCATGAAAGATGGCGCGCACGATTTTCTGCAAAAGCCGGTTGACTCGAATCATCTGTTATTAATCGTCGAGCGCGCGCTTGAACAGGCACGATTAAGGACCGAAAACATTCTATTGCGCGAAGAATGGTCGCGCCGCTATGGCTTTCCCCGCATCATCGGCGAATCCGACGCGATCAAGCGCGCAGTAGCCGAAACCCAACGGGTTGCACAGACTGAAGCCAACGTCTTGTTCCTGGGTGAATCAGGTACGGGCAAGGAACTTTTCGCGCGCGCCGTCCATCACCTTTCTCCTCGGCGCCAAAAGCCTTTTGTCGCTATAAACTGTGCCGCCATCCCGGAAACGCTGATCGAAAACGAGTTGTTCGGACACGAACGCGGCGCTTTCACCGGCGCGGGCGACCGCCGCCTGGGAAAGTTTGAGTTGGCTTCGCCAGGCACTGTTTTTTTGGATGAGATTGGTGAACTCCCATTAGCGGTGCAGGGCAAACTTCTGCGCGTGATCGAGGAAAAGGTCGTCGATCGCATCGGCGGGCGCGCGCCCGTGCCGGTGAATGTTCGCGTGGTGGCCGCGACGAACAAAGACTTGAAAGCAGCAGTGGACAATGGCGAGTTTCGCGGCGATCTGTTCTTTCGTTTGGCGGTATTCCCGGTCGAGATCCCGCCACTGCGCGAACGTGGCGGTGATGTGCTGATGCTGGCTAAACATTTCGCCGCCGAACTCGGAAAGGAACTGCGTGGCCGCGAAGCGACTCTTAGCGAAGATGCTTGCTCGGCGTTGCGAGCGCATCGTTGGCCCGGCAATGTTCGCGAGTTGGAGAACGCGATCGAACGCGCTTGCATTCTTTCCGATTCCCTGGTGTTGGACCCCATCGACCTTGGACTTGTGACCCGAAGCGACGGGGATCAAACACCGTCTTCGTTCGATCTCAATGGCACGTTGTCTGAAGTCGCGCAGCGTGCTTTGCGCTTTGTCGAGCAACGCAAGATCGCGGCGGCGCTGAAAAACAACAACGGCAACAAGAGTCAAGCTGCCGAAGAGCTGGGCGTCAGTTACAAAACACTGCTGACAAAAATAAAAGACTACAATCTCTGATCCTAGATGCGCGATTCTTCCAATGCCGGCGCTTCTCCTCCTGCGCAAGCGGAAAGTGAGGCCGCGGACACACATGACGAAGCAAGTTCGATCGCCGGCGAGACGATCGAACAAGTCGGCGATGCCGGAATTGAGAGCACCGTTGGCGAACGATCAAGACCTCAAGCTGAACGCAGCAGTGGTAGATCCGCATTTCTGGTCGGCGCTGGCATTCTCATTAGCCGCCTCGTAGGCTTAGTTCGACAACGTGTCTTCGCGCATTACTTCGGCACCTCCGCAGCCGGTGACGCGTTCAGCGCCGCGTTTCGCATCCCGAATTTCCTGCAGAACATTTTCGGGGAAGGCGCTCTTTCAGCTTCGTTCATACCCGTTTACGCAAAACTACTCGCCCATGACGACGAAAAGGAAGCCGCGCACGTCGCTAATGCGGTGCTGGGCATACTGGCATTGGTCGTTTCAATGATCGTGCTCGCCGGCGTCCTGACCACTCCCCACATCATTTCCGCCATCGCACCGGGATTCAAAGGCGAGACACGCGAGTTAACTATTCGCCTGGTGCGAATTCTCTTCCCCGGTGCCGGTCTGTTAGTTCTGTCTGCGTGGTGTCTCGGCGTCCTCAACAGCCATCATCGTTTCTTTATTTCCTATACCGCGCCTGTCGCGTGGAATCTGGCAATGATCGTGTCGCTGGTAATCTTCGGTCGAAAGGTAAGCCAGTTTCCACTCGCCGAATACCTAGCCTGGGGTTCAGTTATCGGCAGTGCCTTGCAATTCGGCGTTCAGCTCCCGACTGTATTCAGGTTGGTGCACCGGCTTCGTCCGGTGATTGATTTAGCGAGTGTTCATGTCAGGACTGTCGTCAGAAATTTTTTCCCGGTCTTCATGAGCCGCGGCGTTGTCCAGATCAGCGCCTTTGTTGACGCCGTGCTCGCAAGCTTTCTGCCTGAGGGTTCAGTCGTGGCTCTGACTTATGCGCAGAGTCTCTATACGTTGCCCGTCAGTTTGTTTGGCATGTCAGTGTCGGCAGCAGAACTGCCGGCGATGTCCAGAGCAATCGGCAACACTGAGCAGGTTGCCGAAGTCTTGAGACAGCGTTTGGACGATGGCCTGCAACGCATTGCATTTCTTATTGTCCCTTCGTCGATGGCTTTTCTCGCGTTAGGCGATGTGATTGCCGCAGTGCTTTATCAAACCGGGCAGTTTAAGCACGACGCTTCAATTTTCGTTTGGGGTATTCTCGCCGGGTCGACAGTTGGTTTGCTCGCTTCCACTTTGGGTCGTCTCTATTCCTCCACCTACTACGCTCTTCATGACACTCGCACGCCTTTGCGCTATGCGATCATTCGCGTTGCGCTAACCACGGTCCTGGGTTACTTGTTTGCACTGCCACTGCCGGTGGCTCTGCACATTAATCCAAAATGGGGCGTCGCAGGCTTGACGGCTTCGGCAGGCATTGCCGGCTGGATCGAGTTTGCTCTGCTCCGTCGCACCCTGAATCGGCGCATTGGCAAAACAGGCCTGGCAGGCAAATATCTGATTAAACTCTGGCTGGCTGCGCTGGTCGCGGCGGGAATTGGCTGGGGACTTAAGCTGCTGGTTGGTAATCTTCATCCCATTCCGCTGGCCGCGGTGGTTCTCGGCGGTTACGGAGTTTCCTATTTCGCAATCACTTCTGCGCTCGGTATATCCGCCTCGCAGGCAGTTGTTGGCAGGCTTTTCCGCCTGGTTAAGCTGAGGAAATAGTCTGTTTTCCCAACACTCCGCCCCACAAAAACCTGAAAGCCTCTGTTAATTGGTCCTTTTCCAAAGAGTAAGGAAATTCAACCGGTCACTGTGCCACCGCGGGGGAAACCTTCGGGATTACACAGAGACTCACTCGAGGAGGAGATTGAGGAAATGAACAAGCTTTTCGCGAAGGGAATTTTTGCTCTTGGGGCGCTGTTAACTCTTTCACTGGCGGGCACCAGTGCGCGAGCCGACAACTTCCTAATCGTTCCGTCCGGACCAACAATAATTCAGCCAGCCGGCCTCGGCACCGTAAACACCGTACTCGTCATTCAGACCCAGGGTTCGGCGACGTCTGGCTTCGGTTCAGTGGCCTATAACCCAAACGATAAGAACGCGAACAAGAAAGGCGATGTGGTGGGTGGCAGCCAGATTGTTGGCGGCGCCAATAACCAAACTTATTCAGTTACTGATTTGGGTATCACCAACGGAAATCTCTGCATTCAAATGAACATCAACGACCCGAACAAGGGTGGCAGCAATGCCGGACCGGTCGGATCGATTGTTCTCAATACACTGATTTTAACTGCCTACGACCAATCCGGAACGGCTGTTTTCAGCGCACACCTCGCTGATGCCCTGACATTGCGTGAAGCCACTTTGAATGGCAACGGCACGGGCAAATCTGATTTCACATTTGCACTTAACGCCGACGCTGCAGCAGCTTTGGCGGCGGCGATTGCAGCCAACCCGAACCTCAGATTAGG
>DATNOG010000225.1:0-32284 GCA_035601415.1 Pyrinomonadaceae bacterium | reverse complement strand
AGGTCAGAGGTCAGAGATCAGAGGTCAGAGATCAGAGGTCAGAAGTCAGAAGTCAGAAGTCAGAAGTCAGAAGTCAGAAGTCAGAAGTCAGAAGTCAGCAAAGCATGAACCTTTTTCCGTGTCTTCACAATACAATTCAACACCAGACTCCCGATTCTCCATTCTCGATTCTCGATTTTACGACTCGCGCCGAACGCTGACCTCTGACTTCTGACCTCTGACTTCTGAACCTCTGACTTCTGACCTCTGACCTCTGACCTCTGATTCAGCGCGATCGATATTCTCAACCGGGAAATTCAGTATCGTGAAATTTGCCGGCGTATGGTTCGGTTTTGGATAGACTAAAATCACTGCGCCACCCGCAATGTTCAATTGCAACAGACCCATCGGGGCTCAGCGACATTGAGCCCGAGTACCTGGCCGTAAAATTCCTTTGCCTTTTGCGAATCGTTTACCGAAAAACCCGAGAATGCCTTGGTATCCCTGAACATACGATTCCTCCCCGAAAATAATTCATATGTAAAGTATCAGCGGACAACACAAAGGGCACGATCGTGACCGTGCCCTTCGAAGCTACCATGATGATCAGCTTAGCCTCCAGCTTGCGCGAGGGCTTACTGTTTTGACGGAGCAGCAGCCGATTTGCCGTTACGGCTTGTTACTAACCGGCGTCGACTTCGGGCTCTGGCTCATACCGCGATTGAGCATCATCTTGACTTCCACGCGCCGATTCTGCGCGCGGCCGGCGGCCGTCGTGTTGTCGGCTACCGCTGCTGTTTTGCCGTAACCCATCGGCGTCACAAAACGGCGCAACGGAATCTTATGATTCACGGCGAGGTACTGGATCACCGCATCCGCGCGCGCGCGGCTCAGGCGGAAGTTCTTTGCCTCGCTACCGGTGGAATCAGTGTGACCGGCAACCTCGATTGAGTAAGCTTTGGCAGTCGCGGCTTTCGCTGCAAATTCGTCAAGCTGTTGCTTCGCTTCAGGTGAGAGCACTGCGCTATTCACGCGAAAAGTTACAGCGGCTTGCTCCTGCACATCGTATTCATCGAGATCGTTAATACGGGTGTTCGCCGCTGTCGCCTCGTTTCGTGCTTCGGCCGCAACCGCGTAGAGTTCGTCCATCTGTCCCGCGATGCGTTGCTGGTTTTCCTCAACTGGAGTTACGCGCGTATCAGACGTAATCGCGGCCCGCATGTCCGACTCGTCAAACCTTATCTTGTCGGCCACCAGCTGTCCCTGCGAATCGCCGCGCCCTTCAACTTCCACAATCAGCCCGCGCAGGATTTCCGTAACCGGATACTTCTTGCCGCTGCGAAGAAAGCCGCCATTAGCTTTAACGCTGGTGCGATCGGTTATCAGTACTTGATAGTCGGTGCGATTGCGGTCGCGGATTCTGAAGGTCTCGCCCTCGCGTGCGATGACCACTCCCTTGAACTTCAACTTCGCGCCATTCGGAATTGATTGTATGTTTCGTTCAACTGCAGTGGTTTGGGGGGGTGTAACTTGTCCATAAACCAGCGGGGTTATGGCTAACAACAAGGCCAACCCGCAAATTAGTTTATGTAGTCGAGAATTCTCATTAGTCCTCATATTCACTCCTTCAAAATTATTAGGGTTCAATCAAACTATCCGGTGCAATTTGGCCGGTACCAGCGGGAGAGAGAAACGAACCAGTAATTATCACCTATTTAGGGGAAAGTAATTATCACCTATTTAGGGGAAAGTTTTGTTGCAAACCAAAGATGGTTAAGTAGTATTTGCTGGAATAGAAGAAAAAGTATGGAACCAGCCAGCTTTACGTCGCCCAGCGGCTTTGCATGAAAGTTGAAATTGATGCTGCGAGAAGATTTTCAAGGATCGGCACTGACTTCCAGCCTGCGGAGCAGCTGAGTTCGTCTCGTCGCTGCGCGACTTTTTGTGCAAAGCGTCGCCCAGCATCTACTTTACATCACTTACCGCCTACAGATGATTGCGCCAATTCAGTAAACCTGGCGCTGTTGAACTTTTTCTTTCGTACTCAGCGCAAACCGCGGTTCGACTTTAGCGTCGCCCGAGACCAACGAGACGACATGCTCTCCCACTACCGGGCCATGCTTGAATCCATGTCCGGAACCGCCGCCAACGAGCCAGGTGTTTTCAAATGCTGGATGACGGTCGATCAGGAAGTCGCCGTTTGAAGTATTTTCATACTGGCAAACGCGCGTTTCAGGCACCGGCGCATCTGCCAATGCCGGCACTCGTCGGGCAAGATACCGGCGTAACCGCATCACGCTCTCTTCCAAAACGATCCTTTCGCCAGTATCCGGATCAAATGGTGGTCCGTGTTCGTCGATCGCAATCTTGACTCCGCGGTTCTCAAGATTGGGAATGCCATACACAAGATCGTTAAAGTCGATCCACGCCGGCATTTTATCCGGCAGAAAAAGATCGTCGCCCGCGGGAACGCCCAGGAAGAAGACCTCCTGCCTGGTGACGTGAATCAACTCAGCGAGCAGTTCGGGAAAGAGCTTTGGCAACCATGGACCACACGCGAAAACAAATTTGTCAGCGGTGATCCTGACGCCCTCAGTTGTTTCAATTGATGCAAGTCTCGCTTCTTCGCTCAGCGGTGGTCGGATTGCTGCTTGAAGGTAAGTAACACCGAACGACTGCGCCGCCGCGACCAGCGCTTGCACTGCCTGGCGAGCCAACAGCACGCCACTGTCGAGCTCCAGCATTCCCCAGGCGACCGGCCCAAGGTTAAGTTGTGGGTAACGCCGGCTGAGTACTTCGCGCTCGAGCCGCTCAAACTTCACCTTGTTTTCCTGGAAAGTTTTGCGCGTAGCTTCGCAGTAAGGATCGTTGTCTCGGGCCAGCCACAAGACGCCGGTAGGCTGAAAGAGTTGTGGCCGGTTGATTGCAGCAAACAGTTGCCGCCACAGGTCAGACGAGCGCTGCGCCATGCGCGTGTAGATCACATCAGGCCCGTAACCCAGTCGCAGGATGCGCGATTCGCCGCCTGAACTTGCACGACTATTCCCTGGTCCATACGCGTCCACTAAGAGAACGTCGACACCGGCTCGCCTCAGTTGATACGCTGTCCACGCGCCAAAAACGCCAGCCCCCACGACCGCAACCTCGGCTGTGTAATCTTTGGTCATATCATTTGGCTTTGCATCAAATATAACCGGTGGGCTACGGCTATGCCGCCTGATGTGCGTCGGTGGCTCTGCCCCGCCGTAGAGATGCCTTTTCACTTTTGGGCTACGCCCTTGGTCCGGCCTGTGGCCCAATAAAATCCGAAGGGCTAAGCCCGAACCACGGGCACAGCCCGGGAATAATCTAGCTGCTGTCGGCGGGGCATAGCCACCGCCGCACATCAGGCGGCAAAGCCGAACCTGACATGGCCTATGACCTTTGAGGCAAAGCTCATAACGATAGTAATCGGCTGAAGAAAAGGCCGGCACATCGCAACTCATCCGCTCAGTTTGATATCCCAACGGCGGCTTTTACTTTGGGCCCTCACCGATCACCGTGAACTTGATATCGTCTGCGCTTTCAGAAAGTTTGACATCGTTGCCGTTATACGCCACAACCTCGCAAGTGTAGGAGCCTGGCGACAATGGCTTTTCCAGAACATAGGACGATCCGTCCACTCGCTTGTTGATGTAGTCGTATTCGGTTTGCGCGCCGGTTGAGCTGTCAGCGTGGATACTAAATTTGTAATACGCCGCGTCAGGGTATGCATCCCATTTCACTTCGATATTGCTGCCGCTGATTTTTGCGCCTGCTTTGGGCCCGATCAATTTCAGATCGCTCTTGAAAAGATTTGTATCAGGGGCAAAGAAAGTCTGATCCTCTTCGAGCTTATATTTTGCCGCGCCCACAATGCCCGAAGTGGCGAACACGTAGTAAGGCGTGTTAAAGACTTTCGCGGTTAAACCTTCGTAAATTCCAGGAGGCACATTCTTAATCAGATACTCGCCGTTAGCGTCGGTTTTGGTAGTAAAAGTTTCGCCGCTACAGCCGCCGATAAACCGGCTGAATTTTTGGCACAGCTTCACCTCGATATCGCCGACTGGCTTTTCGTTGAAAAACACCTTGCCCTGGACATTCGCCTTGCCGGGAGCCGGCTTCTCTTTTTCCACTCCAGTTGCTGAGTGAATCACGTCGTCAGCATCGGTTTTAGACGATGAGGACACGTTGGTATTGGAGTTGTCAGTGCGAGCAGAGTTTGTGTTTCGAGAATTCTTGCAAGCAAGCACCACTACCGCCAAAAGAAAAATCGCAATCACCGCTTCCCTACTGCTGTGGGACATGAGTTTCTCCTTCTCCTTCGATTTGTTGTTAACAAGCGCCGCGGAGTGAGGATAGCGTAGCCGTGCAATGCTGGGAAGAAGGTTTTTTGTGGCCGCAGGGGTAATTTAAGAACCGGCAGCAGTGTATTGTGAGATCCACCAGGTGTTGCCGGCAGTGTCTTTCAATCCGGCCGATCGCTCTTGATACGGCTTGTCTTCGGGCTGGGCAACGGAGGTGGCCCCTAGTTTCAGCGCCCGCGCGTAAGTCTCATCGACATCTTCGACGTAGACGTAGATTGATGCCTTTGTACCGCTCACGTGCGCGGGAAGATCGCCGGCTTCGATCACGATTACCGAATCGCCCACACGCCCTTCATAGTGAAACGAGTGTTCACTAAACTCGTGCCGTTCTAATTCCACCGCGCCGAAAACCTGTTGCACAAAGTCAGGCAGGTCGAGGCCGCCGTAAAGATAAGGCCGCACTGCGCCAAAGCCGTGGCGTATGTGTTTCGTGCTATCGGTCATCTCTTTCTGGCGCATTTCGACGGATGTTCGTCGCCAAAGGCTAATCAACGAATCTGCTCTTTTTGACTAATCTCGTTAGCGGCCTCGGGAATTTCTTCTGCCGGCTTTTCGCCAAGCACCACCCGAACGATGTGAGTTTGCCCGTCGTCGCTCAGGGAAATCTCGTCGTTCGTTAGCATCTGTCCATCAAGCTCGACGCTGGCTACGCCGTGGCTGATTGCCAACGGATTTTCAACCTTGATCCGATACGTAGTCTTCTCACGCCGGTAAGTGATTTCAAACTCGCGCCACCAACGCGGCACGCACGGATCGATGCGCAGGCACGCGCCTTCCAATTTGAATCCAAGGATCGATTCCAGCCCGGCGCGATACATCCATCCGGCTGAACCCGTATACCATGTCCAACCGCCACGGCCGGTGTGCGGCGGCACTGCATAAACATCGCCGACGGCAACATAAGGTTCCACTTTGTATTTGTGCAAACCTGCGCGCGTCGACGAATGGTTGACCGGATTCAGCAGCGAAAAAAGTTCGCCGGCTCGTTCACCATCGCCAAGCATCGCAAAGGCAATCAGTGTCCAAAGCGCAGCATGCGTGTATTGTCCGCCGTTCTCGCGTACGCCCGGCACGTAACCTTTGATGTAACCGGGATCGAGTTTGCTTTTGTCGAAGGGCGGCGTAAAGAGAACGACAAGCCCATCGCCGCGCCGGATCAAATACTCTTCAACAGCCGCCATGGCGCGCACTGCGCGATAACTTTCCGCGCCGCCGGAAATAACTGACCACGACTGCACAATCGAATCGATGCGGCATTCATCGTTCTGCGCTGAACCCAGCGGCGTGCCGTCATCGAAGAAGGCGCGGCGATACCAGTCGCCGTCCCAACCGCTTTCAGCCAGTGCCTTCCTGAGGCTTTCGAGATGTTCGCGGTATTGACCGCCGCGCGTGCTCTCGTTGCGCGCATCGCAATAAGGCGCAAAAGCAGCCAGCGTCGTATAGAGAAACCAACCAACCCAGACACTTTCGCCCTCACCCAGGTGGCCCACCCGATTCATGCCATCGTTCCAATCGCCCGAACCCATCAGCGGCAAACCGTGCTTGCCTACAGTCAAACTGCGATCGAGTGCGCGCGCACAGTGTTCAAACACCGATGCCGATTCGGCCGAAACTTCCGGCTGCATGTAAAGTTCCTGCTCTTCCGGTTTCAGCAATGGCTGCTCGAGGAATGAAACGCTTTCATCGAGCACGGACAAGTCGCCGGTAACCTTCAGATAAAAAGCAGTAACAAAAGGCAGCCATAAAAGATCGTCGGAAAACCGCGTGCGCACGCCGCGGCCACTCGGCGGATGCCACCAGTGTTGCACGTCGCCTTCCTTGAATTGCCGGCTGCTCGCCCTGACAATTTGTTCGCGCGCCACCGCTGGACTGCTATAAACCAGCGCCATCACGTCCTGTAATTGATCGCGAAAGCCAAAGGCGCCGCCCGATTGATAAAACGCAGTGCGCGCCCAGATACGACAGGACAATGTTTGATAAAGCAGCCAACGATTGAGCATCGTGTCGAGGGCGTCGTCGGGCGTTTTCACTTCAACTGTACCCAGCAATTTGTCCCAGTGGCTGACCACGCCCTCGAACGCATCGTTAACAGCGCCAAAGTTTGTAAACTTCGTTACCAGCTCCTGCGCTTCTGCTTTTGATTCCGCTTCACCCAAAATAAACATGACTTCGCGGGCCTCATGCGGCGCCAGTTCGATTGTTGTTTGCAACGCAGCACAAGGATCGAGTCCAGCGCCGTCGCGGCCCGCAAGTGCGGTGCGACGCAAAGCGGCTGGTTGGTCAGGTGCACCGTTGCGTCCAAGAAATTCTTTGCGGTCGCAAGTGGCGCTGGTCAGGGCTTCGTTGGTTGCCACAAACGTGACGCGCGTGGCGAATTCATTATTGAAAGGATTCTGCGCGAATATGGTCCCGGCCTGCTTATCGATTTCGGTTATGACATACGGTGCGGTACTCGAGCGCTGCACGCCCAGCACCAGCTCGCTGTATGAAGTCACGGTTATTTTTCTTTTGCGCGCAGTGCGGTTGCGCAAACGCAGCAGCGATATTTTCACCGGACCATCGAGGGGAACGAACAGCAGAAACTCCTGGGAAATGCCGTGGCTGACGTGTTCGAAAACTGTGTAGCCCTGACCGTGCCGGACTATATAAGGCTCCCCTTCGCGAATCGGCAACGGCGTCGTGGACCAAACCGAGCCTGTTTCCTCATCGCGTAAGTAAACGATTTCGCCGGGCGTATCGCTGACTGCATCATTGGACCATGGCGTCAGCCGGTTCTCGCGGCTATTGACGGACCAGGTGTAGCCACCGCCCGTCTCGGTTACCTGAAAACCAAAATCGTTTTTGTTCGCGATAACGTTAGACCACGGCGCGGGCGTCCACTGGTCCGCGCCGAGCAGCGTCACATACTCGCGCCCGCCCTGATGAAATCCGCCGAGACCGTTGAAGAAACTCAATTCCGGCGGCGGCACGGTGGCTTCGGGATAGGTTTGCGAAGGCGAGCGCGCGACGAAGGCGGGCGGCAATGGTTCTTCTACCTGTGGCCGCTCCAATTGATCCTCAAGCGAGCCGCGCTCACAAACAAACACGGCGCGGGCGACCGCGTGGAGCAGAATGCGATCAGCTTCGGGCATGTGATCCGCGCGCCGCATGTAAACGCCGCCCGGCTTGTCCTGAAGACCACCAAGCCCGCTGGTGCGAACCATCGTCTCCAGTTCCTTCTGTAGTGATTGCAAATAAGTAGTCGGATTGTCGTTTAGAATTACCAGATCGATTTTCAGTCCTTTGTAATGCAGGTATTCGTGGCCCCGCAGGATCATGCGCACCGTAGGCAGATCCTCAGCTTTATCAATCCGCACCACCAGGATCGGCAGGTCGCCACTGATTCCATAAGCCCACAAACTCGATTGCGCTTTCGTGTTCAGCGCGAGCACATGCGGGCGCGGCCTCAGCGACGGATCGGAATAAACAATGCGCGCGGCCAGACGTTGAAACAGGTGCGCCTCTTCCGCGTCGATGTTCAGGTGACTCATTTCCACCTGGGCCTTGGTCCATGCAAGCCGCAGCTCACGATCAAACGTATTCGGATCGTGATACTTGTCGGCCAGCGTTACTGCTTCTTCGCGCGACCGTGCCACGATGGTGCTGAACGAGCAACGCACAGTTTCATTTGGGCGCACGCGCACGCGACGGCGTAAACTGAAAACCGGATCGAGCACCGCGCCCACTGTGTTTGAAAGTGGACGGTCTTCCATGACGGCGATGGGATTGGCGGGCGTGTGGCCGCGGCCGAGAAAGCGGCCGCGGTCGGTTTCATATTGGGTGGTTCCTACCAGCTCGCCATCGGCCACCACGACGTGTACGCCCCAGATTGGTTCTTCATCACTAGAGCGGCGGCGGCGATGGGCCAGGATCGCATTTTCACCAGCAAAGAATTCAGTCTCAATGAAAAGATTACTGAACGCCGGATGGGCCAGGTCGGCTTGCGGCGAGGCCAGTACGACTTCCGCGTAGCTTGTAAGTTCAATCTCGCGCGTCCGCGTCGAATTGTTTGTTAACGAAACGCGGCGCACCTCGGCATTGTCTTCCGCTGAAACAACAATCTCCATGTGCGTGATCAGGCCGGCGTCGTTGCGCCAGAAGTCAGCCTTGTCTTCCGAGAAGGCGACTTCATACTTTTGCGGGCGCTTTTGAATGGGTTGATGACTGGCCGACCAAACGGCGCCGCTGCGCACGTCACGCAGATAAATAAATGTGCCCCAGTTGTCGCGCGTCACATCTTCGCGCCAACGGGTCACGGCATTCGGCCCACAACTGGAATAACCCGCGCCCGCCGTCGTCAGCATGACGTTGTAGGTGCCGTTTGAAAGTAGTTGCGTGCGCGGTGTTTCGAGATTGGCCGTGTCGTAAACACGCGTGATCATTCCCGGGAATGATTGAATGACATGGCCGGTCAATACTTCTTCCGCGCGCGGGTGCATGGCCGGCACGCCGACTGGCACGCGCTCCTGCAACAGCAATTCGGTCGCTTGCACCACCGGGTCGGCGTGAAAACGTCTTTCCATGCGGTCGTCCTGGATCACATTGCTCAATGAGATGAGGCTCATGCCCTGGTGATGCGTCATGAAGGCGCGAATCAAAACGTATGACTGTCCCTGTGGCAAGCGCTCGGCGGTGTAGTCGATCGATTCATAAAAACCAAAAGCGCCGAGCGCGCCCGTCTGCTCGAGCCGGCGCAGATTGTCCATGGCCGCGCGCGGATTAATCTCCGCAGCGAGCAAGGTTGCATAAGGCGAGACCACCAGGTCTTCAATAAGCCCGCGCTTTAAACCAAGGCCGGGAACGCCGAATGGTCCATATTGATAGTTCAGTTGCAAATCGCGGACATTGTAGGCCGCTTCAGAAATGCCCCAGGGGACGCCGCGCTCCTGACCATATTCGATTTGACGCTTTACTACGGTGCGATAAGTTTCGTCGAGCAGTGTGCCGTTGTAGTTGCGCATCACCAGCAACGGCATCAGGTATTCAAACATGGTGCCGGTCCAGGAAATGAGGGCGCGGCCGCCGTCAACAGAAGTAAGCTGGCGGCCCATGCGAAACCAATGTTCCTGCGACACGTCCCCCTTGGCAATCGCCACAAAACTGGCAACACGGGCCTCGGACGCAAGCAAATCGTAGAAGGAATTGTCAGCACGTTGTGCCGAGACGTTATAACCGATCGTGAAAACCTTGCGCTCGGGATCAAGAAGAAACTTGAAATCCATCTCCTCGATAACGCGATCGCAGTTTGCAGCCAGACGGCTGAGTCGCGAGAGAACGTCTCCAGCTACGGCTGCCGCTTGTTCCAGAGCCTGAATGAGTGGAGAAGCTTCCGCTGCATCTCCGTTACTGCGCAGAGCTGCAAGTTCAACGAGCGCGTTGTCGCAAAGCTCCGGTATGGCCCCCAGGGTCGGCACTCCCCTAAGCAGCATGGCGAGCGACTTGGCGTCACTGTTTTCATCTGCAAATTCCGCCGACATTTCAGGGGGTAACTGAGGGATAAAACTAGTCCAGCCGCAGAGCGTATCGGCATCGCGCCGGCAGGAACGGACCTGATGATCGAACGCAGCTAGCCACCAGCGCAGCTCTTTGAAGTTAATTTCTCCATGTTCGTGTGCCAGCGCATTAACAATGTCTTCAATCTCAGAAATCCGTCGCCGCAAAGCTTCAAACAGACTTGTCCAACTCGCCAAATCCCGGGTGGCATCGGTGACAAGTAGTTTGCGGCAAGCCTCGATCTCATCGCGCAACTGACTGACAGTGACCACGTCGGTGCGTTGCCGCACACTGCCCAGCTTGGTCGCTTCAAACGAAATTGCGTCAACGGTGTCGTGCAGGCCGGCAATGATGCGCTCATCGAAAAGTTTCGTGTCGGGCAGCTCGATACAGGCCTGCTTCACCGCGATTAGGTGGCCAGCCAGATTTCCGCTGTCGACCGTTGAGATGTATTGCGGGTGCAGCGGTTCAAGCGTTTTAGTGTCATACCAATTAAACAGATGACCGTGAAATTTGCCGAGTCTCGCGATGGTGCTAAACGTCAACTCCTGGCGCTCAACGAACTCGAGTGAACCGACGTAGCCAAGATCGTGCGCCGCTGAAGTTGTAAGTAACAGCAACCCTATGTTCGTCGGCGAAGTGCGATGCGCGATGACCGGAGTTGGATCTTCCTGAAAATTATCCGGCGGCAGCCAATGATCTTCCGGGCCGACAAAGGCTTCGAAGAAGCGCCAGGTGCGCCGCGCGATTGTGCGCGCGAGCTTCGTATCTTCGGCGTTTAGCAGCTTGCGTTCCTTCGGCCGCGGCTTGCTAAGCCACCAGGCAATGAGCGGCGCCGTGATCCAGGTGAGACCGACGGCGCCCGCAACCGGCAGCGCCGCCGGGTGAACAATCAAAGTCAGCGCGACAACCAGCAAAGTGAGCAGCTCAGCGGGCCACATGAAACGAAGCATTGAGCTGAGATCGTTACGCGCGCTTCTCTCTGCGTCAGCAGCGGTGACCCACTCGAGCAGTTTCTTTCGCGAAATGAGCTTTCGGTAAATCGTGCGCAGAATTGCATCGCTCATCAGGTAAGCCTGATGCGGCAGGAGCAGCGCCGACAGGAAAACTTGCGCAGTATTTGTGCGCACGTCGCCCCACACGCTCCAAAAGTGACTGGTCCAGGGAACGCCACGCGGGTGAATCAGCAGGCTGGTGGTGACATGAAGATAGACCGGGAAGGCGATTGTAACCAGCACGAATAGACTCCAGATCCACGCCGAGCCCGGAAAGATGGTCCAAGAGGCAAGCAGCCAGAGAAACAGCGAAGGCGCCACCAAACTGCGGCGCAGATTGTCGAGAATCTTCCAGCGCGAAATCAGCGGCAACGGGTTTCGCGTCTTGTGTCGCGTAGCATCGGGGACGGAGGGAAATAGCCAGCGAAGAATTTGCCAATCGCCGCGCGTCCAGCGATGCTGGCGTTTAGCATAGCTGTCATAAACTGCAGGGTAGTCGTCGAGCAATTCGATGTCAGTCGTCAGTGCCGCACGCGCGAAGAGAGACTCAAATAGATCGTGACTCAACAAAGAATTTTCCGGGACGCGGTCCGCGAGTGCGGCTTCAAACGCGTCCACGTCATACAGGCCTTTGCCGGTGAAGTTCCCTTCGCAAAAAAGATCCTGATAGACGTCCGAAACCGCTGTGGTGTAGGGATCGATTCCGGTGTTGCCGGAAAAAATGCGCGCAAACCGCGAACGTGAGGCGCTTTCGAGCGAGATGCTGACGCGTGGCTGAAGAATGGAGTAACCACGCGTAACTCTTCGGGTTTCTGGATCGAGCACCGGCCGGTTAAGCGGATGCACAGCCGCTCCGATCAGCTTGCGCGCCACATCGCGTGGCAGCTGAGTGTCGGAATCAAGCGTTATCACGTAGCGGACCTGCGACAGCAGCGCCTCATCCGCAGTTCTAACAATGAAACTCGTATCGCGCGCGCCGCGCAGCAGCCGGTTAAACTCTTGCAGCTTTCCGCGTTTACGTTCCCAGCCCATCCAGCGGTCTTCGCCTGGGTTCCAAACACGGCGGCGATGAAAAAGGTAGAAACGCGGCGATTCATCTGTGTGGTAGCGACGATTTAGTTCGTCAATACCGTTCCCGGCCGCTTCGAGCAGTAAAAGATCGGCTGGGGCTTGTTCAGAATCAGCGTCCGGGAAATCACCGAGCAACGCGAAATAAATATGCGGGTCCTCGTTGGCGAGGTAGTGCACTTCAAGTCGTCCGAGCAGCTCTTTAACCTGCGCTTCGGTTGAAAAGATGGTGGGCACTACGACCATCGTTGTGGCTTCAGCGGGAATGCCTAACGACGTTTCCATCTTTCCAAGCAGGCGAGGCTCAAAAAGGTGAGTAACGTCCCAGTTGATAACTGTAAGGGCAATATCGCTGGCCGGAATCAAAGCGATGAGGGTCGCAATTATGAGTAGCAGCCAGCCGGCGCCGGCCATGCTGAGCGTCGCGACGAGCACAGTCAGGATTAGGCCTGTTAATAAGAACAACGTGCCGAGGTAAGCGCTAGTCGCGTGGCGCAGCACGTATCGTCGCAGCCCTTCAGCCGGTCCCGGACGATAGGAAAATTGGGCCTCGAGCTGTGGCAGTCCCTCATCGACAAGGTAATAGCCAACATGCGATGCAGGCGAGACGACTTCATCGGCCTCGCCAATGCGCGTCCTGGCTGCCAGTTTCACCGCTGCGCGCGCCACTACCAGCTCGTCCGCAAGCGCGCTTTTGCTGATCCGCTCAATCACATGGCGATAACGATCGCGCGCGGCAAAATCCATTTTCAAATATGCGCCGGCCGGATCCTGGCCCAGCAACGGTTCGATTAAACTGACGCTTTCAAAAAAGTCGCGCCAGTCCAACGTCGACAGCAGGCGCATGCTGGTGATGATGTTGCCTACGGTCACCTGCGTGGCCGCCTGCCGTTGATGCTCGGCATGAATGACCTGCTCGATGTTGGTGTTCCACCGCGCCAGTTGTGATTCCAGCCATTCGGTCACGGGCATCACGGCCGGGTCCTGCTCGCGCAACCGTTGCGTGATTTGGACCACGAACGTATGTGGGATTTTTTCGCGCTTACCTAATCGTTCAGCGATTAACGGCACCAGCGCGTCAGGCTGGCGCGCCGCAGTCTCCAACAGGCGATCGGCGAGTTTGTCGGCGCGCTCGCGCTCTTCACGGGCACCCACGATCATCGTGGCAAGCCGGCGCAGGTTCTCGACCAGCGCCAGACGCAAAGTGATGGCGACGGCCCACAATTCACCGATAGATAGCGGATCGACTGACTGATAAGCGGCGATGAAGCGGCGCAGCGTGTTGGTATCGAGCCGGCAATCAGTGTGCGCGATCAGCGCGACGGCAACCGCATAGATGCGCGGATAATTTTTCAGTTCACCGGCGGCGAGCTTTGGTAGTTCGTAGTAATAACTCTTCGGCAGGTCTTCGCGGATCTCGCGCAGTTGCTCTTCTACGATATGAAAATTATCGACTAACCATTCTGCTGCCGGTGAGATGCCGCGGCCTTTGCCAATGGCTTCAACCAGCGAACGATAGGCGGCCACCAGCTTGCGTCCGTTATCTTCCAGCCGCGGCAGCAGTTGCGCTCGCCCCTTCTTCCGGATCGTCTTATGTTCTGTGGCGAGAACCTTCGCATATTGTTCCAGGCGCTCGACGCTGAAAATCTCCGCGCTTAACGGTTGCTCATCCTCATAGCGAGAGGCTTTCGCAATCCTTTCAGAAAGTGATCCCAGGAATTCACTCATCGGTGTTTGAAAACACTACCTGCCATTCTCGGCGGCCCCCATCGGCCCCAAAACACAGCATTCAAAGACTGGCGATTTGAAGACCCTCAGAATATCACGATTTTGAAGGCGTGCTTTAGGCGCGGGACAAACATCAACGCAAACTAACAGTTTGCACTACGCGGGCGGTGATATGCGGCCTCTGGCACGTGTAGTATTCTCTGTCGCACATCAATGCCAACCGCGCGAAAATCTAACCCAAAACAACCCGTTCGCCCGTCTGCCCGATGGCGCGCCCTGGCGCTGCTATCTTTCGCAGAACTGTTGGGGATGTCGCTATGGTTCAGCGCCTCGGCGGTGATACCGGCCCTGCGCAATGAATGGCATTTGGGCGAGACCGCCGCGAGTTGGTTGACGATTTCAGTACAACTCGGATTTGTGTTTGGCACACTGCTGAGCGCCTTCCTCAACCTGCCAGACCTTATTAGTGTTCGTTACGTGTTTGCTGTTTCCGCTTTAGGCGGCGCGCTCGGGAATGCTGCCTTCGGCGCTTACGCGCATGGCCCACAGATGGGAATAGGGCTGCGCTTTCTGACAGGAATGTTTCTCGCCGGTGTCTACCCGCCCGGAATGAAAATCATGGCTACCTGGTTCCAACGTGGCCGCGGCATGGCGCTGGGCGTGCTGGTTGGCGCTTTAACGTTAGGCAAAGCTACGCCATATCTGGTGAACGGGCTTGGCAGTGCGGATTGGCGCGTCAACGTCTTCTTCATTTCGTTACTCGCCATCTTTGGCGGTTTGATAGTTCTCCTTTTCGTTGAGGATGGACCATATGCGCCACCGCCTGCACAATTCGATTGGAAACAAGCTTTTGCGATCTTCAGCAATCGCGGTGTTCGTTTGGCGAGCTTGGGTTACTTCGGCCACATGTGGGAACTGTACGCGATGTGGGCCTGGATACCGGTGATGATTCGTGCCAGTCTCGCTGCGCGAAATACTCCGATGGCGTTTGCCGGGCAAACCACATCGGAGCTTGCCGAGTTTTCATCGTTTCTGATTATCGGCTGCGGCGCGCTGGGCTGTGTTGGCGGCGGGCTGCTCGCGGATCGAGTGGGTCGAACGGCGGTGACTTCCTGGGCCATGGCAATCAGCGGCACGTGTTGTTTGTTGGTTGGGTTTCTTTTCGGCGCAAACCCGTTTCTGCTGTTAGCTGTCTCTGCTATTTGGGGCGTGACTGTGATTGCCGACTCGCCACAGTTTTCCGCCTGCATTACCGAACTGGGCGATCGCCAATACATCGGCACGGCTTTGACTATTCAAACCAGTTTGGGTTTTCTGCTTACCAGCTTTTCGATTCAATTGGTTCCCTTCTTTGTAAAGCTCGTCGGCTGGCGTTATGCGTTCGCAATACTCGCGCCGGGACCATTTCTGGGTATGCTGGCGATGCTTAGATTGCGCGGTTTACCTGAAGCTGTGAAGATTGCGCATGGGAAGAGATGAATTTGGCCGCGGATGAACGCGGATAGTCGCGGATCAAATCAGAAAACAAAGAGGGTCAGTCAAGAAGTAGTTTTTCTCAGATTCGTGTTATCCGCGTTAATCCGCGGCCAAAAAAATGCTTACAGAACTCAAGGCAAGAACCCGCAAGATCATTCGCCTGCTAAAGAAGGCTTACCCGGACGCGAAGTGTTCACTGAATCACTCGAATGCTTTCGAGTTGTTGATTGCGACGATCCTGTCGGCGCAATGCACAGACGCGCGGGTGAATATTGTTACGCAGGATCTCTTTCGCAAGCACCGCAAGCCGGAGGACTATTTGAAAGCTTCCGAAAAGGAACTCCAGCGCGACATACGCACTACCGGTTTTTTTCGCAATAAGACAAAGTCGATTCAGGGCACAGCAAAAGTTTTAACTGAACAGTACGGCGGAAACGTTCCTCATACGATTGAGGAGTTGCTTGAACTGCCGGGCGTGGCGCGGAAGACTGCAAACGTCGTGTTGGGCAATGCATTCGGCATCAGCTCGGGCGTGGTTGTCGATACACATGTGACGAGGCTGTCACACCGGCTGGGGTTGTCGAATGAAAAGACCGCGGAAAAAATTGAAAACGATCTGATCGTGCTGGTACCGAAAAAAGATTGGGTCATCTTTTCTCATCTACTAATCGCGCACGGACGAACAATTTGCAAAGCGCGCAATCCTTTATGCGACCAGTGCGTGATCGAAAAACTTTGTCCTTCGTCTTATCTAAAGACTGGCGTCATGCCGGGTAACTAGCCTCTTTGACTCCTCGTCTGGCAGATAGTCGCATTCGCCGTTAGAATGAGCGCCGTTCCCTGATTCTGAAGCCTCGGACAACTTCTACCGCCACGCATGCCAGCCACGAACCGGTTGCCGCTAGTCTTGCGAAGTCTCAACTTTTTCGGCCAAAAACGGCCGATTTATAGGGGGAAGTGCGCGTGAGCTATCGTTTCCCCTGGTATCGTCTGTCTGACGAGCATCTGCTCGATCTGCGCATCTGCGACCTGGCCCTCAAGATCAAGGGCTCGTTTCTTGAGCCTCACATCAAGCGACTTTACAGCGAACTCAACGATCGCGGCATTCGGTTCAAGCCACACGTTTGGCTGTCTGAAGAATGGTTTTCGCCGGATGGCGTTCCCGGAATCGCCATCCCCTTTTATCTGGCCCATCCGCGGCTGATGAAACTCGAGCGCAAACAGATGCTGGAAGCCGAGGGGGGAACGGACAACGAGTGCCTGCGCATTTTACGTCATGAAGCCGGTCATGCACTCGATACCGCATTTCGGCTTCACTTCAAAGGGCGCTGGCGTGAATTGTTCGGATCGTTTGCGCAACGCTATCCCGACTTCTACAAACCAAAACCCAAAAGTCGAAACTATGTGCTGCACCTGCGCGCCTGGTATGCGCAGGCGCATCCAGCGGAAGACTTCGCAGAAACGTTTGCCGTGTGGCTGACTCCACGTTCGCGCTGGCGCCGCCGCTACAAGGGATGGCCGGCCCTGCACAAACTCGAATACATCGACGATCTGATGACCGAACTCGCCGGTACGAAACCACGCAATCGAGCGCGCACAAAGGTAGAACCTCTTTCAGAAATACGCATCACCCTGCGTGAACACTACCGGCGCAAGCGTGAACGTTACGATTTTGATTGGCCCGCCGTTTACGATCGTGATTTGCGGCGGATTTTTTCAGACGATCCGCGACATCGTGCAAAACCAACCGCCGCCAGTTTTATCCGTAGCGTGCGCCGGGAAGTGCGGCAAATCGTTGCCGATGGCACCGGAGTGCATCAGTACACCATTGATCACGTAATCGAAAACATGATCGATCGCTGTAAAGATTTGAAGCTGCGTGTCGCTATACCGGCCCGCGAAGCGCGCCGCCGTTTGATGATTGTCTTGACAGTTCAGGTCATGAACGTCCTGCATTCGGGTTATCATCGCATCGCCGTATGACTTCTAAATCTAAAAAGAAGAAGGATATCTTCGAGCCGAAGAAGAAGCTGCGCATAATTGTCCTGGTCCATCAGGACCTGGTGCCGCCTGATTCTCTAGATGGACTGAACGATAAAGAAAAGATCGAGATCAAAACCGAGTACGACGTAATCTCGACGCTGAAGAAGATGGGGCACGAAGTTTATGCGGTCGGCCTCTACAATCAGCTAAACGCAATTGGCGATGCGTTGCTCGAGCACAAGCCTCATATTGCTTTCAATTTGCTTGAAGAGTTTCATGGCTATCCGCTTTACGATCAGCATGTGGTTAGTTATCTCGAGCTGATGAAACAAGCCTACACCGGTTGCAACCCGCGCGGTTTGACCTTGGCCCACGACAAAGCCCTCACTAAAATGATTCTTAGTTATCACCGCATTCAGGTGCCGAATTTTGCGGTGTTTCCCATGAATCGAAAAGTCCGGCGGCCAAAGCGTCTGAAGTTTCCCCTGCTGGTAAAGTCGATCAGCGAGGAGGGGTCGGTGGGCATCGCGCAGGCTTCTGTTGTTCACGACGATGACAAACTGACGCAACGCGTCGAGTTTATCCATCGCCAAAACAAGACCGCGGCCATCGCCGAGCAATACATAAAAGGGCGCGAGATTTATGTAGGCGTTATCGGGAACACGAACATCCAGACCTACTCGCCCTGGGAGTTGGTGATGGAAAAGCTGCCCGAGGGCGCGGAAAACATTGCCACTTTGAAAGTGAAGTGGGATCCCGCTTACCAGGAACGCGTGGGAGTTGCCACGCGCGCCGCCGAACTCACGCCCGAGCAACACAAGGTGCTCGAACGTTTGTCCAAACGCATCTACCGTTACATGTTTTTGAGCGGTTATGCCCGGCTGGATTATCGTCTTACTGAAGAAGGCCAGTTCTATCTGCTGGAGGCCAATCCCAATCCGCAAATTGCCGAAAACGAAGACTTCGCCGATTCAGCCGCGCACAGCGGGCTTCCTTACGATCAATTGCTCCAGAAGATCATGACCGTGGGAATGAATTACCAGGCAGCCACTCAGCCGACATAGCGTAAAGCAAACCGTTAGTTTGCGGTGGTTGGCTTGCAATCTCGCCTCGCGCTTTGCGGAACTCGCCCTCAATTCATCCTCTTTTTAAATTATCAAATCCCAACGACAACGCAAATTAACAGTTGCGTTACGTTACGATCGAGCAGGAGCTTGTCCCATTGACGCTCGCACTCACACTATTATTCGCGCTTAATCTTCGCCGAATGCTCTCGCGTGTCTCGTGAGAATGGTTCACATTGACTGATTGTGCTCTTCGATCAGACAAATACAACCCAATCACTTGCACATCGCCTCGTTGCTAAAATATTTTTCTGCCTTCTTTTGGGTCGCAGTGTTACGTGCGTTTGTGATTCGTCACGAAACAGTCACATTGCTGCTTGTTCAATCATTTTCGGCCCACTATTATGCTTTTGCCCTCCCGAAGTAGCTCCTCAGCAGAGAAGTTGCGGCAATAATAATTTAAGGAGAAGTTCCCCTTTGTTTTCTAAACGACTGTTCCCCTATGCGCTAGCGGCCTGCTTTACGCTCGGCATGGTTGCTCAAACCGCTTTCGCACAAAATGCAGACATCCGCCTGCAACAGCTAGCCAGAGCAAATGACATCTCAACTCTTCCCGTTGCCGACGACGAGCCCCTAATTATTTCGCAGGCGTCCGCTGAGGACATCAAGGCTTCACTGCCGGCTGCGTCGCCCATAGGAAATCGCTTTCAGCAGTTGATGACTGCCGCGATAGATGAGCGGCTCGGTGCTCGCTATCTTTGGGGAGCTACTGGTCCCTCAGCCTTCGATTGTTCGGGTTTTGTCTGGAGCATCTTCAAGTCAGCGGGCGTCGATTTTGAGCGCGGCAGCGCACGCACCCTGTGGAGTCGTTTCACGGCGCCGGCGCCGGCCGATCAATATAAATTCGGCACGCTCGTCTTTTTCAGTAACCTCGCGCACGTCGGTGTGGTCGCTGATGAGCATGGCTTCTATCACGCGTCGCGTCACCACGGCGTTGTTTATTCTCCTTTTAATGATTACTGGCTAGCGCGCATCGACGGCTTCCGCCAGGTACCGATGCTTGTTACTGCCACTACTGATTAATAAAACCACTTGGTCTCAACGAAAACGCCGGCGACCCCTTCTCGGGTGCCGGCGTTTTTGATTGACTAGTCTCCGCGAACTTACTTCTCGGCGCTAGAGGAAACAAAGCCTGCCCGGTGTTCATCTTCTCGGGCTTCCCAAACGACCACAATCTTATCTATTGCTACGAAACATATCTTTCCGTCGTTGTCCTTGAGATGAAGCACGCCATCTTCAACTTTCAATACCTCACCACGCAGACTCGACGCGCCGCCGCAATAGACATCCAGCTTCTTTCCGATAAAACCAGCTAAAAACCGTTCCACGTCTTTCTTCTTTCTTCAAAAAAAGACAGGCTGGGACGCCTGTCCTACCTGGAGTCGCATTATTTTCCGTTGCCGTTTTTGAAAGTAATCTTCACGAGCGGCAGCACATCAGGATCGTCCTGCTGCGCGCGTTCAAACTTCAGCAGATCGTAGTAGGCGCAACGCGCGGTGGTGGGAAACTCGCGACAGGTGCCGGGTCGCGCATGATAGATGGTGCATTTGCGCGTCTCCTGATCCAGAAACATGCAGGCCTGGCCAAACATCTTATCCGCGCGGCGGCGAAGTATTCGTTCCTTGTTCCACGTCTTGGTAAAGCGGGTAGTTGCTACTTCCGGAGTAACGCCAAAGTGCGCTGCCAAGCGTCTCACGTCGCGAGGCGTTACCTTAACGCGATCATAGATTGAACAGCAGTAGGCGACGCATTTATCGCAATCGTAATATTTTGGTTTCTGGCCAGTGACCGGTGTTAGACCCATGTTCGCTTAGTGCCCCTGTCTGCGGAGATTTGTCGGATTAGTGCGAAAGCGCCTAATGCTTTTTTTGTTCAACGACCGCCTCAACGACGCTTTGATTTCTGGTATTCGGAAAGCAGTAAATCCATAAACTCCTGACGTCGTTCATAGAGTCGCCTTGGCTCGCGCGCATCGTGCGTTGCCAAAGCATAAGCCGTAATGATCGGAAGCGCTACCGTGGAATCGACATAACAAACAACTGCATCGGGCAATCGATCGGGATCAACCTTGCCCCACGATACGGCTTCGCCCGGCGTCGCTCCCGAGAGTCCGCCGGTGTCGGGCCGCGCGTCGGTGACTTGGAGAAAAAAATCATGACCGCGTTCATCGATGCCCAGCACCTCCTGAATCTGCGGTTCAGTTTGCAAGAGAAAATTCTTTGGCGAACCCCCGCCGAGAATAAAAACCGCCGATTGTCCCGGCTTTTTCTTGCCGCGACCGGCTTTTTTACCACCATTCCGCTTTGCCGCCAGCACGATGGCCGCGGTCTCATTCACGTCTAGCGATGGGTCGAACGCCAGTTTGTTTCCCTGAAGTGCTTTGGCAGCGACGTTCATGCCGATGGAAGAATCACCCGGCGAGGATGTGTAGATGGGCACAGCATATTCGTACGCGACTGCCAACAGCGATTTAT
This sequence comes from Pyrinomonadaceae bacterium, assembly GCA_035601415.1. Taxonomy (GTDB): domain Bacteria; phylum Acidobacteriota; class Blastocatellia; order Pyrinomonadales; family Pyrinomonadaceae; genus PSRF01. Next base: position 11,540 of record DATNOG010000225.1, on the reverse strand, counting down.
CTTTCAAGCCCAGCTTTCGCTCTCGCTCGTTCACATAACGGCCGGCCAGATAATGAAACTCGGCGGTGGACATTGTCTTCTGAAACTCTTTGCCGGTGATCGTCTTGCGAAAGAAAGCGTCGGTGTCCAGCAAGACTGAGTAATCAAAAAAGATGTCATAGATGCGCACGACTTCTTCGGCGCGCAGCACGATGTCTGAAATTTGCGCGTTACCCTGGTGCATCGCCAGGCCAATGCCGAAATGAGTGTCATGGTAGAGATTGGCGCCCGTCGAAATTATCCAATCGATAAAGCCCGCTTTGATCAAGGGAATTAGCGCCGACGTTCCCAGGCCCGCGGGCGTCAAAGCGCCGGTGATTGAAAGTCCGACCGTGACCTCCGGCTCCAGCATTTTCTGCGTGAATAATTGGCAAGCTTCGCGCAGGCGCGCGCCGTTGTAAGCTAAAAACGATTCGTCAACCAGTTGGTTGATGGTGGTTCGTTTCGTTATCGGCGCCGGATCGATTTTCCTTCCCGCGAGAAATTTGCTTTGCTTTTTAGGCATTTGTCCCTTGTGCTTCTCCCGCATCTTCCGCTGCCGAACGCTTCACCAGCAGCCGGCCTATGCGCCGCTCATCTGCCTCCAACACCTCGACGTCCAATCCGCGGAAGGTCAGATGTTCACCCGGTTGCGGGACCTTTCCCGAATGATTGATTACGAGTCCTGCTATGGTTGTAAAGTCGTCCGCCTCGATCTCCATGTCGAACAGCCGTTCAATTTTCCCGATTTGCGTCGAACCCAGCACCTCATAACAACCGTCCTGTTGTTCAACTATATCTTCCAGGTCCTCGTGACCGATGTCTTCGTCTTCAATTTCACCGACGATTTCTTCGAGGATGTCTTCGACGGTTACCAACCCGCACACGCCGCCGTATTCGTCGATGACCATTGAAAGCTGCACATGTGCTTTCTGCATTTCCTCAAGCAATTCGGCAACCGGTTTCGTTTCGGGAACAAAATAAACATCGCGCTTGAGTGATGCGATACTTCCTTCTTCGTCGCCGTCGGCCCAGCGCTGCAACAGGTCGCGCACATAGATAATGCCTTCGACGTTATCGATCTGCTCGCGATAGACGGGCAGCCGCGAATACTTTGATTCGAGCATTACGTCGCGCGCCTCACGAACGGTGGCCTCAGCCGGCACCGCGACGATATCGGGCCGCGGCGTCATTACTTCGCTGACGCGCGTGTCGCCAAACTCGATTATCGAATGGATTAGTTCGCCTTCTTCTTCTTCCAGAATGCCTTCAGCTTCACCTACATCGATCAGCGCCTGGATGTCGTCGGTCGCGTATTCATCTTCGTCCTGCTCATCGATGGCCAGTTCCTGTTCCTTCGTGCGCGACCGGTCAAACAGTTTGTGAAAAGGATCGGCGGCAAACGCCATCAGCGGCAGAAACGGACGAATCACCGGCAGCAGAAACAGCAGCGTTCCTTCCGGGTCCCGGGTAGAAATAAACAGCGGGACAAGCTGGCGAAAGATACCGGCCAAAATCAGACCAGCGAGAAGTCCAACTAATACAAAGCGTGGGTTGTCGAACAGACTCAAGGAAATCGAGGTGATAAGGACAGCAACAACTACCAGCAGGATCTGAATGGTTGCCGAAATGGCAAAGCTGAAGCGCGGCCGGTTTTCCAGGACTTGTTTAAGAAACGCCGCCGAACGATCGTTGGCGCGCTCTTCGGCTTCCGTGATCAGCCGGCGCAGGCCCACGTCACTCAACTGGCCAAAGGCCATGTCTACGGTCGCAAGCGTACACAGCACGAACAGCAGCAGCGAAGCCAGCGCTAGTATGATCTCAATCTGCATTTTCGGTCGAGTAAATAGTAAATCGGAAATGGTGAATAGTTAAGCAGCCGCGCGGTAAGTGGTGAAACAGCTAACTAACGCGACGTCATCAAGCCGATTTTCCATTTTCCATTTCTCATTTATCATTTTCCATTTTTCATTTTGAAAACCATGCTGGATCCCTAAAACCCCAATGCATTTTCCGCAAATGGCAAATGAGAAATGAAAAATGGAAACTCTATTCTTTTCTCAAATGCCGAGCCTTTTTCTCAACTGAAGCTCCAATCGATTCATCTCACCTTTGTCAGTAGCATGATCATAGCCGCAAAGATGCAATAGCCCATGAAGAATAAGCTGCGCGATCTCAGCATTAAGACTCAACTTGTTTTCTTTGGCCTGGCGCGCAGCTTGCTCAACTGAAATCACGACGTCACCCAAATTCAGTCCTTCGGACTTTTCAAACTTGTCCTGCGCCGCCGGAAACGAGAGCACGTCCGTGGTTCCGCGCCTGCCGCGCCAACGACGATTGAGTTCGGCCATCGCGCGATCCGAAACAAACACCACCGTTGCGCCTGCGTTCTTAACCGGCAAGAGTTTCAATGCCTTCGCCGCAAATGTTTTCCAACGCGCGGCGGCGATCGGAAACTTGCGCTGGCGGTTAACGATTTCGATCATGTTTTATCCGCAGATTACACAGATTAGGCAGATGGCAAGAGCAAATCAGTCACGCACTTCCATATTCCTCTACGGTTTCGTTGCAGCTTGAATCTGTGAAATCTGCGTAATCTGCGGATGACAATCTACATGTCGCGCTTCCGGGAGTGTTCGTCGTAGGCTTTGATAATCATCTGCACCAGCTTATGGCGCACGACGTCTTTCTCGGTGAAATAGATGAACTCGATTCCATCCAGATTTTCCAGCACGCGCTCAGCTTCAATTAGTCCGCTGCGTTTTCCCGCCGGCAGATCCACTTGCGTGACGTCGCCGGTAATCACGGCCTTCGAGCCAAAGCCAATACGCGTCAGAAACATCTTCATCTGTTCGCTGGTGGTGTTTTGCGCTTCATCGAGAATAATGAAAGCGTCGGACAGCGTGCGGCCGCGCATGAAGGCAAGCGGCGCCACCTCAATTACCTGCTTCTCGAGCAGTTTGGTCACGCGCTCGTAATCGATCAAATCAAACAGCGCGTCGTAAAGCGGACGTAGATAGGGATCAACTTTCTCCTGCAAGTCACCCGGTAGAAAGCCAAGTTTCTCGCCGGCTTCCACTGCGGGACGCGCCAGCACGATGCGGTTGACCTGCTTTTGCATCAGCGCCTGCACGGCCAGCGCAACTGCAAGATAGGTTTTCCCGGTGCCGGCTACGCCAATGCCGAAAACAACATCACGCTCCTGAATCGCCTGAATGTATTTGCGTTGCGTTGCCGATTTGGGCGCTACCTGTTTCTTGCCCGCGGGATTGAAGCGCGCCTTGGTGAAGTAATCGCGCAAACTAAACGCGCGGTCCTCAGCAATCTGAGCGAAAGCCTCGCGCAGTTCTTTGTCGGTGAAGGAGCGACCTTCTCTGAAGAGTTCGGAGAAATCTTCGAGAATGCGCTCGGCCGTAGCCACATCGTCCGGGTCGCCATCAATGGAAACGTCCTGACCGCGCGCGTCAATGCGGACATCGAGCAGCGATTCAAGATATTTGATGTTCTGATCGTGAACGCCGAAAAGCGTTTCGAGGCCGCGAGGTGGAAGTTCGATCTGCTTCAAAACCGGGGACGATCTCCTTCTGCAGAACGGATTTGGTTCAGTTTGTTTTCAGGGGTGTGAGCTAAGAAAAGAATTGCAGGCATATCTTGGATGACTGCGACGCTACTACAGGCATCAAATGGTGTCAAATGAACTGCCAAAACGCCGCGCTGCAAGCCCTCCGCTTGCTTGACACTCCATATTGCGATCCCTATACTCCGTTTTTTGCGCATTGGCGCTAGTCAGGTAAACTGATTCAAATCGTTTTAAAAACCGCATTATTATTTGCGGTGGATAGTTGGAGAAGTTGATGCCCAATCATAAGTCAGCAGAAAAGAGAATGCGGCAGAGCGAGCGACGCCGTAAGCTCAATCGCGGCAATCGCAGCCGTTTAAGAACTTCGCTTAAGAACCTGCGCAGCGCCCTCGAAGGTGATGCAAAGCAGGCGAGTGATATTTTGCCGGAAACGATTTCAACCATTGATCGAGCGGTGCAAAAAGGTGTGCTGCACAAGAACGCTGCCGCGCGATACAAATCGCGACTAACGGCGCGCGTGAATGCAGCCGCGGCAAAATAACACCTTTCAAATTCTTTATGAGATGAGGCGGATCGAGTTAATCGGTCCGCCTTGTTTTTCGTAGTAGGACAGACATTCCTGTCTGTCCTTTCTTTTGAAGCTGGAAAGCGAACGTGGTGTCTCGTTTAGGTAACGAAGATGACAGTTCCATATCAAACGGAGGCCGAAATCGAAAGTGTCGTGCAAGGTTTGGAGTCCTGCACAACCGGCAAAGACGACTTTCCGCATCGCAAACATTTAACCGTCGCCGTCTGGTACCTGCGCGACGCGAACGCCGAGCAGGCTTTCGAGAAGATGCGCTCGAGCCTGCTGCGCTTTCTTGATCATCATGGCATTGACCGGGAGAAATATAAGGAGGAGCTTACGCGCGCCTGGATTGATCTGGTCCAAAGCGAACTGGAAAAGCTGGATCCGAATCTGTCACTGGTTACGGTCACGAATGCGGTAATCGACCGGCTTAGCGATATGAACGCAGTTTTTGATCGTTATCCTGACAATCTTCCGCTGCAACGGGAGAGAAAGATAATTGGGAAGTGAGTGTTATTCGGCGGCCTTCCTGCCGCTAACAAGCAACGCCTGTGACGGAAAACTCATGCTACCGCTTTTGAAATAAACAGCCGCCGCCTTCTGAACCTCGTCTCGCACCGCCATCAGTTCATCCGCTGCAAGCTTTGCGATTTTTGTCCTAAAAGTGTCTGACATTTCCGTGCGCAGCTCCCAAAATTGAGCAACATCGATCGGCGCGTCCGTATCAAACTTCAGCGTGCGCTCATTCACCGAGACAGCGCCCGCTTCTTCCAGCAGCTTTGCAAGCTTTCCCGGCCGCGCAAAACGAAAAGCGGCCGGTGCGTCCTCGTCTTCCGGTTCAGCGGGCACAAATTGATTCAGAGTTTCTGTGATCACGCTAAAGAATGGATTGAGTTCCCGGTCAGCCCACACGAGAAACGCGACGCAACCACCAGGTTTCACTACGCGCAATATCTGTCGCAGCGCGGGGAAAACATCGGAAAAAAACATGGCCGAGAGGCGTCCCACTGCGACGTCAAAAGAACTGTTTGCGAAAGGAAGTTTTTCGGCGGGGTGCTGATGAAACTCGAGGTTGCTTAAGCCGCGGCGCTCGGATTCTTCTCGTGCGGCCTTGACCATGCCTGCAGTCGGATCGGTATAGGTCACATGTCCGGAAAGGCCCACAACACGGGCGATAGTTAACGACGGTTCGCCTGCGCCTCCTCCAATATCGAGCACAGATTGGCCCGCGACAATCTGCGCCTCCTCGATCAGAGCGCGCGTCAACGGCGCGTACATCTTTTCAATCAGCGCCTGATGCTTGTTCCAATACTGCGAAGAAGTCTCCCACGCCGCCAGCACCTGGTGTGCGTTTTCACTCGCCATCTTGTTTGGCTCCTTCTTTGGATTCGAGCGGAAGGCCGGCCTTTTCCCAAGCCTCTAATCCGCCAAACAGAGGATGAACATTCTTATAACCGTGGGCGGTGAGTTCCTGCGCCACCCGGGCGCTTGATGCTTCGTGCGGTCAAGTGCAGTAGGTGATTACTGTGCGGTCATGCGGAATTTCGGCCAGATGTTTTTCAACTTCGTCGGCGGGCACACGCACCGCGCCGGGCAACTTGGTTTTGGCTGCGCCCCAAGCCGTCGGATTGCGCGTGTCGACAAGAGTAAACTGCTCGCCGCGATCCATCCGTTCTTTCACTTCATCAACTGTGACTCGCGTTGCTTCCATCTGCGACCTTCCTTTCGTTCTTTAAGAACCGTCAGGCCAAATCAAATAACAATAATTCTGATGGCTCGCGGGCGACGATGCTCAATTGATCTTCCTGACTTATCGCGGCGCCGTCGCCGTGTTTAAGCTGAGTGCCGTTTAGCTCGACTGCGCCGCCGGCAACTTGCAGCCACGCGTGCCGGCCAGTTGGTATCTCATGATTTACTGACTTTCCCTCATCAAGCACGCTCGCGTAAATCCTGGCGTCCTGATGAATGCGCACTGCTCCTTTATCTCCATTGGGCGAAACGATCAGGCGCAGTCTGTTTCGCTTCTCTTCGTCCGCAAACTTCTTTTCTTCGTATTCGGGCTGCTGCCCCTCTCGCTCCGGCATGATCCAGATTTGCAACAAATGGACCGGCTCATCTTTTGAAGGATTAGACTCGCTGTGTCTGACGCCTGTGCCCGCGCTCATTCGCTGCGCATCGCCGCGCCGGATGATCGAGCCACTGCCCATGCTGTCGCGATGCTCGAGCGCGCCCGAGATAATGTAGGTGACGATTTCCATATCGCGGTGGCCATGCGTGGGAAAGCCACGTCCTGGCGCCACCACATCTTCATTGATCACGCGCAACGAGCGAAATGCCATGTGCGATGGATCGTAGTAATCGCCAAACGAAAACGTGTGATACGTGTCGAGCCAGCCAAAATCAAAGTGGCCGCGCGCTTCAGCCTTGCGAATCTTGATCATTGGTTTCTTGGTAGTTCAGAGTACAACCTTTAGGTTGCGGTTCTCGGACCTCGGCAAGCTAAAGCTTGAACTCTGAACCGCTTGAGCTTTGAACGGCTTGAATGAAAATCTCTGCCAACTCATTCAAACCTCGAGCGTCTTCGTCGTCAAATCTGGCGAACGATGGACTATCGAGATCGAGAACCCCGATCAATCGCTTGTCTTTTACCAATGGCACCACGATCTCGGAATTCGCGGCACTGTCACAGGCGATGTGGCCCGGAAACTCGTGAACATTTTCGACTACGACAGTTTGTCTTAGCTCAGCGGCCGTGCCGCATACCCCTTTGCCGATCGTTATACGAACACAGGCCGGATTTCCCTGGAACGGACCCAAAACCAGCTCGCCTTCTTTGTACAAATAGAAGCCGGTCCAATTCACGTCCGGCAACGAATGATAAAGCAGCGCCGCGAAGTTTGCCGCGTTGGCAATTAAGTCGTGTTCACCTTCGAGCAAACTTCGTAATTGCTTGGCCAGGTGGACATACAACTCCGCCTTGGAGTCGGTTTCTGCTTTGGCGATTTGAATGGTCATGCTATTGAATTCGTTCTTCTGCTGACGGTCGAACACTGATCACCACCGATTTCGAAACCGGCGTATTGCTTTTTTCCGCCACGCTGCGCACCGGCACCAGCACGTTAGTCTCGGGAAAATAGGTTGCCGCACAGTGTCGCGGAATACTGTAAGGCACGACCACAAAGTTGCGCGCGATGCGCTCTTCCCCTTCAAAGTGGCTAACAAGATCGACCATCTGCCCTTTCGTCAAACGCAATAAAGCCATGTCGTCCTGATTCAGGAAGACCACGCGCCGGCCGCCCGAAATGCCGCGATAGCGATCGTCCAAACCATAAATTGAAGTGTTGAATTGATCGTGACTACGAATCGTCATCATCAACAACTGATCCGGCTTTAAATCGTGCTTAGGCAAAGCATGAACAGTAAAACGCGCCCGGCCAGTTGGAGTCTTGAACACGCGCTGGCTCACCGGATTTGGCAGATGGAAACCGCCGGGATGCCGTACACGGTTGTTGTAGTCATCGAATCCCGGAACCACTCGTTCAATGTGATCGCGAATGCGATCGTAGTCGGTGGCCATCTCCTGCCAGTTGATCGCGGACCGTTGACCCAAAGTAGCAGTCGCTAACCGCGCAACAATGGCCGGTTCGCTCAGTAACTCGGCGGAAGCCGGCGGCAGAAACCCACGCGACGCTTGCACCACCGCCATAGAGTTTTCCGTAGTTACAAACTGCTGACCGCTCGCTTGCATATCTGTCTCGGTGCGTCCCAGGCAAGGCAGGATCAACGCTTCTTCGCCGGTAATTACGTGAGCGCGGTTGAGCTTAGTTGAGACATGCGCAGTCAGGTGACAACGCCGCAGAGCGTCCGCGGAGTACTCAGTATCAGGCGTGGCCGATAGAAAGTTTCCACCCAGGGCAAAGAAAACTTTGGCAGACCCGGCATGCATGGCCTGAATAGCACGAACGGTGTCATGACCATGCTCGCGCGGCGGCTCGAAATTAAATTCGGCTCCAAGCTTGTCGAGAAACGCGTCGGTGGGCCGTTCCCAAATTCCCATGGTGCGATCGCCCTGCACATTGCTGTGTCCCCGAACCGGGCAGAGACCTGCCCCAGGTTTTCCGATTTGCCCGCGCAACAGCATCAAATTGACGATCTCCTGAATGTTGGCCACCGCGTTCTTGTGCTGTGTCAAGCCCATGGCCCAGCAAAAGATGGTCCGGTCCGATTCAATGAAGATTTTCGCAGCGTCTTCGATATGCGCTTTTGAAACTCCGCTTTGCTCGAGCAAGTCACCCCAGTGCGCGTGCTTAATCGACTCAGCAAACTCTGCAAAACCGTCCGTGTAATTTGCAATGAAGTCCTGGTCCAACACCTCGCCGGGATGATGCTCTTCCGCGGCCAGCACTTCCTTCATGATCCCTTTAAGCAGGGCCACATCGCCATTGATGCGCACCTGAAGAAACAGGTCGGCGAGCGTTGTTCCACTTCCGAACCAATGCAGCACGTCCTGGGGATGCTTAAAGCGCGTCATACCAACTTCCGGCAATGGATTGATGTGGACCAGACGGGTGCCATTTCGTTTGGCTTTTTGCAGCGCAGTCAGCATGCGTGGATGATTCGTGCCGGGATTTTGTCCGATGACGAAGATGGCCTGCGCGAGATCGAAATCTTCCAACGTCACCGTTCCCTTCCCAACGCCAATTGCTTCCCCGAGCGCCGACCCGCTCGATTCATGACACATGTTTGAGCAGTCAGGAAGATTGTTAGTGCCAAACTGCCTGACGAATAGTTGATACAGAAATGCGGCTTCGTTGCTGGTGCGCCCCGAAGTGTAAAAAATTGCTTCGTCCGGATGGTTCAAAGAGTTCAGCTGGCGGGCCAGCAAAGCAAAGGCTTCGTCCCAACTTATTTTTTCGTAATGAGTGGCGCCGCTGCGCAGCACCATGGGACTGGTAAGGCGGCCCTGCTGGCCGAGCCAGTGGTCTGATTGCTCCGCCAGATCGGCAACGCTCCAGCGCGCAAAAAATTCCGGCGTTACACGCTTCGTCGTCGCTTCATCAGCAACGTGCTTGGCGCCGTTTTCGCAAAACTCAGCATGCGAGCGTTCGTCGTCAGGTTCGGGCCAGGCGCAACCGGGACAATCAAATCCTGTTTTTTGATTGAGCTTCAACAGCGTGCGCACGCCGCGCGCAACTCCCATTTCGTTCCAGGTGGTTTTTGCTGTGGCGAGGATTGCAGGAATGCCGCCGGCTACCTTGCTCGGCTTTTCGATCTGCACGAGCGACGGATCTTCAGGCGATCGAGCGCGCCTATCAGGTTCTGTTGGTTTCCCCTCTGACATTAGCTAACCACCGATGATTTGTTTGTAATGATTGTATTTCGTGAGGAGCGGTTTAGGAAATGCGACCGCCGCAAAGATTTGGCCGCGGATCCCGAGAAGAATTAGCCGCGGATTTACGCAGATGAACGCGGATCAGAATTTGACTTAGAAGAAATGAACCGCCGCCGTGCTTGTCGACTTGGTCTAATCCGCGTTTATCCGCGTAAATCCGCGGCCAATTTCTGATACTGGGGCTTATTCATCGCCATTGAGCAACTCTACTTTTTGACCAACACGGAGCGCCCCAGCGCGCAGAACACGCGCGTAAACTCGCGACCAACCCGGATGGGCTTTCTGCGAAATGCGTTGATATTGGCCATCAGCAAAGGAAGCGGGAATGGTATTGCAGGGCGAAGTGTAGCTGGTTATTTCGAGCAATACTTCCTCGCCAAGTGCTAACTGCGCGCCAGGAACTACCTGCTGCCAATCGATGCCGGCAATCGTGATGTTCTCGCCAACCGCACCGGGAAAGATCGGATGCCCTTCGGCTTGAAGTTCCAGGATTCGTTCCAATGAAAAAAGGCACAAAGCGCGTTCCGGGCCGCCATGGATGTCGAGAAAGCGATGCTCATCGCCGACCATACCGAGTTCGTTAACCTCGCCTTCGCGAACGGCCAGCTTGGGAACACCACCTGCAGAAATGTTGAGTTGAAAAATTTGTCCAGTCATTAATGAAAACAAAAAGGCAGGCTACTGCGTTAAAAGCTTCGCAGTCATTGTAGCCCAAAATGAAAAGTTTGACTTGGCGCGGTCTTTAGCTTAAAAGCATCTTCTCCCTCTTCGATTGGAAGCAAACCTTTTTCTTATTGTCCGAGGAAGCCTATGACTCAATTACTCCGTCGCTGGTTCACACTCTGTCTGATGCTCTTTTGCGGCGCGCTCACGCTACAGGCGCAGGTCAAGCCCGGACGCGATCCCAATCAACCAATCGACGAGGAATACACAAAGAAGATTCGCGAGTACACGACTGAACCATTCTTCAACTCGCCGTTGACCGATTATTTGCCGGCGTCCGCCAAAGTACCGACGCCGAAAGTGGTAATCGGCGATGTCGCCGGCGCACCAGGCAAGTTGCCATACGTCGAAGAAGTGCATCGCTACATGCGCATGCTGGAGAAGGCGAGCCCGCGCGTGCGAGTCTTTACCATCGGCACGAGCGAAGAGGGCCGCGAGATGATCGCCGTGGCTGTCGCTTCCGAAACTTTGTTAGCAAAGCTCGATGAGAACCGCGCTCGTGTGAGCAAACTTGCTGATCCGCGCGTGATCAACCTCGATGACAATGAAGCTGACAAATTGGTCGCAGCTTCTTTTCCGATTTACTACATCACCGGCTCGATCCATTCAACTGAAACCGGCTCGCCGACTGCGCTTATGGAACTAGCTTATCGTTTGGCAGTCGATGAAAGCCCCTATATCAAATCCATCCGCGACAATGTTGTCACTTTGATTACGCCGGTAGTTGAACCCGACGGCCGCGATCGCATGGTCGATATTTACAACTGGCACCTGGCCCATCCGCACGAGAATTACCCGCCACTTATTTACTGGGGCCACTACGTCGCGCATGACAACAATCGCGATGCCATTGGTCTCTCGCTAAATCTTACTCGCAATGTACTTAACACTTACGTGGGCTGGAAGGCGCAGGTGCTGCACGATCTGCACGAATCAGTTGCCTACCTTTACGACGATACGATCGGCGACGGTCCATACAATGCCTGGCTCGATCCGATTCTGACTGACGAGTGGCAGATGATCGGCTGGAACAATGTTTCTGAGATGACGAAGTTTGGCATGCCCGGTGTTTTCGCGCATGGTGATTTTGACACCTGGTCGCCGGGCTATCTTTATTCTATTGCTGCAACTCATAATGGTATCGCTCGTCTCTACGAAACTTTTGGCAACGCCGGCGCTGACACGATGGAGCGAACCCTTTTGCCAAATGAATACTCACGCACCTGGTATCGACAGAATCCGCCGCTGCCGAAAGCGAA
>DATNOG010000224.1:0-8409 GCA_035601415.1 Pyrinomonadaceae bacterium | reverse complement strand
GTCGCCCGCGTCATAGCGCGTGCCTTGGAAACGCACTGCATAAAAAGGCCGCTTCTTGAGCAGTGACCGCATTGCGTCGGTGATCTGAATTTCGCCGATGGCCCCGGGTGTTGTTTTCTCAATCTCGTCAAAAATGTCGGGGGTCAAAACGTAGCGGCCAATGATGGCGAGGTTGGAAGGTTCATCGTTGAATGCCGGTTTCTCAACCATGTCCTTAATCCGGTAAACGCCGTCTTCAACTTCATCCACGTCGATGACGCCAAAACGCGAAATCGCTTCGCCGGCAACCTCGAAAGTTGCCAAAACAGGCGCATCATACTTTTCATAAACGTCGAGCAACTGGCGCAGCGCCGGCGTTTCGGAATCGATGATGTCGTCGCTCAGCATGACGGCAAAAGGTTCGTCGCCGACCAGGTCGCGCGCTTGCAACACCGCGTGGCCCAAACCAAGCGCCTCCTGCTGGCGTACATAACTCACGCGCGCCATCTCGGAAATCGCGCGCATCGCTTTCAGCTCTTCCAGCTTGCCGCGCTCCTCCAACATCTTTTCCAGTTCAAACGAAACGTCGAAGTGATCTTCAATGCTCGCTTTGCCGCGACCGGTAACGATGATGACCGATTCAATTCCCGAGGCAACGGCTTCTTCCACCACGTACTGGATCAACGGCTTGTCGACGAGCGGCAGCATCTCTTTCGGAGACGCTTTAGTGGCAGGCAGAAAACGCGTGCCGAGACCGGCGGCTGGGAAAACAGCTTTGCGAACTTTTTGTGGCATTAAGCGACGATCCAGTAGTAGTCGTCAGATTAGCTGATAAATGAACGAGCGTATAGCAGTACAGAATACATCAGCGCTGATGGTTCTCATTGTGGCCTATTCAGAACGATGCGTTCCACGGTCGGCCAACAGGGTCGGTGCTTGCGTAACGATCACATCCATTACCCGGAAGGCCCCGCCATCAGGTAGCTCAAATGATACGCTGAGCTCATTGCCCGAGCTGACAACTACATCAGAAACTATCTCATTGATACCGCCGGGCTCAACTACGCCTTTTGATTCTGAGTTCCTCTCCAGGTCCGCCAGCGACCAAATGACGTCGCCACGTCCCGCATTCAACTTTGCATACATCAAGTAATATTTTCCCGGAGCGACCTGGAATCGTTGGCACAGCTTGCCGCCGGAGAGTGCAGACATGCCTTGACCACCAAGGATTGTCATTGCCTCGACCGGTCCGCTAACCTGCCAGTCTTGCGCGATAGATTCGTTAACGCCTCTAAAACGAAACGAGCCGTTGTGTACCACGTTGTCGTTATTGAAAAGACCGAGATCCTCCGCCCGGCGATGCTCATAGGCACAGGCCTGCACTGCCCCTCTTGAAGAGCGCACGCGGATCCCTCGTTCCTGGTCACGACGGTCTCTAACAAACAGCCGATCGCCTATTACCTGAACGTAGATCCCCTCAGCGACTACTCCCCTTTGCTCGACGACGGTCACGCCGTCTACGTCGAGTCCCTCAATGTCCGTGCGATCGTCCGTCTGGCTCCAGTTTCGATCACCCATATTGAGAGGTTCGAGCCGGCCGTCGGCGTAGTAGAGTAGATCACCACCAGGCCGGTATTCGTATGAGAGTTGCCGAAAATATTGCCGGGGATCAACGTAGTTCTGCGAGGCTGTTTCAGTCCCGCGGGTTTCAGGATCTATCGTGATCACACGTCTCTCCAACAAAGCATCGTGTAGTTGGAGCGCGCTTGCTGGTTTACCGTCAACGTCCCAGTAGCAATTGAAGGTTGGATCCTGGTACACCCAGCCGCCCATTTCGGGTATCCAAATCTCAGCGCCAGCATGCGCATCTCTGCCTAGCTGCCCGTCTCTAGCCATCATGTTCATCCCAACTGTTCGGGCAGTTAATCCCGCGGCTTCGCAAAGCGCAACGTAGATCTGCGCCAGGTTGCCGCATAAAACTGGCAGGCCCAGTCGCATTTGCACATAGGCCTGGCGAGGATCGCGCGTGGCCAGTCCAGGCGCGCCTATGCGGTTGACTACGCCCGCCAACCATCTGCGGATCCGGTTGGCACGTTGCCAAGCTGAACCGCCCGGTGCCGCGAGGCCGCCAAGTTCATGGTGAAAGAAGTTCGCATCCTCCAGACTGAGACGCGCCCGCGGAGCAATTTTCCTGGTTCGTTCCGGAATACCGGTAATGGTGTCTCCGTGGCGCTCAACAACCAACCGCGCGAGTAACTGCGGATTCAATCTCGTATCAATAATGGTGATCATCGTCTCACCTTCCGGCAGCATCACGCTGTAATCAGTTGATGTAGGTGGCGAGGCTGCCTGAATCCGCCAATATTTTTTCAGATACGGCGAAACCCAGACCCCAAAGGCGAGCGTCGCTGATAGCAGCAGCAGGAAAAGCGCTCTTGATCCAATAGTTTTTCGTTGAGGAGCGAATGATTGCTGTGAGTCTGTCATTTTGGTTAACCCTCTCAGAGCCGGCGAGTGCTCTGACTTGAAGACCTCGGTTAACTAAACTCGAACGAAGCTTCGATTTAGGTTTAATGCGCGGGTGATCACAAATTGCACAAGAATTCACTGGCAAAAGCTTTGGACGCGCGGCAGCCATTGTTAGTTGAGGAGATTCTCGGCTGCTGAGGTTAAGAGCGCCTCCATGAAAGTACCCGTTAGTGCACCCCAGCTTTCCCTGAGACAGTTTCTTGACACAGGTATCGGCGGTCGGCTAGCGTCATTCGCTGTAATAAAAGCAAGTCGTTTGCTTATCATAATTACAGGAATAGAACACACAAATGCTTGATCTTAACTACGTTCGCGACAATCTGGAGAATGTGCGAAAGGCACTTGCGACGCGCGGCGTGGCGCCTGAAAGTCTCGACGACTTTGCCGCCGCCGACGCAGAACGCCGCAGCGTGATCGCGGAATCAGACCAGCTTAATGCCGAGCGCAACGCCTCGAGCCGCGAGATTGGCGCTCTGATGAAAGCAGGCAACTCTGCCGCAGCCGAAGCGCGACGCAAGCAGGTTGGCCAACTAAAGGACCGCATTGCGGAACTCGATCGCCTGCGCGATGAGGCCGAGACGCGCGTGAGCGACCTGCTATCTTCCCTGCCAAACATTCCGCATGCAAGCGTGCCTCTTGGCAAAGATGAATCAGATAACGTTGAAGTACGTCGCTGGGGCACCAAACCGGAATTTGATTTTGAGCCGGAAGATCACGTCGACCTGGGCACCGCACTGGGAATACTTGATCTTGATCGCGCCGCGAAAATTGCAGCTTCGCGTTTTGCAATTCTCAACGGCGCCGGCGCGCGACTGGAGCGCGCTCTTGTAAACTTCATGCTTGATGTGCAAACGCGGGAACATGGCTACGCGGAAACGCTGCCGCCATTCATCGTTAATGAAAAGTCGCTATTCGGCACCGCGCAACTGCCAAAGTTTGCCGCAGATCTTTTCAAGTTACAGGACGATCGAGAACTCTATCTGGTGCCTACTGCGGAAGTTCCCGTCACCAACTATTACGCGCAGGAAATACTCGATGCGACGCAGTTGCCGATGAAGTGGGCTGCTTACACGCCGTGCTTTCGCTCGGAAGCGGGCAGCTATGGCAAAGACACGCGCGGCGTCATCCGTCAGCACCAGTTTGAAAAAGTTGAACTGGTGAAATATGCCTTGCCGGAAAATTCATACGACGAGTTGGAATCGTTAACGCGCGATGCAGAAGATATTTTGCAGCGATTGGGCATTCATTATCGCGTGGTGGCGTTGTCGACAGCCGACCTCGGCTTTGGTTCCGCGAAGACGTACGACATCGAGGTGTGGCTACCATCGCAAAATACTTTTCGCGAGATTTCTTCCTGCTCAAATTACGAAGCGTTTCAGGCGCGGCGCGCGCAGATTCGCTTTCGGCGCGCGGGTGGAGCAAAGCCCGAGTTTGTGCATACGTTGAATGGTTCTGGTTTGGCGGTGGGCCGCACCTGGATTGCGGTGCTGGAAAACTATCAACAGGCGGATGGATCGATTGCGATTCCGGATGCGCTGCGTCCTTACATGGGTGGCCTTGAAAAGATCAGCAGGCAGTAGGCAGAAGGCAGTAGGCAGAAAGCAGAAATAAAGGCGGCAGGATCAAATGAATCCTGCCGCCTTTTAAATTGAATCCGTGCTTTTCGATTTCTGCCTTCTGCCTACTGCCTTCTGCCTTCCGCCCCCTGTCACTTGATTTCGATATCAAAGGGCATCAGCAGCATCGGGTCGCCACTCTTCACGTGGTCCATCAGCGCCATAAAGCGCAGCGCGCGGCGCGCATCTTCAGGCAGCGCCGCCAGCACGGCCCGCTGTTGGGCAGCCTGAGTACGCGTTTCATCGCCTTCTTCATTGAACAGTTGCTGTAACACAGTTCGTGGATACGGAAGGATCACGCGATGCACGCCTTTGTCCTTCGGAATTTTTGCCAACTCTTTAGCAACCGCAACGGCGCGATCCAAACCGCCAAACTCGTCAACCAGCCCCCGATCTTTACCCTGGGCCCCGGTCCACACGCGTCCCTGCGCAATTGAATCGATGTACTCCGCAGTCTTGTTGCGGCCCTTCGCCACCTTGGGCACAAAGTCTTCGTAATACGTGCGCTTGATCAAGTCTTCAAATTTGGTCCGCTCTTCCGGCGTGAATTTCTCCGTCTCGCGAAACATGCCGGCTTCTTTACCGCGCAGCACGTACTCGTTTGAAATTCCCAGCCAATCGTAGAAGCCTTTAATAACCGGCTTGCCGGCAAACACGCCGATGGAGCCGGTGATGGTCGAAGGTTGCGCCACAATTTTATTGGCGCCGGCGGCGATGTAGTAACCACCCGAGGCGGCCACGTCGCTCATCGAAATCACTACCGGCTTTTTCGTTTTTGCGGACTCGATTGCATGCCAAATGATGTCGGAAGCGAGCCCTGAACCACCCGGGCTATCAACGCGAATCACGATGGCCTTGATCGATTTGTCGTCGCGCGCATCGTTGATTGCTTTGGCCAGCGTGTCTGAGCCGATTGATTGGTCGCCGGTTGGACCATCATTGGATCTTCCCGAACCAATATCGCCGGTCGCGAAAATCACTGCAATCTTTTCACCTTTATCGAGTCCCAGCGATTCCGGTTCGACCCCGGTGTATTCGGAAGCCTTCACGATCCGGAGTTCGTCCGAGTCTTTGTAACCGAGTTTGGTCTTCAGCTCTTTTTCAATTTCGTCGTGATAGGCAACGCCATCAATTAGTCCCAACTCTTTTGCTTTGGCGGCGCTGTACGGCGCATCGTCAATCAAGGCGCGCACATCTGCCGCCGGCTTGTTGCGGGCTTTCGCGATCGCGTCAACATAACGGTTGAAGAGGTCGTCCAACAACGAGTTGACGAACTCGCGATTCGCGTCCGACATGTCCTTGCGCGTAAATGTTTCGACAGCCGTTTTGTATTTTCCGATCTGGACCATGTCCGGGTAGATGCCGAGCTTGTCCAGCGAGCCGCGGAAGAACATTACGTTTGCGGCAAAACCGTTGATGAATAATTCGCCTGGAGGAGCGACATAAATTTTGTCGCAGGCGCTGGCAATGTAGTACTCCTTGTCAGTGCCGTATTCGAGGTACGCGTAAACGGGTTTGCCCGCTGAGCGAAAGTCGGCAATAGCGTCGCGAATCTCTTCGGCTTTTCCCATGCCGGCGCTGGACATGTTTATGTCGAGCAAAATCACTTTGATGCGATTGTCTACTTTGGCTTTGCTGAATTGTAGCGTCAGATTTGAGAGCGATTGATCCGTGTTCCCCAAAAACCTGCGTAGCGGATCTTCAGGCACGTAATCCGGCAGCGAACCGGCAACGCGCAGCGCCAGCACGCTGTTGTTTTCGATCCTGGGCTCGCCCCGCCGGAAAGCCGAAACCAGCACGGCCAGGCCTATTAGTACAACTAAAAATAGAACGACCACCACGCTGGTGATAATTAGAACAGTCTTACGCGTTCGCGACATTGCCATAGCATTTCCTGCCTTAAACTAAAGTAATTGGAATGATTCCTAATCGCTGTGTGAGTACGTTTGGCGGGCGAAAAAGGTTTAGAAAAGGCCAGAAGGCAGTAGGCAGAAGGCAGAAGGCAGCAAGCAAAACGCAGCAGGCACAAAGCAGAAGGCAGCAGACAGGGTCACCGTCAAACTTTCTTTCGTTTTCCGCCTTCCGCCTTCCGCTTTCTGCCTAGTGCTTACTGCCTTCTGCCTACCGCTTTTCACTATCCAGCCGCCGCCTACAACCTCATCACCGCGATAGAACACAGTCGCTTGACCGGGCGTGATGGCGCGCTGTGGTTCGTCGAAAGTAACCTGGACCCGGTTGTTCGCGAGCGGTGTAATCGTCGCCGGCGCGGCAGTGTGACGGTAACGAACGCGGACCTCGGCACGGACTCTATCGTTCGGAGAATCCAGCGCCAGCCAATTTACACCTGCCGCCTCAAAGTGCTTGCCGGCAAGTTGATCATCGTTGCCAACCACAACCCGGTTCCGCGTTGCGTCGATGGAAACAACATATAGGGGCGTGCTGCTCGCGATGCCGATGCCGCGACGTTGGCCCACGGTATAACGATGGATACCCGCATGTTGGCCGATCACTTCACCGCGCGTGTCCACAATTTCACCTTCGCCCGGCAATCGTTCTTCAGCATCTGTGGCTGCAAGATAGCGATCGATGAAGCCGGCATAGTTGCGGTCGGGCACAAAACAAATCTCCTGCGACTCGGCCTTTTCCGCCACTGCCATGCTGTGTTCACGTGCAACTTCGCGCACCTGCGCTTTTGACATTTCGCCCAAAGGAAACATCGCGCGTGACAGTTGATCCTGAGTCAGCTCCCACAAAAAGTATGACTGGTCCTTATCGAGATTGCGTCCGCGGAAGAGTCGATAGCGATTTGCGGCTTCGTCGAATTCAACCCGCGCGTAGTGACCGGTTGCTACTTTGTCGCAGCCGAGGCTCGCTGCCAGCCGATCGAGCGAAGCAAACTTCAGCCGGCTGTTGCAGGCCACGCAGGGGATCGGCGTCTCGCCGTTCAAATAACTCGAGACAAATGGCTGCACTACATCACGCTCGAAATCCTTCTCGAGATTCAACACGTAAAACGGAAAGCCTAATTCTTCCGCGACGCGGCGCGCATCGTAAACGTCGTCAAGCGAGCAACAACGCGACGGCAGCGGATCGCCGTTTTCGTCTTTGTTGATGCCACGCCGTTGATCCCAGAGCTGCATGGTGAAGCCGACCAGCTCGTGGCCCTGCTCCTTTAATAACGCCGCGGCTGCCGAGGAATCGACACCGCCTGACATTGCTACTGCTATCTTCATTGGTGCTAGTTTCAGGTTTCAAGTTCCAAGTTTCAAGTTGCCGCAAGGCCCTTGGGTTCCAAATGAGCTAAATTTGGCGGCTTTCCCTGTGAATGCTAAGATCATCACTCGCAAACTTGAAACCTGAAACTTGGAACTTGAAACTAACGGATGCCTGAACGCGCCATAGAAGAATATCGAGTTGCCGAAGAGCCGTATTACCTGCCGGTAAATGGTGAAGTCGATCTGTTTACAGCGGCCCACACGGCGCGCCTGCCGGTAATACTTAAAGGACCAACCGGCTGCGGCAAGACGCGTTTTGTCGAGCACATGGCCTGGCGGCTCGAGCGCCCGCTGATCACGGTTGCCTGTCACGAAGATTTATCGGCAACAGATCTTGTGGGAAGATTTTTGCTCGAAGGCGAAGAAACAGTTTGGCATGATGGTCCATTGACCTCGGCGGTACGCAATGGTGCGATTTGTTATCTCGATGAAGTAGTCGAAGCGCGCAAGGACACGGTCGTCATCATCCATCCCTTGACGGACCATCGCCGCCGGCTGCCGATTGAAAAGCGCGGCACCATCCTCGAGGCGCCGCCGGACTTCATGCTGGTGGTTTCTTACAACCCCGGCTATCAATCCATTCTCAAGGATCTAAAACAATCGACGCGGCAACGTTTTGTGGCCATCGATTTTGATTACCCGCCGCCGGAGCTGGAAACTGAGATCGTCGCGCGCGAGGGCGGAGTTGACGAAGGCACTGCACGCGATCTGGTGCTCATCGGGCAGAAGGTGCGCAACCTGCGCGGACATGGATTGGAAGAGGGCGTCTCGACGCGTCTACTGATTTACGCTGCGCAACTAATCACGCTAGGCATCCCACCCGTCACCGCCGCCAACGTCGCGATGTCCTCGCCCATCACCGACGATCGCGAGCTGCAACGCAGCATACGGGAGATTGTGACGACGGTGATCTAATTTTGCTTTGGATCATAGATGCAGAACGAGACCGACGATTCGAATACCTCCGCTGAACGCCAGTCGTTTCTCAAATTAACCCGCGATATTGCTGG